>NZ_JNAC01000093.1:0-5604 GCF_000722555.1 Sphingobium sp. DC-2 | reverse complement strand
CCAGCGAAGGAGTAAACTCGGCCAGCGTCTCGGACGGCAGTCATGAGAGCGTATATCTGGGTCCGTTCTATGTACCGACCCCAAACTAGGGGCAAGCCTCTATGCGCGCGGGCCAATGCGAGCATGGGAAGAAGTGGCGGCCTATGTGCAACAGTTGCAGGATAGAGGGATATTGGCCGCCACCGATCCCATGTTGATCGCGATCCACCTCAAGGGCCTGCTTGAAGCGGGATATGTAGAACCTCTGCTTTGGGGAGCCAAAACCAAGGGAAAAATGGCTGCATCCGTCGCGGACGCCGTGGACGTCTTCCTTAGGGCTTATTCCGTCCAGTGAGAGAATGAACAACAATCGCTAAGGATCGCGCCATGCTTGGTGAATGCGCAACGGCCTGAGACGATCGCGGCGTTGAAGTGCAGCGCCATCCGCCCTCTAGATCTGGCCGCACCGTCCGACTTCGCGGCATGGATCGAGAGGGCGGATGGTGTTGAACAGGTGCATGAGCGAGATCGATGGGGCGGCCGAAGAACTGACTGCTGATCTCGCCCCTGCCGGTGCATCGCGAAGCGGTTGCTATGCGATAAGCGCGGCCTTGCTGCTCTCCAGAAAAGCCCGAAGTGGGAGGGGCTGTTGTCCGGAAAGCGTTGCCACGTCATCGGTAACGAGGGAGTTGCTGCCGGTGCGTGCGTTGGCGTCGAAGGACACCAGAAGCCGCGCGAAGCCCTCCGGGACGCCGGCCGCCTTGATGCCCTCCAGTAACTGCTCGTCGGTGAGGTTGACGACCGGAATCTGCTTGCCTGCGACCTCGCCCGCCAATGCGGCGACATCGGTGGTCGTCAGCGCCTCGGGGCCGGTCAACTGATAGGTGATGCTCTCCGTAGAACCGGACGCCAGCGAGGCGGCAATAGCGCGAGCGACGTCCTCTCGCGCAATATGAGAGGTCCGGCCTTCCCCTGCCGATGTGTAGAGCGTCCCCATCTTGATCGCCTGCGGCAAAGTCATCAGGAGATTCTCCTGATACCAGCCATTACGGAAAATCGTGTAGGGACGACCCGTTTCCTTGATCGCTTGCTCGGTGCCATAATGATCGGGCGCGAAGAGCACCGGATTACCCGGTTCGGGCGCCAGCATCGAGGTGTAGGCAATATGCGCACCTGCTGTGGCTGCGGCCGAAACGGCTGCAAGATGCTGACGCAACCTCTTGCCCGGCTCGCCGACAGCATCCGTGGAGATGATGAGAATGCGATCGGCACCGTCGAAGGCTTGGCCCAGCGACGCTGCGTCGTCGAAGTCTCCGATCCTCGCCTGGACACCCCTTGCGCTGAGGTCAGACAACTTGCCTGGATCACGGCTCAGCAGGATCAGGCTCTCAGGCGCCACACCTTGGGTCTCCAGGAGATGGTGAACCACGCGCTGGCCGAGCTGGCCGGTTGCGCCGGTGACGAGGATCGTTTCACTCATGAAGGGATATTCCTGCTGCTAGATTAGGTCTCTTATTGAGACTATGATGTTAAACTGAGTTCAACTCCTGTAAAGAAGGCAGTTTTATGGAAGCTGGTTACGCGAAGGGAACCACCGGCATCGCGGTGTTCAATGTTGACGGGGGCATGAAGCTCGACGAGATACGTCGCGCGCATGGCGGCAACCTGGATAATTGCCCGGTACGGGACGTCCTGGCCAATCTGAGCGGCAAATGGTCTTCGCTCCTGCTGATCGTGCTTGCGGAACGCCCGCGCCGTTTCAGCGAGATCCGCCGACTTGTGTTCGACATTTCGCAACGCATGCTGACGCAGACCCTGCGTGAATTGCAGAGGGATGGCTACGTTCACAGGCTGGTCGTCCCCAGCACGCCGCCCAAGGTGGAATATAGCCTGACCCCTTTGGGCCACTCGATGTTCCAACCCTTGCTGGCCCTTATCGAATGGGCTGACCAGAACCACATGGCTGTGCGTGAGGCTCGAGACCGGTTCGACGCGATAGCTGAATAGCCGGAATGCGACATGCGGGATTCACGCCTCGTTCTATGTATGATAATGTCCTTTATCATACATAGAACAGGCCGTGAATCTTGGCGGCTAGATATTGTCACTTATGTCATTTATTGCGTTTGCGGCGTTTATGCCCTACTTCAAGGGAGAAGGAGTCCACCATGAACATGCTCGCCCATCGCCAGATGCCGCCGACACCGCAGGATGCCGCCATAGCGCGCCTGTCGGGCCAAGTGCTTGCCGGCTATGCCCGCCAGAAACGCCCGCTGACCTTGCGCGTGCGCGACGCCGAACAGGAGAAGCCCATAGAGCTGCCCGCCGGCGCGGTGTCGCTGCTCATGGATATTCTCGACGCGATGGCCGCCGGTCGCGGTGTGACGATCATTCCCGAGGATGCGGAGCTGACCACCGTGCAGGCGGCCGACATGCTCAATGTCTCGCGCACTTTCCTCATCAACCTGCTCGATACCGGCGTGATCCCGCATCGCAAGGTCGGCACGCACCGCCGTATCCGCATGGAAGATTTGATGGCCTATAAGGCCCGTGACGACCGCGACCGGGAAACCGTGCTGGATGAACTGGCCCGAGAGGCCCAGGAACAGGACATGGGCTATCGTCACGCATGAGCCATTATACGGCGCTGCTGGACGCTAACGTCCTCTATCCCGCCCCCATGCGCGATCTGCTGATGCAGATTGCCGTTACCGATCTGTTCAAGGCCAAATGGAGCGCGGACATTCATCGCGAGTGGATCGAGGCGCTGGTACGCAACGAACCGCACCGCGACCGAGCCGCGCTGGAACGCACGCGCGACCGCATGGACAGGGCGATGCGCGACGCCCTTGTGACGGGCTATGACACGCTGATTCCATCTCTTGATTTGCCCGATCGCGGCGACCGGCATGTGCTGGCCGCCGCGATCGTCGGGCGCTGCGACGTGATCGTGACGCAGAACCTCAAGCATTTTCCCGCTTCGTCCCTCGCGTCCTATGGCATCGAGGCGCAGCATCCCGACGAATTTCTGACCAGCCATTTACACCTCGCACCCGGCGTCTTTTGCAGCGCCGTTGCAAAGGTGCGCGCCCGTCTTACCGCGCCGCCCTATACGGTCGAGGAATATCTCGCGATCCTGACCCGGCAAAGCCTGGTCGGCACCGTCGCCGAGTTGGCGCCATTTTCAAACCTTCTCTGAAAGGCCCGGAGCTGCCGGCAACCACCCATCTTGGCCATTTATCATGGCATCATGTGGCCAAATAGCGTGGCACTCAACATAATTTTTGTGCACCCGAAAATCATTGCTTCCTCGATTTAATGGGTGTACGCTATTTGCTATGGAAATCGAGTTCGACCCGGCCAAGGATGAAGCCAATATCGCCAAGCACGGCGTATCCTTGCGAGCTGCGGAAGATTTCGATTGGGATACGGCGTTTGAGCGCGAAGATGATCGCTTCGATTATGGAGAGGTTCGTTTCGTCGGCATGGGCCTGATCGGTGATCGCCTGCATGTGCTTTTTCACCGAAGGCTCTCATGACGATGCGGTGCGCGCCATCAGCCTACGCCCAGCAGAGAAGCACGAAGTGAGGTTCTATCATGGCCAAGTTTGATCCGAAGGTTCACGATGACAATCCGCCGATGGATGCGGCGTTCATGGCCGGGATGAAGCCTTCCCGGCGCGGGCGGCCGAAGTCGGAAGCGCCGAAGGTGGAGGTGAAAATCCGACTGGATGCAAAGACGGTGGAGCATCTGCGCGGCAGCGGCCCCGGATGGCAGACCCGTGTCAATGCCCTGCTGGGTCAACTCGTTGCAACGGGGCAGCTTTGATTCGTCTGACTGATCTTGAGGCGGCTTCATAATGCGCGCGGTTCACGACAGCATTGAGGGTCCGTTCGCGATTGGCGAGGACATGGCGCTCTATGGCACCATCACCGGCAACGCGACCCTGCAGGGCGGCGTGCGGTTCATCCTGCACGGCACGATCATGGGCGACTTGACGATCGAGCCGAAGGCACGCGCCATCCTCCACGGCACCATAGCGGGGCGCATCTACAACAAGGGCGGGCGGGTCGAGATATTCGGCATGGCCGGCGCGGTCGAAAATCTCAGCCGCCATGCCGAGACGATCATTGATCCTGGCGCGCATGTCCGGGGTGGACGACCGCGCCGCGAGGGGAGCGCGCGCGCATGAGCGGGATCGCCCACACGGCACCCCCGCAGCGCCGGCCTGTCATTCGCGCCGTCAGCTTCGATGAAGTCGGCGCGGCAATCGGCCGTTTGCTGCCCGTCGCTCTGCCCGCCACGCGCGCGGCCGAGACCGGCGCATCGCGCAAGGTGGCCGATTTCCTCCTGGCCTGGTGGAACGGCGACGAGTGCGGCCATTTCCCGATCCTGCACCTGTGCAACCTCGATGCCGTCATTGCCGAGGATATGCTGACGATCATGGCCTGGCTGGCGCAGGAGCCGACGACCTACGCCGACGCATGGGGCTACCGCGACGCGATGGGCGGCCTTTGGGTGCGCTATCGCGGCGACCCAGGCGAGGCCGTTTAAACGATCCCGAGATCCACCGCCGAAGGAAGCGATATGGACGACGACGAGGCTTTCGCTGACAACTACGCCGAGCGCGACCAGGCCAAGGCGCTGCGCGAGCAGGCCCGTGCGGGCGGGCTACGCTTCGAGGCGTATCTGACCGGCGATCAGGCCGATTGGCTGTTGGAGCGGGTCGAGCGCGGCATGTTCGTTGATCCATCCGAGGCGGTGTTCGCGATCGTCCAGAACTTTCGTGAATTGGAGCCGTACCGCGACCTACGCGACGAGTTGCTAGGCCGGGTGCTGGACGCATCGGCGGCCGAACTGGAATCGGTCCGCCCCGCCGACGAGGTGTTTGACGAGCTGCGCCGGGAGCTGGCGCAGCCGTGTCCCGAACCGGCGCGCTGGGAGAAGATTGCACGATGAACCAGCTCGCCCTCCTGCCCTCGCCCACGCTGGCGCTGCCGGCACTGATTGCGGCGGCCGACGACGCAACGCGGCTGCGCTTCCTTGAGTTCTTTGCCGTCACCATCCGCAACCCGCACACACGCCGCGCCTATGCGCGCGCGGCGGGCGACTTCCTGGCCTGGTGTGAGGCGCGCGGCGTCGCCTCCCTTGCCGGCGTGCAGCCGCTCCACGTCGCGGCCTGGATCGAGGCGCTGGGGCGCGAGCTGGCCGCGCCCAGCGTCAAGCAGCAACTCGCCGGCGTGAAGCATCTGTTCGATTGGCTGGTGACGGGCCATGTCGTGCCAGTGAACCCCGCCGCGTCGGTGCGTGGGCCGGCGCATAGCCAGCGGCGCGGCAAGACGCCGGTGCTGGCCCCCGACGAGGCGCGGGCGTTGCTCGACAGGATCGACGTGACCACCCATGCCGGCCTGCGCGATCGGGCGCTGATCGGGTTGATGGTCTATTCGTTCGCGCGGGTCGGCGCGGCGCTGGCGATGCGGGTGGAGGACGTGTTCGTGCAGAACCGCCGCCTATGGGTCCGGCTGCACGAAAAGGGCGGCAAGCGCCATGAGATGCCCTGCCACCACAATCTTGAGGGCTCTGTTGCAAAAATCGTGAAGCTTGAGCATGCTTGGCGGAGATTG
>NZ_JNAC01000092.1:0-4663 GCF_000722555.1 Sphingobium sp. DC-2 | reverse complement strand
AGAGCGACAGCCTACCTCTGACTGCCGCCAATCTTTGCAACAGAGCCGGGCAGAGAATTCACATCTCCCCGTGCGACGACGGGAGTGGCGTATGATGCGGTTTAAGTCGGCCCGGCAATGCCAGCGTTTCGTCTCAGTTCATGGCCAGATCGCCAATCTCGTCCTTCTTCACCGCGGACATCTGGCCGCTGCCGATCACCGAAAACTTCGCTCCCAGGCTATTGCAACGTGGCAACACATCGCCCCGTCAATCAGTGCGTGAAAAACGGTCTGCGGAGAGAAGTGCGTCCGGTCCCAGGTTAAGGCGGCGCCTCCCATGCACGACCCCCATCGACCTCCGAACGCTTGCCTTTGTGACATCGTGTCTATATCGCCGCGGCCAGCCGCGCAAATTTGCCGCCGCAGAAGAGCAGCGGGCCGATTTCGGCCCGGCGTTCGAGATGGGTGACGCGTCCGATAAAGAGCGTATGGTCGCCGGCATCGACCTCCTGTTCCACCTCGGTAAGAAACACCGCCGCCGCGCCCGGCACCACTGGAAGATCGTGGCGGTCTTCGAGGATGGTGGACAGGGCCTCGTTGTGACGCCCCGCGAAATGCCAGGCGACATGCTCCATGTCGTCACCAAGGATGCTGACCGCGTAGCGGCCCGAGGCGCGGATCCGCTCCCGCATCTTGCTCTTGTGGTCGAGCGAGATGGAGATCAGCGGCGGGTCGAGCGAGACCGACATGAAGGCATTGGCGGTCATGCCATGGTCGCCGTCATCCGTGCGGGTGGTGATCACCGTGACGCCGGTGGCAAAGCTGCCGCAGGCGTTGCGCAGATCACGTGCGTCAAATCTAAGCATTGTCGTCCTCCCTATGGCGGATGTCGTTGGTTAAAAGGGCGGCCCCGATAGCATGCAAGGGCAGCGGGGCGGCCAGCAGGGGCACGGCTTCGGCAGCGCGCCCGGAGGCCTGGAGCCCACGGATCCGGCTGGACGAGATCGTTTCTCCTGCCGTGCAGCAGGTGACCGGGGCCTCGACGACGCTGAAATGCCGCGCCAGAAGCGCCACATCGCCTGCCTGCCGCGCGCCAAAGCGGAAATCGGCGCCGACATGGATCTGCACAGGCCCGATCCGACCCAGATCGGCCAGGAAATCGTCGGCGCTACGGCGGGCGTAGCAGTCATTGAACTGGGCGACGACGATAAAGTCGGGGCCGAGCGCCGCGATCCGCGCGAGCTTTTCCGCCAGCGGCAAAAGCTGCGCCGCGCGACCGAAATGCACCTTGGGTGGCGGATCGAAGGTCCAGACCACGGCGGGCCGACCCTGCTCCCGCGCCGAGTCCACGGCAGCCCGGATCAGCGCCTGATGCCCGCGATGTACCCCGTCGAAGGCCCCGAGGGCCGCAACGCTGGCAGGCAGCATGACTTGCCGGTCGGTGACGACCTGGGCCGGAACCCCGGAGAAATCCAGACCCATCCGCTCCTCCTCTTGCAAGGGGCGGCCGGGATGATCGGCCGCCCTCACGGACTTGAACCCGTGGCCTCAGCCCTGGAAACCCGCCTTCAGGCGGTTCACGTCCCAGGGGTTGATGAGGTCGGGCGCGGTCCAGCCGGTCAGGTCGTATTCGGCCATGTAGTTGTGCACCATCTGTTGAAGGGTGGCCATCTCGCCGGTCGCCTGCGCGGTCAGCATGGTCTCGATGCGGATGTTCTCGTAGTTGCCGGCATAGTTTGCCTCGTAAAGCTCATGCCGCCCGCCGAATTCCGAGCCCATCGCATCCCAGAGGAGCTTCAGGAGCTTGACGCGGTCCACTGCTGCCATGCCGTTCGAGCCGCGCACGAACCGGTCGAGATAGGGCCGCACCGCATCCGAAGCGAAGTCGAGCGACGAGGACGGCAGGTAGATCAGCCCCGAGGCGACATGGCGCTCGATCAGTTCCTTGATCCGGCTGTAGGCCATCGGTGCGAAGATGCGATAGGCAAGGCCGTAGTTCATGTTGGGCAGAACGTAGCCATCGGTTCCCTGCCACGGGACCGGGCTCTTCACCATCGCGTCCGACAGGCCCCAGAACAGGTTGCGCCAGCCCAGCACCTCGCCCACGGCGGTCTGCGGGCCGCGGAAGGCGCCCGAGCCGGTCGCCTCCAGCGCCATGGAAAAGAGGGCGGAGATGAAATCGAGTTTCACCGCCAGCCGCGTGGTACCGTGCAGCGTGAAACGCGGCACGAAGCCCGAGGCGGGGAAGAAGGCGTTGATCTTCTCGATGTCGCCATAGATGAAGATGTTCTCCCAGGGCACCAGCACCTTGTCGAACACGAGGATCGCGTCGTTCTCATCCATCCGGCTGGAGAGCGGATAGTCGAAGGGCGTGCCCATGACCGCCGCGTTCAGCTCGTAGGAAGCGCGGCTGATCAGCTTGACGCCGGCGCTGTCCATCGGAGCCGTGAAGGTCAGGGCAAACTTCTTCTCCTTGATCGGGATTCCGTAGTGGGCGATGAAATTATAGTGCGTCAGGGCCGAGCCGGTGGCAACCACCTTGGCACCCGAGACGATCAGGCCGGCATCGGTTTCCTTCTCCACCTGCATGTAGACGTCGCCGGTCTCCTCGACGGGCAGGTGGCGGTCGATCGGCGGGTTAACGATGGCGTGGTTCCAGTAGTCCAGCCGCTCCTGCGTGCGGTCATACCAGGTCTTCGCATTGCCGGCATATTCGCCGTAGAAGCTCGCATTGGCCCCCAGCGTGCCCAGGAAGGCGGCCTTGTAGTCGGGCGAGCGGCCCATCCAGCCATTCGCCACCCGCTGGGTGGCGGCGATGGCATCGCGGCCAGCCACAAGTTCCTCGGCGGTCTTGGTTCCCTTGAAGAAGGGATGCGTCCACCCGCCCGAGCCTGTGTCGGTCGGTCGGCCGATTGTAGCCTTCTCCGCATTCAGCCGGTCGTACCAGCGCGCGACCATACGGGCCGAGTTGCGAAAAGCCGGATGGCTGGTGACGTCCTTTACCCGCTCGCCGTGGATGTAGATCTCGCGCCCATCGCGGATGCTGTCCAGAAATTCGGCACCGGTATACGGTGCCTGGGTGGCGGTGGTTTGATCTTTCATGTCTTCCTCCCCTGCGGCAGATTGCCTGACGCTCCTCGACGTGAAGACTGACATCGACGCGTGCGCACCGAAAGGTATCGCGTAATACCTGTCATTTTTCCGGCATTGCCGGAAAACACAGCGGGATCGGCAGGACGAGGGAGCACTCGATGAAGACAATCCGCAAGATCGGCGAAGTACTGCGCTGCTTTTCCGCCACGCAGTCGGAACACAGCGTCACGGCCCTGTCGCGGGCCATCGGCAATTCCATTAGCGGCACCCACGATCTGGTGGATGGGCTGGCGGGGATCGGCCTTCTGCGCAAGGTCGAGCGGGGGCGCTATCGGCTCGGCCCGCTGGTGGCGACGCTCTACCACGCGCTGGAGGACAGTTTCGATCTGGTCGAGGTGGCGCGGTCGGTGATGGCCCAGCTTTCCGCCGATCATGGCGAGACGCTGCACCTCACGATGCACGATCACGACCGTCTGCTGCTGGTCGACGCCATCGACGGCACCCGGCCCCTGCGGGTGTCGTCCGGGGTGATCGGCCCGCATCTGCCGCTGCACAAGGCGCCGCCCGGCAGACTGCATCTGGCTGCCTTCAGCCCCATGCGGCTTGACGACTGGCTGGACGAGCATGCCCGCCCCGGTGGTCCCATCGACGCCCCGGAACGTTTGCGCGACGAACTGGCCGCACTGGCGGCCGAGGGGTTCGACAGCGGCCCAATTGGCGATGATGACGATCTGGTCTGCCTCGCGGCACAGATTCGGGACCACGTCGGACGCGCGGTCGCGGTGCTGTCGATGACGGTTCCGGCCAGCCGCCATGCGCGCCAGCCGCGCGCTTTCCGTACTATCACCGTCGATGCGGCGCAGCGGATCTCTGACCGCCTGGGCCATCGACGCAGGGATCCCTGATCATCCGCGAATCCGCAGACGGGGAATAGCGGGTTCAGGCGCTGTGCCGCGCTATTCGGCCCGAGTGACTGCGGCTTGCGCCGTCCTGGTGAATTTTCGGGTGATCTCCATGAAGTTCAGCACCTGCGGGGCGCGGTTGTCCAACCGGGAATGGACCGTCAAAGCGGTTCCAGGGTTGTGGCCGACATAGGGGCGATAGATGACCCCAGGTCGCGTCGTCCGGCTGACGGATTCGGGCACGACCGACAGCCCCACGCCGACCGAGACCAGCGAGATTGCGCTTTGAAAATCCTGCGTCAGCTCGAGGCCGCCGGGCTTCACCCCCTCTCGCTCGCAAATATCGAGCACGACATCGGCATAGCTCGGGCGCGGGCGGCGAGGATAGAGCACGAAGGTCTGGCCGCTCAGGTCGGCGAAGGTGATGTTGTCTTCCGCGACCAGCGGAGAGCTGTCGGGCAGCGCCAGGATCAGCTTCTCGCGACACAGAAGCTGCTGGCGGAACTCCTCGTCCTTGAGTTCGGGGCGGGCAACGGCGATGTCGATCTCCCGCGTGATCAGGGCCCGGTGCAGCTCGGCATTGTTCAGCGCGGACAGCGCCAGTTCCACCTCCGGATAGACCGACCGGAACGACTTGATCGGGACTGTCAGGATTTCCGTGTGTGGCCGGGCATAATGGGCAACAAGGA
>NZ_JNAC01000091.1:0-1466 GCF_000722555.1 Sphingobium sp. DC-2 | reverse complement strand
TCACCGATGGCGACGGGTCGGCCGACAGCGCCTCGCTCGACGTCCGCATCAGCGACGACATCCCCGATGCGCGCGACGATAGCGCCGCCGCGCTGGAAGATAGTTCAGTCATTATTAATGTGGTCGCGAACGATCTCACCGGGGCGGATGGCGTTGCGCTGGCGACGGGTGTTTCGCTGGTGACCGGACCCGCAAAAGGCAGCCTCATCTATAATGGCGACGGCAGCTTTACCTATACGCCCAATGCTGGCGCGACGGGGAGCGACAGTTTCACCTACAGTCTCAAGGACGGCGACGGAGACAGCGCAAGCGCCACCGTGACCGTGCTTCTCGCGGCCGACAGCACGCCCCGCATCATGCCTTCCACCGCGGCGGTGTCCGAAGCGGGCCTGCCGTCAGGTTCTGACCCGGCCTCGGCGAGCGAGACGGCGGCCGGCGTCCTGGCGATCGACACTGGAGCCGATCGCGTGGCGCAACTCCTTGTGGGCGGCGTGGATGTCACGGCGGGGGGCACCGTCTCAGGCAGCTTTGGCATATTACAGGTCACGCGCACAGACGCGGGCTACAGCTATAGCTACACGCTGACGGCCCCGGCATCTGGCGAAGAGGGGCAGGACCAGTTCAGCGTCAAAGTGACCGACAGTGACGGGTCGGTGGGGGTGGCCGATCTTCTCATCCGCATCTCCGACGATGCGCCGCGCGCTTTGGCGGACAGCGATGGCGTGAGCGAGGA
This sequence comes from Sphingobium sp. DC-2, assembly GCF_000722555.1. Lineage (NCBI taxonomy): Bacteria > Pseudomonadati > Pseudomonadota > Alphaproteobacteria > Sphingomonadales > Sphingobiaceae > Sphingobium > Sphingobium sp. DC-2. Next base: position 733 of record NZ_JNAC01000091.1, on the reverse strand, counting down.
CGGTCCGCTTGTGGCGGACGGCAATGTGCTGACGGGCATCGGCGGCAGCGACGCCAACGGCAGCGACGGCGTGGCGGACGTGCAGGGCGCGGATGGTGCGGCTATATCCAGCGCCGGTACGTTCAAGGGTGTCTATGGCACGCTGACGCTGGAGGCCAGCGGGCTCTACAGCTACAGGCTCGACAATGAAAATCCCTTGGTCCAGACGCTCAGCCCCGGCGAAACGCTGACCGACAGTTTCAGCTACTCCATCACTGATGGCGACGGAGATGTGTCGTCGTCCACCCTCACCATCACTATATCGGGATCGGATGACGGCGTAGGGATCAGCGGCCTTGATGGCGAAGGCGCCGAAGTCCTTGTATCGGAAGCCCATCTGGCGGATGGGTCCGCCCCCGATGCAGCAGCGCTCACCCGTACGGGCAGCTTCAGCATATCCACCCCCGACGGGCTGGCGGCGGCGAGCGTGGAAGGGGTTTCCATCTTCGCGGGCGGCGCGTTCAAGGCCGCTGCGATCGTCACGGCGGAAGGCACGCTGCGCATCACCGGCTTCACGCCCGTGACAGGCCCTGATGGCTCGGTGACCGGCGGCAGCTTTGCCTACAGCTATGAACTGACCGGCAACAGCCTCGCCCATGGCCAGCCGGGGACGGATAGCATCCTTCAATCCTTCACCGTCACCATCACCGATGGCGACGGGTCGGCCGACAGCGCCTCGCTCGACGTCCGCATC
>NZ_JNAC01000090.1:0-574 GCF_000722555.1 Sphingobium sp. DC-2 | reverse complement strand
GTAATATGCTTCTCGCCGCGCATCGAAGTCCTTGGGAAGATCGTCATCGGGATTGCGGTATCGGTCCGCCCCGACAACCCAGATTTCCTTAGAACGGATGCGATCGCGCAGTTGCGCGAGGACACAAAGCTCATAACTGATCCGGTTTACGCGCCCCTCTTCATCAATGACGGAACTGCGCCATCTCGCCGGAATGACCTCGTCGACCGGCACTGCGTGCGGCGGCACGTAGCGGCATCCATCATCCACTTTGCTTCTGATCCAGTCCAGGGCCGCCAGCACCGGACGCCACACGGCGTTGTTCGACCGGAACTCCAGTGCCGAAAGCAGGCTTGGCAGCATACGGCGATAATGATTGGCCCATGACCTCCGCATCACCTTGTAGATCCGCCGATCCAAGGCGCCCTTTGCCTGGCTTTCCTTGATGATCGCCGCCAGTTTGTCCTTGCCGGCGATTGGGAAAATGACATCGCAGATGCGCCCGGATGGATCGTCGATCGAAGCGCTGGCAATCTCGACCAGGAGTCGCTCCTTGCCATAGACCCGCTCGATGTCTTTCGCGATATCGCCCACC
>NZ_JNAC01000089.1:0-12020 GCF_000722555.1 Sphingobium sp. DC-2 | reverse complement strand
GCCTGATGATCAACCGCCCGGCCGCACACGGAAATCCTGACAGTCCCCTCTGTTCTGGCACGTCCAGGGCAGATCCCGCTACACGCCCGAAATGATCACCTGGTTGCTCACAGACGTCGTACGTCGCGCCGGATTGAAACCACTGCAAGGGCAGTTCGGGCCTCGCGTTCATGATCTTCGGCACTCGATGGTCGTGAACCGTATCCTTGAATGGTACCGTCTGGGGATCAACCCGCAGGAGCGGCTGCCGTTCCTCGCGACCTACCTCGGCCATCGGGATATCAACTCCACTCTGGTCTACATCACCGTCACGCAGGATCTGCTGCATCTCGCAAACGAACGGTTCAGGGCCGTGGGCGCGCCATGCCTCAATCTCGAACGGGAGGTGCGGTCATGAGCAAAGCCAATCCGTTCCCGGAACTGATGCGCGCGTTCTTTTACGAATGGCTTGTCGAGCAACGCAATGCGTCCGTCAACACCGTCCGCTCCTACCGCGACACCTGGCGACTGTTCCTCCGGTTTGTCGCTGACCGCGCGAAAAAGAAAGTTGCTATAATCTCGCTCGCCGATCTGACCGCCGCGCAAGTCGCGGCGTTCCTGAGGCACGCCGAGCACGACCGTGGCGGCACGATCGGCACCCGCAACTGCCGGCTTGCTGCGATCCGCAGCTTCTTCAACTTTGTGGCGACCAAGGATCCTGCCTTAATCGCGCAGTGCGTGGAAATCCTCAACATCCCGATCAAGCGGGCGCCGGTATCTGAGCCTTGCTATCTGGATCCGCTGGAAGTGGCAGCGATTCTTGCCCAGCCAGACCAGTCAACCCTCGAAGGCATGCGCGACCATGCGTTGCTCTCGTTCCTCTACAACAGCGGGGCGCGAATACAGGAAGCACTCGATATGTGCCCTGAGGCAATCCGGTTCGATAGCCCGAGTTGCGTTCGGCTTACGGGCAAGGGGCGAAAAGAGCGTCTCTGCCCGCTTTGGCCGGAAACCGTGATGTTGTTGAAAAAGCTGCTTGAGCGGCAGCCACGGGCACAAGACCAGCGGCTGTTCGTCAACCGCTACGGAGAGCCGCTCAGCGCCTCGGGCGTCCGGTTCAAGCTTGCCGCCTATGTGAAGGCGGCGGCTGCGACCATGCCGCCGCTGCAAACGAAGCACGTAACGCCGCACAGCTTCCGTCACGCCACCGCCGTCCACCTTGTATCGGCGGGCGTAGACATCACGGTCATCCGCAGTTGGCTTGGGCATGTGAGCCTCGACACCACCAATCACTACGCGAAGGCCAATCTGGACACAAAGCGAAAGGCGTTGGAACAGGTCGCTGTGCCGGTGGCGACGGCGCACTCTTCATCGTGGAAACGCGATACGAGCCTGCTCGCCTGGCTGGACACGCTCTGAAATAATGCGAAGGAATTTTGCGCGAACGGCCGACAACTGGGCGGCCCGCGTGCGTTCCTTCGCATTATGGTCACCTGATGATTAGTAAAGTAATCTTCACCTGACCATTACTTCACGTAAGGCTTCACATAGGACGGCGGCATCAGCCGAACGTCATGCCCCATCTCCTGAAGCCTGCGGCCCCAGTCATGAGAACCTGCGCAAGCCTCCATGCCGATCAGGCATCGTGGACGCTTCTGGAAAAACGCGAGCAATTGGCCGCGGCGAAGCTGGCGGCGCACGAGAACTTGTCCACTCTCGTCTACACCATGGATCTGAAAGACGCTCTTTGCGAGATCGATACCGACTGTGGCAAGCTCGGACATGGATGGCTCCTCTTATACGGGATGATGACTTCCCGACTATGGCGCAATGCGACGCCGGGAGCAGGAGCCATCCATCCCATCAATCGAGAACGCCTTTGCCAAGCTGAAGGCAATGCTCAGGGCAAAGGCCGAGCGCTCCATAGAAGGTCTATGGAACACGGTTGGCGAAATCGTCAACATCTTCACCGCCCAAGAATGCGAAAATTACTTCGCTGCCTGCGGCTATGACCCGGATTAAAGTGGACGGGCTCTAGCACCTGTAAGGCGGGTGGTTGATTGCAGCTTCAAGGTCTGTGCAAAGACCGAGATCATGCACGAAGCGGGCAGCCGCGTATAGAGACTGACCTGAGACGCTGAGCTGTCTTCCAGATTTTGGTGGAGTCCGTCAAAGCAGGGTTCGCCGCCATGCGACGATCTTCGGCGTGAAGACCTGCACCACCTCGTCGTGCTGATTGACCGTCTCGCAACGCATGTTGACCATGCCGCGCTCAGGGCGCGAGCGGGATGGCGTGACCGCTGTGACCTCGCTGCGCAGACGGATGGCGTCTCCCGGTCGCGTCGCGCGTGGCCAGGAGATCTCGCCGCCGGCGCCGATCAGCCCGCCGAAGAAGGGCACACTTTCGACCAGCAGGCGCATCGTCGTCGCGGCGGTGTGCCAGCCGCTGGCGGCGAGGCCGCCGAACAGGCTCTCCCGCGCCGCCTCGTCGTCGAGATGGAAGAATTGCGGGTCGTAGCGGCCCGCGAAATCCTTGATTTCCTCGACCGTCAGGACATGCGGAGCGCTTTCGAAGGTCTGGCCGACCGCAATGTCCTCGAGGTAAAGGCTCTGAACATCGTTCGTCATGGCGCGCCTAGCCGATGATGCTGTCGTCGGGGGTGACGCTGGCATATTCCTTGAGCACGATATCGCGGATCGCGGTTTTCAGGAGCTTGCCGGTCGCCGTGTGCGGCAGTTCGTCGACGATGATCACGTCGTCGGGGATGCTCCATTTGGAGATCCTGCCGGTATAGTGCTCGACCATCTCGTGGCGGCCGAAGCTCTCGCCGGGCTTCAGGACGACGACGAGGACCGGGCGCTCGCCCCAGCGCGCATCGGGCTTGGCGACGACCGCCGCCTCCTTCACCGCCGGATGGGCCTGAGCGATGTTCTCCAGTTCGATCGAACTGATCCATTCGCCGCCGGATTTGACGACGTCCTTGGTGCGGTCGACGATCTGGACGAAGCCGTCCTCGTCCATGGTGACGACGTCGCCGGTGTTGAACCAGCCGGGAACTTCGTGTGCGGCACTTTCCGAAGTGTTGTAGTAGCCGGCGGCGACCCACGGACCGCGCACCATCATCGCACCGAAGGCCTTGCCGTCTCGGGTGATCGGCTTGCCGTCGGCGCCGTCGACGCGGAACTCCATGCCGTAGACCGGGCGGCCCTGCTTGGCCTCGAGCATCAGCCTCTGTTCGGGCGTGAGCGACTGATGCTTCGGCATCAGGCAGGCGGCGAGGCCGATCGGGCTGGTCTCGGTCATACCCCAGACATGGCGGACCTTGACGCCCATGTTGTGGAAGCGGCTGATCATGATCGGCGGTGAGGCCGAGCCGCCGATCGCCACCCGCTTCAGGCTGGTGAAGCGCTGGCCGTGGGCGTCCATCCAGTCGAGCAGGCCGAGCCAGACGGTCGGAACGCCGGCGGTGCAGGTGACGCCTTCGGCTTCGAACAGGGCATGCAGGCTGGCGCCGTCGAGGTTCGGACCGGGCATGACGAGCTTGGCGCCGGCCATCGGGCCGGAGAAGGGGACGCCCCAGGCATTGACATGGAACATCGGCACGATCGGCGAGAGCACGTCGTTGGCCGACAGGCCGAGCACATCCGGCATCGAACTCGACATTGCGTGGAGCACGCTGGAGCGATGGCTGTAGAGAACGCCCTTCGGGTCCCCGGTCGTGCCGGAGGTGTAGCACAGGCCGGAGGCGGTGTTCTCGTCGAATACCGGCCAGTCGTATTCGTCGGACTCACCGGCGATCAGGGTCTCGTAGCAGGCAAGGTTCGGCAGGGCTTCCGACTTCGGCATGTGCGCCTCGTCGGTCATCATCACGATCGCCTTCATGCCGGAGAGCCGGTCGGCGAGTGCCTCCAGGATCGGCAGGAAGGTGAGATCGGCGAAGATCACGCTGTCGCCCGCATGCTCGATGATGTAGCCGATCTGCTCGCGGAAGAGCCGCGGATTGATCGTGTGGCAGACGAGGCCCGAACCGGAGACGCCGTAGTAGAGTTCCAGATGGCGGTAGCCGTTCCAGGCGAGTGTGCCGACGCGGTCGCCGAATTCGAGGCCGAGCCGCTTCAGCGCGTTGGCGAGCTTCTGGCTGCGCTTCGACAGATCGGCGTAGGTATAGCGGTGGATCGGTCCTTCGACCGTCTTCGACACGATTTCGGTCGTGCCGTGATAGGTCGCCGCGTGGCGCAGGATGGTCGACACCAGCAGCGGCGAGTTCATCATCATTCCGAGCATGCTACTTCCTCCCTTGGAGTATACGGATCAGAAAAGGTCTTGGTTCAGGGCAATGATCGAGGTCGCTCCGTTGGCGATCGCGGTTTCGAGGCCGAGGGTCTGCGGCAGCATGCGATCGGCGAAGAAATCGGCGACGGCGCATTTGCGGACCTTCGGCGGCGTATCGGCCGCCGCGGCGCTGGCGGCCATCTTCGCCCACATCCAGCCGAAGGCGGTGAGCGCGAAGAGGCGAAGATAGTCGGTTGCGGCCGAGCCGGCCACGGCCGGATCGCCGCTGCCGGCGAGCAGCAACTCGGTCGTGCGTTCGAGGCGGTCGAGCGCCGAGGCGGTGGCGGCGACGATCCGCTCTGTGGCGGGAACGAGTGACGCCGCCTGCAGATCCTGCTTGACCAGATCGAAGAAACGTCCGGCGAGTTCCCCGCCTTCCATCGGCAGCTTGCGGCCGACGAGATCCATGGCCTGGACGCCGTTGGTGCCCTCGTAGATCTGGGTGATGCGGGCATCGCGCACGAACTGCTCCATGCCCCATTCGCGGATATAGCCGTGGCCGCCGAAGACCTGTTGCGAAATCACCGCGGTCTCGAAGCCGAAATCGGTGAAGGCTGCCTTGACCACCGGCGTTAGCAGGGCGACGAAACCGTCGGCGCGCCGGCGTTCGGCGGGATCGGGATGGCGGGCGGCGATATCCATCTGCATGGCGGTCCAGATCGCCAGCGCCCGGGCGGCGTCGATGAAGGAACGGCCGGTCAGCAGCATCTTGCGTACGTCGGGATGCTCGATGATCGGGACGGGTCCGCGGCTGCCGTCGAGCGAACGACCCTGCAGGCGTTCGCGGGCGTAGCTGGCGGCCTTCTGATTGGCGGCTTCGGCGATGCCGAGACCCTGAATGCCGACGAACAGGCGTTCCGCATTCATCATCGTGAACATCGCATTCAGGCCGCGGCCCGGTTCGCCGACGAGCCAGCCGATAGCGCCGTCATAGTTCATGACGCAGGTCGGTTGGGCATGGATGCCCATCTTGTGCTCGAGCGAGCCGACCGACATGCCGTTGCGGGCGCCGAGGGAACCGTCGTCTTCGACGAGGAATTTCGGCGAGAGGAACAGGCTAATGCCCTTAACGCCCTTCGGTGCGTCGGGCAGGCGGGCGAGCACCAGATGGATGATGTTGCCGCCGAAATCCTGGTCGCCGGAAGAGATGAAGATCTTGGTGCCCTTGATCTTGTAGGAGCCGTCGCCGACGGGCTCGGCGCGGGCCGTGAGCAGACCGAGATCGGTGCCGGCGGAAGATTCCGTCAGCGCCATGGCCCCGGTCCATTCGCCGGAAATCATCTTCGGCAGGTATTTCGCCTTCAACTCGTCGCTGGCGTGATGCTCGATCGCCTCGACGGCGCCGCGCGTCAGGCCCGGGAAAAGGCCGAAGGAGAGATTGGCGGAAGACAGCATCTCGTCGAGCAGGATCTGGGTTGCGCGCGGCAGGCCCTGGCCGCCGAATTCCGGCGCGCCGGACAGCCCGGCCCAACCGGCCTCGACAAAGGCCTTGTAGGCGTCTGCGATGCCCTTCGGGGTGGAGACGAGGCCGTTTTCGAGCTTGCAGCCTTCTTCGTCGGCCGGGCGGTTCAAGGGTTCCAGCACGCCGGCGCAAAACTTGCCGCCTTCCTCGAGCACAGAGACGGCGAGTTCGGCGCTCACTTCCTCGTAGCCCGGCAGCGTCTGCATCTGGCCGTCGAAATCCAGCACGTCGTTCAGCAGGAAGGCGATGTCGTCGATCGGGGGATTGTAGGATGCCATGTCGTTGTTCTTCCTTGGCGATCAGTTGCGCAGCGGTTTGCCGGTGGTGAGCATGTGCTTCACCCGGTCCACGGTTTCCGGCGTCTCGAAGAGGGCAATGAAGGCCCGGCGTTCGAGGGCGATGATCTCGTCCTCGGTCGTCGGCTTCAACGGGTCGGCGTTCGGTCCGCCGCTCAAGACATCGATCAGCGCCGCGCCGACGACCTTGTCGTGGGCGGTGGCGCGGCCCGCGAGCGCTTCGCTCTCGACGATGTTGCGCATTGCCGAGGCGCCGGACGGACCGGACAGCGGTAATTGCGGCGGTTCCGGCGCGACGTAGCCGTCCACCAGCGACAGGGCTTTCTCTTTGGCGTCGGCCAGAAGGCGGTCACGGTTCATCGTGACACCATCGGTCGCCCTGAGGAAGCCGAGGCCGCGGGCCTCGAAGGCGCTGCCGGAGACCTGAGCCGGGGCGATGAGGTTGAAGGTGGCGATCGCGGGCGCGACCGGTCCCTTGGTGCCGCCGGCGAGCCCATATTGGCGGACCAGCATTTCCTTGCAGCCGCCCCAGCCCGGCACGACGCCGATGCGGGTTTCGACGAGGCCGATCGAGAGTTCGGCATGGGCCTGGATCGCGTCGCAATGGAGCAGGATCTCGCAGCCGCCGCCGAAGGCGAGCCCGGAGGGAGCGCCGACGACCGGGAAGGGCGCGTATTTGACAGCCATGAAGGTCCGGTGCCCCTTGTCGATGAACTTGCCGAGTGCTTCGGAACCGCCGGTCTCGACGGTTTCGAGGAAGACCCGGAGATCCGCGCCGGCGCTGTAGACGGGCGAATCCGAACCGATCACCAGTGCCTTGAAGCTCCTGCCGACCTCACCGAGCGCCGCATCGATCGCGTCGAGCAGGGCTTCGGAGAAGGTGTTCATCTTGGTGCGGAACTCGAGGCAGGCGACACCGTCGCCGAGATCCCAGAGCGCGGCGCAGCCATAGTCGACCACCGGCTTGCTCGAAAGCTTCACGTCGGCGATGGTGATGACGCCCTCGCCGCGCATGACCGGGCGAACGGCGCCATCGGGCAACAGGCAGCTCCGCCTGCCATCGACGACGCTGTAGAATCCGCCCTTTGCGGCGGCGAGCGCCAGATAGGCGGGAACAGTGAGACCGCGCGCCTCGAGCCGGTCCACCAGCCAGCAGGCGCCGAGGCGGTCGATCAGTTCGAACGGTCCCTGCTTCCAGCCATAGCCGGTGCGCATGGCGTCATCCACCGCGTCGGGGCGATCGGCGATTTCCGGAACGAGGGCGGCGGCATAGGCCAGCGATTTTTCCATGACGACGGAGGCGTAGCATCCGCCGGGGCCGGGATGTTCCATCAAGGCGCGCGCATCGCCCTTCGCGGCATCCAGGCTTTCGGAGGCGACCTTCTTCATCGGCCGGTAGTCGCCGGTCTTAAGGTCGGTGATGTCGCGGGTCTTGCGGTCGGCCGAAAGACGGACGAAACCGGCGCCGCTCTTTCGGCCGAGACGGTTTTCCGCGATCATTTTCGCGATCAGCGCCGGCTCGGCGTCATAGTCGTGGATCGCGTCGGTCTTCGGCAGGGCGTTCTGCAGGCTGCGCAGGATGGTCGGCATCAGGTCGATGCCGACGAGATCGAGCAGGCCGAAGATTCCGGTCGAGGGAATGCCGAAAGGCTTGCCGATGATGGCATCGGCTTCCTCGACGTCGAGGCCCATGGCGATCGCCTCGTTCTGGGCGACGACCATCCAGTAATTGCCGATGCGGTTGCCGATGAAGCCGGGCGTGTCCTTGCAGACGACGACCGTCTTGCCGAGGCCGCGATCGGCGAAGTCATGGATTTTCGCGGTCACGTCCGGCCGGGTCTTCGGGCCGGAGACAAGTTCCAGAAGCCGCATGATGCGCGGCGGATTGAAGAAGTGGGTGATGAGGAAATCGGCGGCGAAGCTTTCCGGCAGGCCGTCCGTCAACGCGGCGAGCGGGATGGTCGAGGTGTTGGAGGAGACGATCGAACCGGGTTTGCGCACCGCGTCGATCGCCTTGTAGAGGGCCTGCTTGATCTCCAGCCGTTCGGCGACGGCCTCGACGATCCAGTCGGCGTCGGCGAGCAGGCCCATATCGTCGCCGGTCGATCCGGTGGTGATGCGGCCGGCAAAGCTCTTGTCCATGAAGCCGTTCGCCTTCAGCTGGCGGGCGACGCCGCCGTCGGCGAATTTCTTTTCGATGTCGAGCAGCACGACCTCGATGCCGGCATTGGCGAGATGGGCGGCGATGCCGGAACCCATGACACCGGCGCCGATGACGCCGGCCTTGGTGATCTTCGTCATCTCACGCGGCCTCCACGACCATGGCGATGCCTTGACCGCCGCCGATGCATTGGGTGGCGAGGCCGTAGCGGCCACCATCACGTTTCAGCAGGGTGGATGCCTTGCCGACGAGGCGGGCGCCGGTGGCGCCGAGCGGATGGCCGAGCGCGATCGCGCCGCCGTCGCGGTTGAGGCTTTTGGGATCGATGTCGAGGTCGCGGCAGCAGGCGAGAACCTGCGAAGCGAAGGCCTCGTTCATCTCGATGACGTCGAGATCCGTGTTCCTGATACCGGCGCGAGAAAGCGCCTTGCGAGTCGCCTCGACCGGGCCGATGCCCATGATCTCGGGCGCGCAACCCGCGACCGCGTAGCCGGCGATCCGGGCGAGCGGCTTGAGGCCGTGCCTGTTGACGAAGGCCTCGGAGCAAATCAGCGTCGCCGAGGCACCGTCGGTCAACGGCGAGGAATTGCCGGCGGTGACCGAGCCACCGGCCTTGAAGGCGGTCTTGAGGCCGGCGAGCTTCGCCGCGTCGGTCTCGCGCGGGCAGCCATCGGCGGTCACGTCGCCGACCGGCGCGATCTCGGCCGCAAGCCTGCCGTCGGCGCGGGCGGCGAGCGCCTTCTTCTGGCTTTCCAGCGAATAGGCGTCCTGCTCCTCGCGCGAGAGCGAATAGCGGTCGGCGAGGTTTTCCGCCGTCAGGCCCATGTTGAGGAAGGCGAGGCGCTGCACGTCGCTCCAGCCGGGATTGGGCATGGGGTTGAAGCCCATCATCGGCACGCGGCTCATGTTCTCGACCCCGCCCGCCACGAAGACGTCGCCGGCGCCCATGGCAATCGCGCCGGCGGCCATCTGGATCGCCTGCATGGAAGAGCCGCACCAGCGGTTGACGGTGGAGCCGCCGACCGATTGCGGCAGGCCGGCGATCAGCGCCGCGCAGCGGGCGATGTTCAGGCCCTGCTCGCCCTCGGGGAAGGCGCAGCCGAGGTTCACATCCTCGATTTCCGCCGGATCGACGCCGGACCGGTCGACAAGCGCCTTGATGACGCCGGCGACGAGGTCGTCCGGCCGGGTGCCGGCGAGGGCGCCGCGATAGGCGGGTGTGAACGGGCTTCTGAGGTAATCGACGATATAGGCCGTGCTCATTCAGATCTTCCTTTTCATGACGGGGGCGTCACATGTTCGGATAGTTCGGTCCGCCGCCGCCTTCGGGCGGGACCCAGGTAATGTTCTGCGCGGGATCCTTGATGTCGCAGGTCTTGCAGTGAACGCAGTTCTGCGCGTTGATGACGAAGCGCGGTTCGGCGTGGTTTTCCGCGTCGTCGTGGACCACCTCGTAGACGCCGGCCGGACAGTAGAGCCGGGCGGGCTCGCCATAGAGCGGCAGGTTGCGGCCGATCGGGATCGACGGATCGGCGAGCCGCAAATGAACCGGCTGATCCTCGACGTGGTTCGTGTTCGACAGGAACACGGAGGACAGCCGGTCGAAGGTCAGGACGCCGTCCGGCTTGGGATAACGGATCGGGGTGACCTCCGAGATCGGTTTCAGGCTTTCGAAATCGGCCTTCCTGTGCCTGAGCGTGCCGAAGGGCGAGAGGCCGGTCAGCGTCTGCAGCCACATGTCGATGCCGCCCAGCGCGACGCCGAGGGCCGTGCCGAAGCGGGACCAGAGCGGCTTGACGTTGCGCACCGGCTTCAGGTCGCGGCCGATGACGGAGGCGCGCCAGCCGTTTTCGTAGTCGTCCAGCGCATCGGCAGCACGGCCGAATTTCAGCGCGGCGAAGGCCGCCTCCGCCGCCTGGATGCCGGAATGGATGGCGTTGTGGCTGCCCTTGATGCGCGGCACGTTCATGAAGCCGGCAGCGCAGCCGACCAGCGCGCCGCCCGGAAAGGCGAGCCTGGGCACCGACTGCCAGCCGCCCTCGGTCAGGGCGCGGGCGCCATAGGCGATGCGTTTGCCGCCCTCGAAGGTTTCGCGGATCAGGGGGTGGGTCTTGAAACGCTGGAATTCCTCGAAGGGAGAGAGCGTGGGGTTCTTGTAATCGAGATGCAGCACGAAGCCGACGGTCACGAGATTGTCTTCGAAGTGATAGAGGAAGGAGCCGCCGCCCGTCTTCAGGTCGAGCGGCCAGCCGAAGGAATGCTGGACGAGGCCGGGGCGGAACTTCTGCGGGTCGATCTGCCAGAGTTCCTTGATGCCGATGCCGAATTTCTGCGGCGAGCGGCCCTCCATCAGATCGAAGCGGGCCAGAAGCTGCTTGGTCAGGCTGCCGCGCGCGCCCTCGGCGAAGAGGGTGTATTTCGCCCGCAATTCCATGCCCGGCGTATGGTCGTCCTTGGCCTTGCCGTCGCGATCGATGCCCATGTCGCCGGTGGCGATGCCGGCGACCGCGCCGTTTTCGTCGTAGAGCACTTCGGTCGCGGCGAAGCCCGGATAGATCTCCACGCCAAGGGCTTCCGCATGCGCCGCCAGATAGCGGGCGACATTGCCGAGCGAGCCGATGAAATTGCCATGATTGCTCATCAGCGGCGGCATGAAGGCATTCGGAAGGCGGATATGGCCGGCCGGCCCGAGAAAATAGAAACGGTCGTCGGAAACCTCGGTCTTCAGCGGGCGTTCCGGATCCTTTCGCCATTCGGGCAGAAGCCGGTCGAGGCCGGAGGGATCGATGACCGCGCCAGAGAGGATATGCGCGCCGACCTCGGAGCCCTTCTCCACGACGACCACGGAGAGATCCGCGCCCTTTTCATCGGCGAGCTGTTTGAGGCGGATCGCGGCGGCAAGCCCGGCGGGTCCGGCACCGACGATGACGATGTCGAAATCCATCGATTCGCGCAGATTGTCGCTCACCCGGTCTCCTCCTCTTGACGCTGTCAATCCTGTATCAAACGATTGTTACAATTGGCAAGCTGAATCTTTACCGGCATGATGCCGGTGAGGTAAGGCTTGTGAAACGATGTCGGTCGGCGCTTCGCGCGGCCGGCCTACAAGTGAAACGGGAAGCGAGAACCAGAATGAAGGACGCGGGAGGTGGGGTCTCTACCCTGCGTGACAGTCTTGCCGCCGCAATGGTCGGCGGCGAGTTGAGCGAGCGGCATTGTGAAATCCTCGAGGCCGCCGCCGGCTTGTTCGCCGAAAGGGGCTATGCGGCGACCTCCGTGCGCGATATCGGCGAGAAGGTCGGCCTGCTGGGCGGTTCGCTCTATCACTACATCAAGTCCAAGGAAGCCTTGTTCGTTCGCATCCACGACATGGCGCTGCAGGTGGCCGGGGACCGGATAGCGACGGCCATGGCGGGCAAGACAGATCCGTGGGAGCGTCTCGAGGCGGCTTGCGTCACGATGCTGGAAATCCAGCTCGATCCGCACTCTCTGACCATGCCGTTGATGAATGATTTCGCTTCCGCGCCGCCGGAAATACGCGAGCGGCTGGTGGCGAAGCGCGATGCCTTCGAAGCGATATTCCGTGAGCTGATCCCGGGGTTGCCGCTCGACCCGGCGCTCGACCGCGGCGTCTACCGTCTGCTGCTGCTGACATTGCTCAACAATGTCAGCAGCTGGTACCGCCAGGGCGGCATGAGCCCGGAGGATATCGGCCGGCAGATCGTGAGGATCTTCCGCCACGGCTCTGTTGCAAAAATCGTGAAGCTTGAGCATGCTTGGCGGAGATTG
>NZ_JNAC01000088.1:2500-5689 GCF_000722555.1 Sphingobium sp. DC-2 | reverse complement strand
TTGGTTGCGGGAGTAGGATTTGAACCTACGACCTTCAGGTTATGAGCCTGACGAGCTACCGGGCTGCTCCATCCCGCGACACTTTTGTTTTCCTCAAGCGCCTGCGGCTGCATCGGCAGCCTTTGGCTATCCTTGCATAAGCTCGGGCGGCCATTTGGCCTGCGGGCCCTTGGCCCGTTGGCTTGGGCCTGAAGAGGTGTGAATGGGTTTGTTATTTCAAAGCGCGAGCTTCAATGCCTGGCGACGCCCTACTCTTCCGGGGCTTGAGCCACAGTACCATCGGCGCAGACTGGTTTCACGGCCGAGTTCGGGATGGGATCGGGTGGGTCACAGACGCTATGGTCACCAAGCAATGAAGCTTGCGCTTTGGGTTATAATCGATGCCGTGCACTTTATTGGTGTTGAGTTATCTGGCTTGAGGTTGATCACCACATCGCTGATACTTTGCTGTTGCCAGCACTGTCATTGATGGTGGGACTCGCTTCTTATCGAAGCATTCAAGCGCGATCAGAGCGATTAGGACTGGTTAGCTCCATGCGTTACCGCACTTCCACATCCAGCCTATCAAGGTCGTGGTCTACGACCGCTCGAAGAAATCTTATCTTGAGGGAGGCTTCCCGCTTAGATGCTTTCAGCGGTTATCCCGTCCATACATAGCTACCCTGCTGCGCCGTTGGCACGACGACAGGTACACCAGAGGTATGTTCAACCCGGTCCTCTCGTACTAGGGTCAACTCCTCTCAAATTTCGACGCCCACGGCAGATAGGGACCAAACTGTCTCGCGACGTTCTGAACCCAGCTCACGTACCACTTTAATTGGCGAACAGCCAAACCCTTGGGACCTGCTCCAGCCCCAGGATGTGATGAGCCGACATCGAGGTGCCAAACGATTCCGTCGATATGAGCTCTTGGGAATCATCAGCCTGTTATCCCCGGCGTACCTTTTATCCGTTGAGCGATGGCCCTTCCACGAGGGACCACCGGATCACTATGACCGACTTTCGTCTCTGCTCGACTTGTCAGTCTCGCAGTCAGGCGGGCTTATGCCATTGCACTCTAACAGACGGTTTCCAACCGTCCTGAGCCCACCATCGCGCGCCTCCGTTACTCTTTAGGAGGCGACCGCCCCAGTCAAACTACCCGCCACAGAGGGTCCCTGCACCGGATAACGGTGCGAGGTTAGACATCAGAAAACAACAGGGTGGTATTTCACCTATGGCTCCACGGCAACTGGCGTCACCGCTTCAAAGCCTCCCACCTATGCTACACAGTTCTTTCCTAATGCCACTCTGAAGCTGCAGTAAAGGTGCACGGGGTCTTTCCGTCTAACCGCGGGTACTCCGCATCTTCACGGAGAATTCAATTTCGCTGAGCATATCCTGGAGACAGTGGGGAAGTCGTTACGCCATTCGTGCAGGTCGGAACTTACCCGACAAGGAATTTCGCTACCTTAGGACCGTTATAGTTACGGCCGCCGTTTACCTGGGCTTCAATTCAGAGCTTGCACTCCTCCTCTTAACCTTCAGGCACCGGGCAGGCGTCAGGCCCTATACGTCGTCTTGAAGCCGACTTAGCAGAGCCCTGTGTTTTTGCTAAACAGTCGCTACCCCCTGGCCTGTGCCCCCCATCAAAAGTTGCCTTAAGATGGGGCCTCCTTCTTCCGAAGGTACGGAGGCAATTTGCCGAGTTCCTTCAGGATACTTCTCTCAAACGCCTTGGTATACTCTACCATTCCACCTGTGTCGGTTTAGGGTACGGTCTATACGGTGGGGCTATTTCCTGGGACAACTTCCCTGCCCGGACCAATCCAATAAGGCCGAACAAGTTACGCCATCCGTCACACACCACCAGGCCCACGAATATTAACGTGGTTCCCATCGACTACCCCCTTCGGGCTCGTCTTAGGGGCCGGCTTACCCTGCTCAGATTAGCTTTAAGCAGGAACCCTTGGAATTTCGGCGACAGTGCATCTCACACTGTTAATCGCTACTCATGTCTGCATTCGCACTTCCGATACCTCCACGGTCGGTTACCCTTCCGCTTCAACGGCCTACGGAACGCTCCGCTACCGCTCAGTCAAAGACTGAACCCTAAGCTTCGGTGCACGTCTTGAGCCCCGTTACATCTTCGCCGCAGGATCTCTTATTTAGACCAGTGAGCTGTTACGCTTTCTTTAAAGGATGGCTGCTTCTAAGCCAACCTCCTGGTTGTTTTGGAAATCCCACATGCTTTCCCACTTAGACGTGACTTGGGGACCTTAGCTGTAGGTTAGGGCTGTTTCCCTTTTGACGACGGACCTTAGCACCCGCCGTCTGTCTGCCGGACTAGACTCGTTGGTATTCGGAGTTTGGTTAGAATTGGTAGATCTCGCGACCCCCGCATCCATCCAGTGCTCTACCCCCAACGGCAATCATCCGACGCTCTACCTCAATAGATTTCGCGGAGAACCAGCTATTTCCCGGCTTGATTGGCCTTTCACCCCTAAACACAACTCATCCGATAATTTTTCAACATTAAACGGTTCGGTCCTCCAGTGCGTGTTACCGCACCTTCAACCTGGTCATGCCTAGATCGCCGGGTTTCGGGTCTAATGCATCGAACTCTATCGCCCTATTCAGACTCGCTTTCGCTGCGCCTACACCTAACGGCTTAAGCTTGCTCGATACACTAAGTCACAGACCCATTATGCAAGAGGTACGCTGTCAGGCTTCAAGAGCCCTCCAACTGCTTGTAGGCATCCGGTTTCAGGTACTGTTTCACTCCCCTCATCGGGGTGCTTTTCACCTTTCCCTCACGGTACTGGTTCGCTATCGGTCATGTACGAGTATTTAGGCTTGGAGGGTGGTCCCCCCATGTTCAGACAGGGTTTCACGTGCCCCGCCCTACTCAAGTCCTGTTGTTTCGCTTTCGCATACGGGACTGTCACCCGCTATGGTCAAACTTTCCAGATTGTTCTGCTAACTAAACAACAGGCACTGGCCTGGTCCGCGTTCGCTCGCCACTACTAACGGAATCTCGGTTGATGTCTTTTCCTCCAGGTACTGAGATGTTTCAGTTCCCCGGGTTCGCTTCACCAAAGCCTATTTTATTCAGCTTAGTGATACCTCTCCCATTTAACTCTCGTTCCGGCGAACCGGACTAAGAATTAAATGGTGAAGGTGGGTTGTCCCATTCGGAAATCGCGGGAT
>NZ_JNAC01000087.1:0-4773 GCF_000722555.1 Sphingobium sp. DC-2 | reverse complement strand
CGCCTACCGCCGCCACGCTCGACATAAACTGCGACTGCAAAGAATTCCTGGTCGATTATCTGACCGCGGCCTTTCCCGTGCGCCAGATGCGCACCTATACCGACGATAGCGGCACGGTGCGCTCGGAACCGATGATCGACGAGGCCGGGCAGCCCGTGCTGTGCCGGGAAGCGATGGCCATGCGCGACCAGCTCCTCGAGCAACTCTGTGCGCTGCCGGTCGTCGGCTCGGCGCTCGATCACATAATCGGGCATTTCGGGACGGAGGCTGTGGCCGAGGTGACGGGCCGCAGCCGGCGGATCGTCGTCGATGCCGACGGCCGTCAGCGGATCGAACGGCGCAGCGCGCGCACGAACCTCGCGGAGACCGACATCTTCATGCGCGGCGAAAAGCGCATCCTGATCTTCTCCGACGCCGGCGGCACGGGGCGGAGTTACCACGCCAGCCTCGACGCGCCCAATCAGAGCCGCCGCATTCACTATCTCCTCGAGCCCGGTTGGCGCGCGGACGCGGCGATCCAGGGGCTGGGCCGCACGCACCGCACCCACCAAGCCTGCCCGCCCTTGTTTCGGCCCGTTTCCACCGATTGCCGTGGCGAACGGCGGTTCATCTCGACCATCGCCCGGCGCCTCGACAGCCTGGGCGCGCTGACCCGTGGCCAACGCCAGACCGGCGGGCAGGGACTTTTCGACCCCCGCGACAATCTGGAGTCCGACTTCGCGCGGGAATCGCTCGACCAGTGGTTTCGCCTGCTGTTCCAGGCAAAACTCCAATCGGTCCACTTCGATCAGTTCCAGGCGCTCACCGGTTTGAACCTGGCCGGGGAGGGCGGGGGGCTCACCGAGACCTTGCCCACGATCCAGCGGTGGTTGAACCGCATCCTGGCGCTGCGCATCGACCTGCAGAACGCGATCTTCGACGAATATCTCGGCTTGATCGAAGCACGGGTGGAAAAGGCACGCGAGGCCGGCACCCTCGATCTTGGCGTCGAAACGATCGCGGCCGACCGTATTTCGATCCTCGACCGGACGGTGATCCGGCGCGATCCCGTGAGCGGCGCCGAAACCGAAATCCTGCGCATCGAAACCGAGGAACGATATCGGCCACTGACCCTGGAACGAGCGCATTGGCTTCTCGCCGACCCGGAAGCGCGCCGATTGATCAACCCGCGTTCCGGCAAGGCCGCCATTTGCCGGCCGACCTTCTCGCTGACGGACGAAGAGGGACGGACCGTGCGCCGCTACGAGCTGGTGCGGCCGACGCGCACCGAACGGCACCGGCAGGACCTCTTCGCCGAAACCCATTGGACCGACGTGGATCGCGCGAGCTTCGACGAAGCCTGGCAGGCTGAATGCGACGCAATGGCGGCGCAGACGCGCACGCAGATCATCTATCTGGTCACTGGCCTGCTGCTTCCGGTGTGGGGCAAGCTGCCCGACGATCATGTCCAGGTCTGGCGGCTGACGAGCGATGACGGCCAATCGCTTCTCGGGCGTCTTATTCCGGCGCCGCTGGTTGAGCGGATTGCCAGCGCATTCGGCATCGCGGCCCATGTCGAGATCGACCTCGGCGCGCGGGTCGAGCACGTCCGTACCTCGGGCGAGATCATGCCGATCGGAGCGCTGCGGCTGAAGCGCGCCTTGGTCGCCGGCGATCAACGCCTCGAATTGCTGGACTGGAAGCCCGAGGCGCTGCCGCATCTCAAGGCGGCGGGCTGCTTCACCGAGATCATCCAGCACCGCACGCGGCTGTTCGTTCCCCCGAGCCGCGCCCTCGAGATCCTCGCCAGGATCACGGACTGACCCGCGGCCGCGCCAAGCGACCGAAGAGAGGGGAGGGGGCCTTCGGCCGGGTGGGCCTGAGTGGCTCAAGCCGGCCGACGAGGTCGGCGCAACCCTCGAAGGAGACAACCGATGATCCAGTCCGTGAAGGTCAAGAACCTCTCGCTCTCGAAGGACAATGTCCGCAAATCCAATCGCGATGCCGACCTCGACAGCCTCGCCGACAATATCGCCGCGCATGGCCTGTTGCAGAATCTCGTGGTCACGCCGCTCAAGAAGGCAGGACATTTCACCGTCAAGGCGGGTGGCCGCCGCTTGCGGGCGCTCCAGCGCCTGATCGATTCAGGCCGGCTTGCCGGGGACCGTGAGGTTCAGGTGCTGGTGCTCGAGGATGATGCCGGATCGGCCGAAGCGAGCCTTGCCGAGAATTTCCACCGCGTCGCGATGAATCCGGCGGATGAGTGCTCGGCTTTCAAGCACTTCCTCGACAAGGGCGCGAGCGCCGAGGATGTGGCGAAACGTTTCGGCGTCACGACCCGCTTCGTTGAGCAGCGGGTACGGCTTGCCGAACTGGCTCCTCTCGTCTTCGCGGCGCTGGCGGCGGGCGAGATCACTCTGGGGGTCGCCCAGGCTTATGCTGTCACGCCCGACGTCGATCGGCAGGCGCGCGTGTTCGAGAGCATGAGCCGGTCCTATTATGGCGACAATCCCGACAATATCCGCCGTGCGCTCCTCAACGGAACGGTCAAGGCGACCGACGCCAAGGCACGGTTCGTCGGCCGCGAGGCCTATGTCGGCGCGGGCGGCCGGATCGAGCGCGACCTGTTCGGTGAAGATGTGGACGAGAGCTGGATCGACGTGGAGCTCATCGAGCAGCTGGCCGCCCAGAAGCTTGAAGCGGCCGCGGAAGCGCTCGCTGCCGAACAGAAGCTGGCGTTCGTGACGCCGGTTCTCGCGACGCATGTGCCCTATGATATGGAGTGCCAGCTCCACGAATACCATCCGCCGCTGCGCGAATTGAGTGAGGACGAGCAGGAGCGCGTCGATAGTCTCTCGGATGAGGGCGACGCGCTCATCCGCGAACTTGAGACCGAACTCGAGGACGGCACGCCCGAGGCCGAGGCGGCTTCGGCGCGTCTCGCCGACATCGAGCGGGAACTCGATACGATCGAGGCGTCGCGCACTATGGTCGACGATGCGATCAAGGACCAGCTGGGCACCTTCATCTATCTGGCGCCCGATGGCAGTCCGCGGGTGCACAGCCGCATGTTCAGTGAGCGCGCCATTCGGCAGGCGGGCGAGGACGCAGAACCCGAAGCACCGTCCGGCAAGGTCGCGGCCTCCCGGCTCAGCGCGACGCTGGTTGACGAACTCGCGACCCAGCGCCGGCAGATCCTGGCGGCCCATGTCGCCTCGGATGCCGGGTTCGCGCTCGATCTCACGATATTCCTGATGGCGCACCGGACGGTGTTCGCCAGCAGCTATGTCCGGGACCACGCGACGCTGCAGGCGGCCGCCGCGAGCTTCCCGATCGTCAGCTTCCGCGATGAAGGCAGCGCGGCGAGCAATGTCCTGACCGAACAGCGCCAGGCGCTCGATGTGAGCTGGGCAGGCGGGAACACGCTGTCGTCGCGTTTCGATGCCTTCCGGCAACTGGATGAACAGGCGCGCGCCGATTGGCTCGCCCATGTCATGGCGCAGACGCTGGAGCCGACACTCAACGTCGACGATGGCGGGCGCCGCAACGGCTTCCACGATCATCTCGGACGGCTGCTCGACATTGATGTCGCGCAATGGTGGCGGCCCGATGCCCAGAACTTTTTCGGGCGGGTGAAGAAGGACGTCATGCTCGAAGCGCTCGACGAGATCGGCGGGCCGGTGCTGCGCGGCCGATACAAGGACGCCAAGAAGGGTGACCTTGCCAATGCCTGCGCTGCGCTCTGTTCGGGGCAGGGCATCGTCGAGGCCGAAGTCCGGGAAAAGGCGCTCTCCTGGCTGCCCGACGAGATGCGGTTCGACGCGATCGAAAAGCCCGAAAGCTTCCGGAGCTATTCCGCTTTCCTCAGCGATGAAGACGACAGCGACGGCGGGGCAGGGGAGATCGCCCCCGATGGCGATGCTGGCGACTTCGAACAGGCCGCCTGAGGCGAACGCCTAACGGCGGGCGGCGCTTTCGTGTCGCCCGCCGCCCTTCATTGGCGGCGCTGAGGCAGCCGCTCTTTCGCGGAGTATCCACCATGACCCAATCATCGGGCCGGCCCTCGCCGGCCGAGACCATCACGCGCGCCATCATCGACCGGCTCGAGGCCGGTGTGCGTCCCTGGGTACGGCCCTGGCGATCATGCGCCGCGCAAGGGCGCCCGCTGCGCGCCAATGGCGAGCCCTATCGCGGCATGAACACCTTTTGGCTATGGCTGGCCGCCGAGCAGTGCGGCTATCGGTCTCGCTACTGGATGACCTATCGGCAAGCACAAAGCCTCGGCGGGCAGGTCCGTGCCGGTGAGCAGTCGCAATTTGCGATCTTCTACAAAGCCTATTCGAAGAAGGTCGATTCATACGAACGTCCGGGTGAGCTCGTCGATGAGCAGCGCCGGGTCATGCGGTCCTATGCGGTCTTCAATGCCGATCAGATCGATACACTGCCGGGCGATTTCTATCCCGAAGCCCTCTCCCTCGTCCCGCCGGGCGACCGCCTCGGTCCGCGGGCGGCGCGCTTCGTCGATCGGCTGCCCGCGCGGCTGCGCAGCGGCGGCGATCGTGCTTATTACGATCTGCGCGCGGACGTCATCACCATGCCGCCGATCGAGCAGTTCGACACGCGCGCCGCCTGGGCAGCCACCATCGCGCATGAGGCCGGCCACTGGACAGGGCATCCAACCCGTCTCGCTCGATCGTTTGGGAAGCGCTTCGGCGATCACGCTTACGCTTTCGAGGAGTTGGTCGCCTTATCTGGACAGTCTGCACCGTGCCTCACGCACACTTGAACGGTATG
>NZ_JNAC01000086.1:0-1070 GCF_000722555.1 Sphingobium sp. DC-2 | reverse complement strand
CCCACATTCTCCAAGTAAGTCGCTGATTTCGCTGTCGTAATCGTGATATTTCGCATATAAATCATGGCGTTGACGGCTGCGAGGGGCGCGTTTCATGGATCACCTGGAGGGTGCGGGCTTGGCGCGGGGAGATCGGGTTGATTTCGACCGCCGTGTGCGTCTGGAGTTCCGTGGTGCGCAGATCAGTTCAGACGGTGGCCTGCTGGTGATGCGCGAGCTTGATGACGTGCTCGGCCTGTCCAATCTGGCGTCGGAGGCGCTGCGAGACAGCCGCACCGGGAAGAACACGCTCCATCGGCTTGACGGATTGTTCCGGCAATCGGTGTTCGGACGACTGGCCGGATACGAGGATGTGAACGATGCCGACCGCTTGGCCCTCGATCCCGTGATGCGTCAGGTCGTTGGCGGCAGGGCCGTCGAGGCGCAAGCTGCTTCGGCATCGCAGATGGGACGGTTCGAGACCGAGACGCTGGCTCTGGCCGCGAACCGGGCGGCGCTGGCCGATCTGAACGGCCAATGGATCGACCGGTTTCATGACCGCAACGGGTTGAAATACATCGTGCTGGACATGGACAGCTCGGTCAGCCCCACCCACGGCGATCAGGAAGGTGCTGCCTGGAACGGGCATTTCGACTGCACCTGCTATCACCCCATCTTCTTGTTCAACCAGTTTGGCATGCTGGAGCGCTGCGCCCTGCGTAACGGCAATGTCCACAGCGCCGATGGCTGGCGGGATGTCCTTGATCCCGTCATTGCCCGATATGCTGGCCGCGACCTTGGTGGACGCTTCTTCCGGGCCGACGCTGCCTACGCGATCCCCGCGATCTATATGCGGCTGGAAGAAGCCAGGTTCTTCTACGCCATCCGTCTGCCCGCCAACGCCGTCTTGCGCGAGAAGATCGCGCATCGGCTGACACGGCCCGTGGGACGGCCTTCGCTGACCAAGGTCAAACGGTTCTTCGAGGACTTCGAGTATCAGGCGGCGTCCTGGGACAAGCCGCGCCGCGTCATCGCCAAGATCGAATGGCATCCGGGCGAGCTGTTCCCCAAAGTCGGCTTCATCGTCACCA
>NZ_JNAC01000085.1:0-600 GCF_000722555.1 Sphingobium sp. DC-2 | reverse complement strand
TGTCAATCGGCGTCCAATCGGTACCCCCAATCGGCGCGCAAAAGGGACCCCCGTGGGGTTGCGTGGGACGATTGATGCTGGGCACAGGTTTTGCGCTGCTGACGGCGTAGGGAGGGCGTAGCCCGACCGGAGGCGGCAGCAGCGCAAAGGCGCTTTCTGGGGTGTCTCAGCTGCGGTGCTTGAAGCGCCAGCTGTCGTTGCCGGTCTCGACGATATCGCAATGGTGGGTGATGCGGTCGAGCAGCGCGGTGGTCATCTTGGGATCGCCGAAGACGGTAGGCCACTCGCCGAAGGCCAGGTTGGTGGTGATGATCACCGAGGTCTTCTCGTAGAGCTTGCTGATCAGGTGGAACAACAGCTGCCCACCCGAGCGGGCGAACGGCAGATAACCCAGCTCATCGAGGACCACGACGTCGAGCCGGCTGAGTTGGGCGGCCATGGCGCCGGCCTTGCCGATGCGAGCCTCCTCCTCGAGCCGGGTGACGAGGTCGACCGTGTTGAAGTAGCGCCCGCGGGCGCCTGCGCAGACGACGCTGGCGGTGATCGCGGTGGCGAGGTGAGTCTTGCCGGTGCCCGTGCCGCCGATGAGCACGATATTGC
>NZ_JNAC01000084.1:0-8144 GCF_000722555.1 Sphingobium sp. DC-2 | reverse complement strand
TCCTTGTTGCCCATTATGCCCGGCCACACACGGAAATCCTGACAGTCCCCTCTCCTCTGCATCGCCGAAGGCAAAAATCATTCTTTGCCTGCGCTGCGCGCCATCATGAAAGAGCAGGCATCGATCCAGCCGCAACCTCCTCCGCGTCTCCGCGCCTCCGCGTGAACCAAAATCCTCTGCGCCCTCTGCGCCTCTGCGCGAACCAAAAATCCTTCAGTCCAGCGGCTCCGGCGGTTCACCGGGCGGAGCGTCGATCCAGCGGCGGGCGGTTTCGTAGCTGTGGCCTGCGCGCAGGAAGGCGGCGATCGCCTTTTCGCGCTGCTTCGGGTCGGGGCGCGCCTGCGCATAGGGGCCGATGCGCTTGCGGCGGGCGAAGCGATCGGCGGCGGCCCAGCTTTCGTTGGTGGCCTGGGCGTCCGCTTCTTCGCGATCGGCTGGCGCAATGCCGTCCGCGTGCAGGGTTTGCGCCACGCGGCGCGCGCCATAGCCGCGGCGGGACAGGGCCGCGCTTTTCATGACGGCATAGCCCCGGTCGTCGACGTAGCGCAGTTCGGCAAGCCGATCGACCAGCCGGTCCGGCGCTGGCGGCTGCGCGCCCGCCCAGCCGCGCTCCTTGAGCTTGCGGTTCAGATAGGCGAGCAGCTTCGCCCGGCTGGTCGCGAACCGGCCGACATAGCGCAGCGCCAGTTCGCGCAAACTGTCTTCATCGAGCGCAGGAGGGG
This sequence comes from Sphingobium sp. DC-2, assembly GCF_000722555.1. NCBI lineage: Bacteria > Pseudomonadati > Pseudomonadota > Alphaproteobacteria > Sphingomonadales > Sphingobiaceae > Sphingobium > Sphingobium sp. DC-2. The sequence goes on along the minus strand of NZ_JNAC01000084.1, from coordinate 7,422 downwards.
GACGTTTGGCGGTCATCGCGCGATCATGCGCCAAGCGCCATGTTTATGCCACAGTCGGGCCGGAATTTGACCGCGCCTTATGCTGTAGAAGTTCACGCTGGTATGCAACTATCCGGTGCATCGCGATGTCAAAGGTGATAGCGCCCGCCCCGGATGACAAGATGATGACATTGGGTGACGCCAATATGACGGGTTCGCAAAGCATGATGGCACCTACGCCGACCAATGATGCCCTGCCACGGCGCTTCTCCGATTTCGAGACGCTTGGCGAGGCGCTGGACTATGCCGCGCAGGGGGTGCGGGGGCTGAATTTCCATGATGCGCGCGGCAATCTGGCGCGGCCCTACCCTTTTTCGGAACTGCGCGCCGACGCGATCGCCTGCGCCCACAGGCTGATCGCCCATGGCGTCAAGCCGCAGGACCGCGTGGCGCTGGTCGCGGAAACGGGCGCTGACTTCGCCCAGCTTTTCTTCGGCATCGTCTATGCGGGCGCCTGGCCGGTGCCGCTGCCGCTGCCCACCAGCTTTGGGGGCAAGGAAAGCTATATCGACCAGCTCAACGTCCAGCTGACCAGTTGCGACCCGATGCTGTTCCTCTTCCCCAAGGAACTGGAGGAAATGGCGGGCGAGGCCGGGCGGCAGCGTTCGGTCGAAAGCATCGCCTTTGAGGATTTTATTGCCCGTGGGGTGGTTCCGGCGGAACTGCCGCAGGCGCGGGGCGACGAGGTCTGCTATCTGCAATATTCCAGCGGATCGACCCGCTTTCCCCACGGCGTCGCGGTGACGCACCATGCGCTGCTGAGCAACCTTGCCGCGCACAGCCACGGGATGCAGGTGCAGGAAAGCGACCGCTGCATCAGCTGGCTGCCCTGGTATCACGACATGGGGCTGGTCGGCTGCTTCCTGTCGGTCGTCGCCAATCAGGTGTCGACCGACTATATGAAGACCGAGGATTTCGCCCGCCGTCCGCTGGCGTGGCTGGACCTCATCAGCCGCAATGAAGGCACGTCGATCAGCTATTCGCCGACCTTCGGCTATGACATTTGCGCGCGGCGCATGTCGAGCCAGACAAAGGCGGCGGACCGGTTCGACCTGTCGCGCTGGCGGCTGGCGGGCAATGGCGCGGACATGATCCGCCCGGACGTGATGCAGAGCTTCGTCGACGCCTTCGCTGATGCGGGGTTCAGCCCCAAGGCGTTCCTGCCGAGCTATGGCCTGGCCGAAGCGACGCTGGCGGTCACCATCATGCCGCCGGGCGAGGGCATCATCGTCGAGCTGGTCGAGGAAACCGACCTGTCGGGCGGCGACGCGACCGAAGGACGGCCGCAGCGCTTCCGCTCCATCGTCAATTGCGGCAAGCCCGCGCGCGACATGATCGTGGAAATCCGCGACGAGGACGGCGCGCCGCTGGGCGAACGGCAGATCGGCAAGGTGTGGACCACCGGCCCGTCGCTGATGGTCGGCTATTTCCGCGATCAGGAAGCGACCGACGCCTGCATGGTCGATGGCTGGCTGGACACGGGCGACATGGGGTATTTGAGCGACGGCTATCTCTACATCGTCGGCCGCGCCAAGGACATGATCATCATCAACGGCAAGAACCATTGGCCGCAGGATATCGAATGGGCGGTGGAGCAGTTGCCGGGCTTCAAGCAGGGCGACATCGCCGCCTTCGCGATCACGACGCCGGGCGGCGAGGAAGCGCCCGCGGTGCTGGTGCATTGCCGCACGTCCGACAATGACGAGCGCACGCGCCTGCGCGACCAGATCCGCGAGCGGGTGCGGGCGATCACCGGCATGAACTGCGTCGTGGAACTGGTGCCGCCGCGCACATTGCCGCGCACGAGTTCGGGCAAGCTCAGCCGGTCGAAGGCGCGCAACCTGTATCTGACGGGTGAGATCCGGCCTTACGATATTGCGGCGTGATTGCGGGCGGTCTCTTGACCGGCTGCATTATAGAAGGCGACAGGTGTAAGAGCAGCAAGGCCTTGGTGTTTACACTATCCGATGCAACGCCAGCAGTGGCCGGGATGGGTGGTTAGCTGCCATAAACAGGACCGTCCGTGCCATCCTCGACGGCCTTGATAGCGTCTCGACGCCTGCATCTGCGAAAGGCGATGATGGCCCAGACTGCGCCTACTATCAACGAGTAGAACCACCAGATTGAGACTAGGCCTAGCAAAGCCATGAAAGCAGGGCCGTCGCCACCCGTTTTCTCGATCGGTGCTCCGGTAGACATATTTTCCACATATTTGATGATCTTTCCGTAGAGCCACCAACTGACGGTTGGGGATGGAAGGAGGGCAATCAGCACTGCCGCAGTTGCTCTAAAGTAGTTGAGCTTGGAACTGACCGCCTCAGCAATCCAGCATGATATTCCGCCAACCCCGATCGGTAGAAGGAGCGCAACGAGAAAAGTCCACGCCAACATACTGTATCTACCTGACCATCAGCCAGTCCGCTGTTGAGAGCTTGGAGCCCGCCCGCTCATCTGAACCAGCAATAGTTTACAGTTTAGGGCTTCGTCCAACGCTCGTCTCTCACCCCTTCGACAACTGCCGTTCGATCGTGGTCCACAGCGCCGCGAAGGCCTGCGCCGGGGGTGATGACGCGGCGAAGGCGCCCAGCGGCTTCCGTTGCACCGTCATCTGCTCGACCATGCTGGCCATGGGGATGGCGGGCCAGCCGGGTTGTTCCTCCAGCGCCTTGCGGTGGAGGGCGCGGCGGCGGTCGACCATGGAATAGACGGGGAGGATCGGCGCATGCGATCCGCCGCGCTGGACGAGGTAGCGGGCGACTTCGCCCATGGCGCGCTGGGACAGTGGGGAAGGGATGACCGGGATCACGATCATATCGGCGGCGCGCAGCACCTGCTCGCTGGTTTCGGTCAGGCCGGGCGGGCAATCGAGGATGATGCGGTCATAATCCTTGCCCAGGCTGTCGATCAGCTTGGCGAGCCGCTTCTTCTTGTCCATTTCGCGGAAGAGATGGTCGAGGCTGCGGAGCGACGTGTCCGCCGCGATCAGGTCGAGGCCGGGCACCGTGGACGGCTGGATCAGCTTGCGGACCTCCACGTCCTTGCTGAAGATCGCCTGCGCGGCGTCGCGGCTCTGCTTGTCCGTGGAGATGAGCCAACTGGAGGCCGCCTGCGGATCAAGGTCCCATAGCAGCGTGCGCCGCCGCGAGATCGAGGCCGAAGCCCAGGCGAGATTGATCGCGAAAGTGGTTTTGCCTACTCCGCCCTTCAGGCTGTAGACGGCGATGGTCGCCAATGCCGGTTCCTTTGCCATGGGTGAAAGCTACGGCTTTGACCCGTCAAAGCAAGCGGACAATCATAGGTTGGTGACGCTGTCGTGACAGGGGCGCATCGCCCATGAAAAATCCCGCCGGAAGCGACCGGCGGGACTTTCTGTTCCAAGCGGAAGGATCAGGCCGCGGCGCGGCGTTCCTTCAATTCCTCGTTCAGCATTTCCGCGAGCAGGAAAGCGAGTTCGAGGCTCTGCGCCGCGTTGAGGCGCGGGTCGCAATGGGTGTGGTAGCGGTCGGCGAGGCCTTCGTCGGTGATGGCGATGGCGCCGCCGGTGCACTCCGTCACATTCTGCCCGGTCATTTCGGCATGGATGCCGCCGCCGAAGCTGCCCTCCGCACGGTGGACGGCGAAGAAGCCGCGCACTTCAGCGAGGATGCGGTCGAAGGGGCGCGTCTTGTAGCCATTGGCCGCCTTGATGACATTGCCGTGCATCGGGTCGCAGGACCAGACCACGGGATGGCCTTCGCGCAGCACCGCGCGGACCAGCTTGGGCAGGCCCGCCTCGATCTTGTCATGACCGTAGCGGGTGATGAGCGTGATCCGGCCTGCCTCACGCGAGGGGTTCAATATGTCGAGCAGGCGAATGAGCGCGTCGGGCTCAAGGCTGGGCCCGCACTTCATGCCAATGGGGTTGCCGATGCCGCGCAGATATTCGACATGCGCCGAGCCTTCGAACCGCGTGCGGTCGCCGATCCAGAGCATGTGCGCGGACGTGTCATACCAGTCGCCGGTCAGCGAATCCTGCCGGGTCAGCGCCTGCTCATAGGGGAGCAGCAGCGCCTCATGGCTGGTGTAGAAGCTGGTTCCGCCAAGCTGCGGCACGGTCTCGGGCGACAGGCCGCAGGCGCGCATGAAGTCGAGCGCTTCGCCGATCTGGTCGGCGACCGCGTCGAACTTCGCGGCAAGCGGGCTGCGGCCCATGAAATCCAGCATCCAGCCGTGGACGCGGTCCAGGCTGGCATAGCCACCGGTCGAGAAGGCGCGCAGCAGGTTGAGCGTCGCGGCCGACTGGTTGTAGGCGCGGACCATGCGTTCGGGATCAGGCTCGCGCGACTCCGCCGTGAAGCCGATGTCGTTGACATTGTCGCCGCGATAGCTGGGCAGCTCCACGCCGCCGATCGTTTCCGTATCCGCGGACCGGGGCTTGGCGAACTGGCCCGCCATGCGGCCGACCTTCACCACCGGCAGCTTGGACGCGAAGGTCAGCACCACCGCCATCTGTAGCAGCACGCGGAAGGTGTCGCGGATGTTGTTCGGGTGGAACTCGGCAAAGCTTTCGGCGCAGTCCCCGCCTTGCAGCAGGAACGCCTCGCCGGTCGTGACCTTGGCAAGTTCGGCCTTCAGGTTGCGCGCTTCGCCGGCAAAGACGAGCGGGGGAAACTGGCTGAGCTGAGCCTCCACGGCGGCAAGCGCCTGCGCGTCACGATAGACGGGCATCTGAATGCCCTTATGCTCCCGCCAGCTTTCCGGCGTCCACTTCGCCGTCACAGTGAGTCTCCCAAAGACGTGAAAATAGGGGCCGCACCTACGCTGATGAAGGGGGTAACGCAAGTTTATAGCTGTGGGAGGGGTGGCGCGGGTTTTGGGGCGCGCAGAGGCGCAGAGGGCGCTGAGAGGGGTGTGGGGGTTGGATTGGAGTGTTGTGGATTTTGTTCACGCGGAGGCGCGGAGGCGCGGAGGAGGTTGCGGCTGGATCGATGCCCGCTCTTTCATGCGGGCGCGTAGCGCAGGAAAGGATGATTATTGCCTTCGGCGATACAGAGGAAAGGAAGTGCGGCATCGGCCTCTACTCCCCTCCGCGTCTCCGCGCCTCCACGTGAACAAAAATCTTCCAAACCCCTCAGCGCCCTCTGCGCCTCTGCGCGAACCCAAATCCTTCACTTCTCACAAGGATAACGCCCATTCAGCGCCACGCTGACGAGCACGGAAGCGGGCGCCTTGCGCTGGTCGGGATAGCGTTCGAGATAGGCGACGACGATCCGGCGCACGTCTTCGGCCTGCATCTGGTCCGGCCAGCAATTGGGCTGGGCGCGGCCGATGAACACGTCCTTCTTGATGCCATCGACCGCCCCGGCGATGTAGGCCGTGCAGGCGAGGGCATATTCGGGCGCCTTGTTCCGGCATTTGGCGAGCAGGGTCGCGCCGGTTTCCAACATGAAATTCTGCGCTGCTGCGGGCGGCGTGGCCAGCGGGGTTCCGAGCAGCAGCGATGTCGCCAGGATGTGCGATTTCATGGACGGATGGTGCGCTTCCGGCGAGGCGCTGTCCAGCCGGACGGACGCGTGCCAGGCACGGCCTGCCGCATTATGACGGTGGCGTAACAGTTTGGTAAATAAGGAATTTACCCCAGTTTCAGCCGCCATTCCCAGCGCAGCGGATCGCCGTCCATGACATCGACGCCACGTTCGATCAGCGCGTCCCTGATCTCGTCCGACAGGGCGAAGTTCTTTCCGGCACGCGCGGCCTGGCGGCGGTCCAGTTCGGCTTCCACCTCTTCCGGCGTGATCTGCGCATCCCTGGGCGTCAGGCGAAGGTCCGCGCGCGTCAGGTGCATGAGGTTCAGTCCCAGCGCTTGATCGAAGGCGGCGATGAGGCAGAGCTTTTCATCGACGGGAACCTTCTTGATCGCGATCGTCTCTTCCAGCAGCGGGAGCGCGCGCGGGGTCATCAGGTCGTCGCTGATCGCGGCGTCGAACTGTTCGAGCAGCGGCGCCAGCTTCGGGTGCAGGTTGGCGCGCAGATAGTCGAGCCGGGGCGATTGCCATGTCACGCCTTCGGCGCGGGCCTTGAGGCCCTCCACGCCCATGATCAGCCGTTTCAGCCGGGTGAGCGCCGCGCTGACGCTGTCCGCGCTGAATTCCAGTTCGCTGCGATAATGAGCGCCCAGGCACAACAGGCGATAGGCGAGCGGGTGGACGCCCGCGTCGATCAGCGAGAAGAGGGTGGTGAAGCCGCCCTTCGACTTGCTCATCTTGCCCTGGCGGTCGACGAGGAAGTTGTTGTGCATCCACCAGCGTGCGCCGGTGAAGCCGGGCTGAGTATCGGTGCAGCCGCAATAGGCCTGGTTCTGCGCGATCTCGTTGGGGTGGTGGATCTCGCGATGGTCGATGCCGCCGGTGTGGATGTCGAACGGGTGGCCAAGGCGCGCCTCGCTCATGACCGAGCATTCAAGGTGCCAGCCGGGCGCGCCTTTGCCCCAGGGGGAGTCCCATTCCATCTGGCGCTGCTCGCCGGGCGGTGACTTGCGCCAGATGGCGAAGTCGCTGGGGTTGCGCTTGCCAGCGACCGGATCGATGCGGGCATGGGCGGCGTCATCGCGGCCGCCCGCCAGCGCGCCATAATCGGGCACGGTGCTGCTGTCGAAATAGAGGCCGGTGTCGAGTTCGTAGCAATGGGCGGGCGCGATCTTCTTCGCGAACTCGATCATCTGCGGGACATAGTCGGTGGCGACGGTCCATTCGCTGGGCGGCAGGATGTTGAGGTCGGCGATGTTGCGCTTGAACGCGCCGGTATAATGGGCCGCGATGTCCCAGATGCTCTTTGCCTGTGCGCGGGCGGCGGCCTCCATCTTGTCATCGCCTGCGTCGGCGTCGCTGGTCAGGTGGCCGACATCGGTGATGTTGATGATGTGCGTGACGTCCAGCCCCTTCCACAGCAGCGTGCGGCGCAGCGTGTCGGTGAAGACATAGGCGCGCAGGTTGCCGAGATGGGCGTAGTTGTAGACGGTCGGGCCGCAACTGTAGACGCGGGCGTGGCCGGGATCGATGGGCGCGAAAGGTTCGACCGTGCGGGTCAGGCTGTTGAAGAGGCGCAGGGGCGCGTCGGCATGCTGTTCGGCAGGGGTGAACTGGTCGCTCATGAGGCGCAGCCATGCGGTGGTTGAGGGCGGGCGTCAACCGGGGGCGAGGGGTTTCCTTTTGGTTCGCGCAGAGGCGCAGAGGGCGCTGAGCGGGTGTGCGGGGGGGTGGCCTGGCGCGTTGTGGATTTTTCACGCGGAGGCGCGGAGACGCGGAGGGGGATTAAGGCCAATGCCGCACTCTTTCCCTTTGTATCGCCGAAGGCAGGGACTGTCAGGATTTCCGTGTGCGGCCGGGCGGTTGATCATCAGGCCGC
>NZ_JNAC01000083.1:0-7808 GCF_000722555.1 Sphingobium sp. DC-2 | reverse complement strand
CGCCGACCTTACTGCAATGTTGCGGACGGCGCAGACTGTCCAGATAAGGCCACCAGTTCCTCAAATGCGTAGGATTGATCGCCGAACCGCTTGCCGAAGGTCCGCGCGAGGCGGCTGGTGCCGCCTGACCAGTGCGTGGTCTCGTGCGCCCGCACCGACGCATAGTGATCCATCGTCTTGAACGAGCGCTGATGCGGCATCTGAATATAGTCGAACGTCGGATGGAAGAAGGCACGATCGCCGCCGTGGCGCACGTCGGCCGGAATGGCACCGAAGAACGCGTCGATGGCGCCTTGCCGAGCCGAAGGATCGACCGGCTCGGCGCTCACCGGACCGGGGTAGAAATAGGCCGGGAGGCCGTCAATCTGATCGGCGTTGAACACCACATAATGGCGCAGAAACCGGATGTTCTTCTCGGTCTCGGCACCCGTGACAGGGTTGGATTCGGTCTTCTTGAAGCTGGAATAATAGACCGAGAGAGAACCGCTTTCGCCGCGGCGGACATTCGCGCCGAGGGCCTCGGCCTGGCGGTACGTCATCCAGTAGCGCGAGCGATAGCCGTTCGCGTCGGCGATCGCCCAAAGGTAGACAGTATTGATGCCGGTGTAGGGCGTGCCGCAGTGACGGAGCGGCCGACCTCCTGCCCCGACCGCGCGCCAGGGGCGGCTCCAGGGAGGGACACCCTCCTCGAGCTTGCGAATGATTAGGTTGGTGATTTCGGCTGCGACGTCGCGGCTCGGTTTCTGTTTGGGGCTCATGGCGATCGGCTCCGGTCGCGTGGAAGCGATGGCCGCCAACGCAGGCGCGACGGCGGCCATTTCCTCGATACTGTCAGGGTGACTGGGCCCGCCGGTCAGGCCTCGGCGAGGTCTAGGATATCGTCTTTCTCAGTCGTGGAGAGGGAGTCGCGATCTTCATCGACGCCAGCATCGTCGAAGAGATCGGCAACAGCGGTGCCCGCCACGTCCGGGAAGCGCATCGCGTTAGGCACCCACGCGAGCGCGGCCTCCTTGACTTCTGGTTCGACGATCAACTCGCCGGCGAAGAGCTTCTGGCAGCTTTCGGAGATCTCGGTCTTCTTGAGCGAGGCGTGGCGCGCGGTAAGAGAGGGCCCACCGATCTCGTGAAGAAGGCTAAGAATAGTGCCTTTGTTCACGCGGTCGAAGAAGTTCTCCGAGGTCGGTCGCCACCAGCCCGGCACGTCAACCCCGAGGATCGTGGCCAGCCGATTGTGCAGCGGGACCTGCATGTTGGCGAGGCCGGGTTTCGCCTCGAGCGACAGCGCGACGATATAGGCGAGCCAATTGGCCTTGCTGTCGTCATCAAGGGCGCGGAACGCCTCGAAGCGCTCGACTTCACTGTCATGCTCGGTCCAGGCGGCGTCGAGGCCGTCATGCGCCTCTGCCAGATAGGCGCGTGCGCGCGAGCTCGGCATGTCGCCGACAAGTGGATCCTGCGGCCCCATCGCCTGGATCGTCGTTCCATATCTGACACCGCCTCCGGACGCCGCGCCCGCCGAGCACATGCGCGCATCGATCATGACGAAGAGGGCGAAGTCGAGCGCCAGGGCAGGTTGGGCCAGAAGGCAGGACGCCAGAATGTCGCGCCGCTGGATGGCCAGTTCGTCATACAGCCGCCCGCTGAGCGGCTTGCCGCCAGGCGCCACGGCCTCGGGGCGATGGACCACCGGAGAGGGGCCACGGTCGCCAAGCCGGAAGCTGCCCGGTGTCGATCCCTCGTCAACGCGCAAGCCCTCGGGAGCGGGATCATCCTCGCCCGGGATGGGGTCCGCCGGTTTCTCGATGACGATTGGCTGTTCGCTGTAGAATTGCGAGTCGAGCCGCATCTCGCCCTGCGGGGTCAGTACGAGGAACGCGCCCACATGCATTTTAAGCTCATCGGGGAGCGTCGGGGAGCGGTTCTCGATCGCCTCGGCCTCGGCGATGAGCCGATCGTCTTCCTGGTCGAGCGCCTTGAACGCGTCCTCGGAAAGGTCGGCTTTCTGCATCGCGATTTCGAGCACATTGCGGCGCTCGGCAATCTCGTCGAGGCGTTTCCGCTCCGCCTCGGTCAATTCGGAGGGCGGGAGAATGACGCGATAAAGGCCGTGGGCCGCATTGTGCGTGTAGTTGCTGGCGATCGGGTGGATCCAGGCGAGCCCGGTTTCCTCGCCGATCCGCCTCGCTTCGGCCTCCATGATCTCGCCTGCAAGGCGATGGGCGATCTCCGGATTAACCCAGCGGTCGTTCCCATCGGTGAAGAGGTCGCCGTCGATCGTGCCGCCTGCCGCGCGATAGCGAGGCTCGCCGACCAGGATGGCGATCGGGTCGCTGGCCTTCAGCGTCTCGTTCTCGATGACGCGGCGGATCGTGTCGGCGGTCACCTCGGTGCGCTTGTAGGTGTTCCAGACGAGTAGCTGCTTGTCGCGATTCTCGGTGGAGGCATATGCCTTCGCAATATCGAGCGTGATGTCGCCGTTGCTCAGAGCCTCGAAAATTGGTTCGGCAAGCGCGGCGAGCCTCAACCTGCCCTCCACGAAACGGCGGGGCACGCCGAACCGCTTGGCGACCGCGTCCTTGTCGCCGCTCTTGCCGATGAAGTGCTGAAACGCCCGACATTCCTCAGCCGGCGTCATCTTGAGCTGGTGAAAGTTGGTGGCGGTCGAAGTTTCGGAAAGTTCGGCATCCTCGCCGGTCAGCACCATGACCGGGACATCATAGTCCGCCTCAGAGATGGTGCCGCGTTCTGCCAGGAGGCGCAGCGCGCGCCAGCGGCGGCCCCCGTCGAACACCTCGAAGGTGCCGCGCGGCTTCTTTGCCGGCGTGACGAGAAGGTTCTGCAGGACACCCTTGGCCTCGATGCTCGCGGCCATTGGGCCGATCTGAAGCTGCTCGTCCGGCGCGGTACGAACGTTGATCGGCGAGAGACGCAGTTTGCTGAGTTTGACGGTCTGGATCACGGGGGGAACTCCTCATGGCGCCCGGCAAAATCCGGACACCATCCCCGCTTCCCCTTTCCTCTCGCCCTGATGCCGAGGCGGCACGCCGGCCGCCGTAGTGCCTACGGGAACAGCTTCGCCAACGGCACGAACGGCTCGCCCGTCTCAGCGGCATGTCTGAACTTGGCGCGGAGAATCTCAACCCAGGGGATTTGCCGATCGAGGCCTTCGTAAATGTCGCGACCCTCGACGCAGAACATGCGGCGGGCGGGACCAAACGCTGCGAGACCGACTTCGGTGAAGCCGCCATAACTGATGAACACGCCTCGGGTCCAAGCCGCTTTCTCGAGCTTGCCGTGGAAGGCGCGAAGATCCGCGACGCCGATTTCGGAGCGCGTCCACTTCGCCTCGAGAAGGTAGACCTCATTATCGAGGACGAAGCTGCCGTCGATTTGCTCGCCCACGTTTCGGAATGGCTGACGGGGAGCGAGACCAGCCTCGGCAAAGATGCGCTGCAGGAAGCTTTCGAAGGCATAGCCGCGACGCTGGGGCTCGAGATCCCGCAATTCGTAAAGCTCAGACCGAAGTGCTTCGATCTTCGCCCGGTCATGAGCCGGCCGGGGTGGCTCCCCTGTGCCGGACGATGTGCCGTTAGCCAGCTTGCCCACCAGCGTCAGATAGCGTCCCTCGGCATTGTGCACCGGATCGCTGTTGCCGGTGCTGGCGAGAAACTGGACACGGTGATCCCATAAGGCTTTGAGCGCACGAGCCGCGGCATCGTCATCGACGGTCGACAGGAAGGTGCGCAGTCGCTTGCCCTTCGAGCCGCCGTTCACGGCGTATATGGGATCATCGATGTCGACGTTCAGCTCGTCGGCAAAGAATTCCGAAAACGTCGCATCGGAGAGATCAAGCACGTAACCCCGGCCGCGGATGAACTCGACCAATTCCTCGATAAAGCGGAAGTCGGCCCGGTTGATGCTGCTCACGAGGCCCTCTCGCCGTAGCCTATGGCTGCCAGCCATGCCTGGACCTGGCCCAACGCGTCCTGCTGCCATTCGTCCGGGGACCGGTCTTCGAGAATGTCCGTGCCCTCGACGAAACGTCGCACGCTGGTGGGACCGAAATCCTCGAAGCTGCGGAACTTGCCGGCGATCTTAGCGAAGCCTTCGGCCGCGCTGCGCTCTGATAGCAGGGGAACGCACGCAGCGGCCAGGGCCTCGATACCGCCTGGAAAGTTCCGGATCGAGAAGTAGACATCGTAGGCGTCTTTCGGCTTGTCGCGACCGTCGAGCGCATGTCCCTTCATGGCGAGAAGCGCCGGGATGGAGGCGACGGCGATCATCACCCGGTTGATGCCGCCGTTGGGCATTGCCCCTTCCACCGCGACCATTTCGTAGAAGCGCGTCGCGAGGTCCGCGCCGAAAGCGCGCTGGGTGGCGAAATCGGTCGTGAGGGGCGGCCTGTTCTTTTCGATCACCGAGTCATAGGGCCGCAAGAAGTCGACGACGATGGTGATGGGAGCCCCCCCATCACCGGGGTCGACGGTACGCATCATCTGGAAGTTCTTGAGGTCTTCACCCGGCGCATAGCCCTGCTTATGGAGGGACTCGACCAGACCGGCATATTCGGCGTCCTCGGCCAGCGCTTCCGCATCGAGGCTGAGGTCGATATCGGCGGTGCCGACATGGCGCATCTCGCTGTCCTCAAGGAGGAGCCATGGCACCGCACCGCCAATGACGGCAAATTTGCCGCGATAGCTGCCGAGCGTCTGGCCGATCTCGACGAGGACCGATCTCACCGCATTGCTGGTGCGGTCGTCATACTGGTTTGCAGACTGCAGATCGTCGGTCATGCGCGCCAGCCCAGCAGGCGGTGACGCAGTTCGGCCGCACCCTCGCTACCGCGGTCGCCCATCTGCATGAGGTCGAGGTAGGTCTGGACCGGACTGGTCACGAGGATGCCCTCGCCGACATGGACGGCGTCGTCGAGGACTCCGTCCTCCTCGGGGACCACTATCGTGACGTTGGCGCCCTTTGGGGCATCGCTGGCACCAAGCAGATCGTCGAGCGAGGCAAGGCCCATCTCGTCGGCGTAGAAATAGGTATTGGGGTGGCGGACATAGGGCGCCAGTTGCTGCGCCGCTGAGAAGGAAGCGAGCGCGACCCGCCCTTCCAAACTCGACAGCCCCTCAAGACGGTCCGCCAGCGCCTTGCCATGAAGGCTGGTGTAGCGACGATGTTCCTCGCCACGAGGGGGCTCGTAATTGTCCGCCCAGCTGTCGAGCAGAGCGTCAGGGTCTATCAATGCGAGCCCCTCGTCGGTCTGCTCCGCCCAACCGCGTTCGCGAAGCGCCGATCCGACATTACTGACGAGCCCGCTGCTGACCCCGGCCGCGTCGGCGAGTTCTGCGGTGCGCCAGCGACGATCTGGTTCGCGCAACAGCCGACGAAGAACGCGCGCTGACTTGGGCTTGTAGAGCGAGCGAAGCGCGCGCCGTTCCGGCTCCGGCTGACCAGGTACCTCGCGTTCGATGTAGATCGTGCCCGAGGCAATCAGAGCATTGCCCATGAAATCCAGGTAACCGACGCCCTCTTCCCGGCACACGTCTCGGGCCTGCTTCGAGAGATACGGCGCCATCACGACGGGTACAGCGTGCCCCGCATGGTTGCGCATGTAGCGGTGAAGCTGCTCGGCCGCGCTGCGCACCATGCGCGGTTGCCCACTGCTTTTCACCTCAACGATGAGGTGGAGAGGTTTTCCCGCGAAGCTGCCTTCGGCGACGAGGTCGACTCCGTCGTCCGGCTTGCCCGCGGTGCCATGACGCTCGACATGGCTACGGGTCAGGTTCGGCAGACCGGCCAGGAAGGCCTTCATCTCCTCGGCCGCCTGACGCTCGACGTTCAGTGAATTTTGCGCTTTCATCAGCGCGTTGAATATACGTATTTAGTGAACGTGGCAACCCTGCGTTCACTCAGAAGGCGCGTTCAACATCGCGTTGAACGTCGCGATATGATGAACATCCGCCAAGCGGATCAGCCCGGCGCGGCGATTGCCGCCTGCGTGATCCCTTCGACCACCGCGGCAGCTTGATCTACGGGGATGAAAACGCGTGTGCGATATTGGATGACCTCGGTGAAGCAGCCAACGGACTTGAGCCAGGACAGCTGCTGAACCGGCGCTCCAACCAGTTCGATCCTGCGGCTGCCGTTCACCAGCGAGCGCTTGATCGTCATGGCGAAGGGCCGAGCGACATCGACGTTACGCCCTGACCACACGGACTTGACGATGTCAGAGGCTGGCATGTTCTCGACGCGGTCGATGCCGAGCTTCGTGAAGAGCTGCACGACATGTTCGTCAAAGACGAGACGACCGAGCCAGCTGTTGCCGGCCTTGTCGGCAATCCGATTGACCACGAGATGATCGTTCGGAAGCGCCGACCAGATTGGGAGCAGCAGACCGGTGGCAAGTCGGATGGTCTCGGTGTCGACCTTGTTCGCCGCGATTCCGACCTCTTCGAGCCATTTTTCACAGAATGCGTCGCGGTCGATCGGCGTCCACGCACTCTCGAGCAGTTCCTGTTCCCGCATATATTGGCGCCGCGTCGGCCGCAGAAGCTCGAAGCGCGGAATGGGAGTCCCTTCCTTCTCCTCCATGAGTGCGCGGGCCCGGATCTGCAGCGCGACCCCGCCTGACTTGGCGTTGACCAGGGATTCGGCCGTGCCGTCGTTGTCGGCGATGTGGAGGATGCGGTCGAGGGAGAGCGGGGTCCTGCGGTGCGCGATCTCGATCGACAGGAGATGCGATGTCGCCCCGCTGACTGGATCGGTCCTCAGCACCGTATCATCGATCAGCGTCGCACTATCGACGAGGATCGTCTCGACGCCGACATCGAGCCGGCCCGCATCGCGCGCGGCCGAGACACGAGTTTCGACGAGCGAGAGAAACTCGTCGAAGATCTTGTTCTGCAGAGCGATCGGCAGCGCCAGAATCCTATTGAGCCATCGCTGAATGGGCGGGAGCTCATCCTTCATCACGCCGTCCTTGTCGCAGAGCTCCAGGCCGGTGCGCCGTTCGAAGTCGCTGTGGGAGATGCTGGTCAACTTGCCGCCGACCAGCAGGTGGAACCAGCTGACCAGCGCCGCGCAGGCGTACTCGCTTTCCAGGTTATCCGCAGGATCGAAGAGATTCTGCCCTCCCGTCTGACGCTGCCCGCGAGTGAGAGCACCGAGGCTGTCGAGACGGCGCGCGATCGTGCTCGTGAAGCGAAGTTCGCCTTTGCAGTCGGTTGTCACCGGCCGGAACAGCGGGGTGCTCGCCTGATGCGTCCGGTGGGTGCGGCCGAGACCCTGAATGGCCCGGTCCGCGCGCCAACCTGGCTCCAGCAGGAGGTGAACGCGCTGCTCCTGGTTCGGAACGTCGCGCGATGCGTGATACGACCTGCCCGTTCCGCCGGCGTCGGAGAATATGAGGATCCGCTTGCGGCCCTGCATGAAGGCGGCCGCCTCGGCCTGGCTGGTCCGGGTCGAGCGGGTCTCGAGCTTCTGCCGGCCATCACCTGTCGAGACGAGCCGCTTGGTCCGGCCGGTCACTTCGGCGACGGTCTCATGGCCGAACTGCTCGAGGAGACCATCGAGCGCGGAGGTGATCGGGGGCAACGCGCACAGGTCCTCGATGAGCTGTGCTCGTGCCGCTTCCGCCTCCGGATTGTAGACCGGGTTACCCGCCTCATCGACCATCGGCGTAGACCGCTGCGTGCCGGTGTCGTCGGTGAACACCTGCATTTGCCGGGTCGGGAAGGCGCGCTCGAGATAATCGATCACATATTCTTTGCAGTCGCAGTTTATGTCGAGCGTGGCGGCGGTAGGCG
>NZ_JNAC01000082.1:0-5204 GCF_000722555.1 Sphingobium sp. DC-2 | reverse complement strand
GAGCGCGCCCGCACCTTCCTCCAGGAACAGGAGAAGCAGAATGGATAGCATGGTGGAGAAGGATGCCGATCCGTATTGGGATTACGAGGAAAACGAATGCTGGAATTGCGGTGGTGAAGGCTTCGTCTACGGCTGCTCATGGGATTGGCAGTGCGACACATATGACGAGGGAGAAGGCTCCTGCCTCTGCACGCGCCGCTGCTCCTTCTGCAACCCGGCTCCGTACAATGCGGAACTCAGCGCCGTGCTGGCGGCCGCTCTCTCCGACACAGAGGGGAGGTAGGGGGATGGGGGCACCCGCTCGCTTCAAGCAGTCGGACATTAAAAGGGCCGCCGCTGGGATGAGAGCGGCAGGCTTTGATCAGATCCGCGTCGAGATAGACCCGAATGGAAAAATCGTCATCCTTACCGAGCAAGTGATTCGGCGCAGGGATGGCGAGGGATGGGAAGACCTAGAGTGACCAAAGGCTTGCCGCCTTACGTAACAGAGTTTCGCGATCGTCATGGGAAGGTAAGGCTCCGCTTCCGGCGCACTGGCTACCCGGCACAGTATCTCCACCACCCTGTAGGCAGTGACGAGTTCTGGAAGGAATATCTGGCGCTGAAAGAGGGGGCGAGGATCGAGCCGGGCGCGAATCGGATAGCGCCTGGCACGTTCGATGACCTGATCGCCCAATATTATCGCAGCACCGTATGGAACAACGTGCCAAAGGAAAGCACCAAGCGGGTCTATCGCGGGACGCTGGAGCGGTTCAGGGCGAAGTATGGAAGCCGCCCGGTCGCCACAATGACGGCCAACAATGTGGACAAGCTGATGGGCACGATGCGCGAGACGCCCGGCGCGGCAGCGATGCTCTTGAAGCGCCTGCGCCAGCTATTCGACTATTCGATCCTGATAGGAATGCGGAAGGACAACCCTGCCAAGCCGGTGAAGGCCCCAAAGGCGAAGGGGGATGGCTTCCACACATGGACGGAAGACGAGATTGCCGCTTTCGAGGCGCGGCACCCGCTAGGCACAAAGGCGCGACTCGCCCTCTGCCTGCTGCTCTACACAGCGCAGCGCCGGTCTGACGTTGTGATCATGGGGCCGCAGCACGTCAAAAACGGTCGCATCCGTGTGCGGCAGATGAAGACGGGCAAGGAGCTATATATCCCGGTTCACCCGGAATTGGCGGAAGCGATCGTTGCCTGCCCGTCGGGGCATCTGGCTTTCCTTGTTTCAGAGCGGGGGACGCCATTCCCGGTCGCCAGTTTTGGAAACTGGTTCCGCAAGCGCTGCAATGAGGCGGGGCTGACAGACTGTTCGGCACATGGACTGCGTAAAGCAGCGGCGCGGCGCATGGCAGAGCTTGGCATGTCAAACCAGCTTATCAAGTCGATCACCGGCCACGTCACAGATTCCGAGGTCGCCCGCTATACACGGGACGCCGATCAGGTGGCTTTGGCCGACCAGGCAATGGCGATATTGGCGCGGTCGAGTATGTCTAACCAAGAAACCGGGTTAGACAAAAACGACGCTAAGTTGTTGGAAAATAAGGGCTGAAATAAGGTTGTGGCGCACCCAAGAGGATTCGAACCTCTGGCCTTTGCCTTCGGAGCATTTTGTCCTGGCTATCCTAAATACACGCCAGGGCACGCTATGATACGACAACGATTTGAAACATATGGACAATTCTGCTTTTCCCGCCGAAATCCATATCCAGAACTTCGCTCCGAATTCCATCCGGGTGCTTCCGTGGTGCTTCCGCGGAAGCAACCCTTCCTCAGCGGGAGGAATGGCTAATGTCAAAGCTGACAAAACGTGTGGTGGACGCCGCTGCCGTCCGTGAAAAGGACTATTTCATCTGGGACGACGAGCTGCCCGGCTTCGGCCTTCGTGTCTTCGCGTCCGGAAAACGCAGCTACCTTATCCAATATCGCGCCGCAGGTCGAACCCGTCGTTACACTATCGGCCTCCATGGCATCTGGACGGCAGAAACCGCCCGGCAGGAAGCGAAGATACAGCTCGGCCGGGTGGCCCAAGGTGACAACCCTTCCGAAGAACGCCAGCTCGATCATCAGGCGCTCACCGTCAAGGAGTTGTGCGCGATGTATCTCAAGGATCTCGACGCTGGT
This sequence comes from Sphingobium sp. DC-2, assembly GCF_000722555.1. Classification (NCBI taxonomy): domain Bacteria; kingdom Pseudomonadati; phylum Pseudomonadota; class Alphaproteobacteria; order Sphingomonadales; family Sphingobiaceae; genus Sphingobium; species Sphingobium sp. DC-2. The sequence continues at coordinate 3,089 of NZ_JNAC01000082.1, read as the reverse complement.
CTCATCCTCGGCAAAGGCGGACGCCCAAAAAAGGCAGGCACCATCGTCAGCGATGTGGGCCGAATTCGCCGGCACATCATTCCGCTGATCGGCAACCGCAAGGTCAAAGATCTGGTCAAGGCCGATGTCGCCAAGGTGTTGAAGGACGTCATGGCCGGCAAGACGGCGGTATCGGTCAAAACCAAGAAGCTGCGCGGCAAAGCCATCGTGCGCGGCGGCGCCGGCACGGCTACGCGGACCGTCGGGCTCCTCGGTGGCATTCTCACATACGCCATGGAGGCCGGAATCATCACCTCCAATCCCGCGCATGGTATCCGCAAGCCCAAGGACAATGTGCGCGATCGTCGTCTCACCGAAGCCGAATACCGCATCCTCGGCGAGATGTTGCGGGCGGCAGCCGAGAATCCGAAATATGAGATGACGGTCGAGATCATCCGGCAGATCGCGCTCACCGGCTGTCGCCGCAGCGAGATGATCGGCCTCAAATGGGCCGAGGCGGATATCGACGCGAGTTGCATACGCCTCAAGGAAAGCAAGGAAGGCGCCTCCATTCGGCCCGTTGGCCTGCCGGTGATCGAATATCTGGAAGAACGTCGCAAGACGGCGACGGGCACCTATGTGTTCCCCGGCCAAGGCGAGGACAACGCCTTCGGCGGCTTTCCCAACCACTGGAGACAGATGTTCAGGGACAGCCCGCTGGCCGACGTGACGCCGCATGTCTTGCGGCACAGCTTCGCCAGCATCGCCAACGATCTCGGTTTCACCGAGGTCACGATCGCCGCGCTGGTCGGGCACGCCAAGGGGTCGGTCACGAGCAAGTATATCCATTCGCTCGACACGGCCCTGATCATGGCCGCCGACACGATCTCCGGCTACATTCAGGGATTGCTCGACGGGATCGAATTCAAGCAGACCGCCTATGCGCTGGATCGCGATTCCCGCAAGGCTGCACTGTCGCGCTTCCTGCTTCAGGCGATCGGTGAGCCAGAAACCGAGGAGGATGAGCGCCTTGCAGCCTGATACCAGATTTTCAGTTATTGCAGTTAGCGTTCAGGGCGCCTATATTGGTCAGGAAGGAGAAACCGCCATGGCCAGCCAGGTTGTCAAATTCGCCGGTCTTTCGGACCGGGACCGCAAGAAGGTGCTCGCCCTTCCCAGTCTCGGGGCGGGCGACCGCTTCGAGTTGCGTGTCCGCCGCCGGGACGGAGAGGAGCAGACCGTCGTACTGCCGCCTGCCGCGGCCGATGTGGTCGAGGCCCTGCTGGACCATCTGCGCAGCGGCGAGCGCGTCGCCGTGCTGGCCGAGGATCAGGAACTAAGCCCCGCCGATGCCTCCGAAATCCTCGGCATCTCGCGGCCGCTCGTCGTCCATCGCATGGACATCGGCGATCTGCCGTTCCGCTATGTGGGAAAGCATCGCCGCGCATCGCTCAAGGACGTTCTGGCGCTGAAGGCGCAGATCGACGGCCAGCGCAAGGCGATGGAAGGCCTGGCGGCCGATGCCGAGGATCTCAACCTCCGCTATGGCATTTAATCCCGTTGTCGCGGTCTGCGATGCCTGTGTCCTGTATCCGTTTCATCTGAGGAACGTCATCGTGCAGGCGGCAGTCGACCGCCTGTTCCACGCGCGCTGGACCGATGCGATCCATGACGAATGGATGCAGAACCTCATCGCCAATACGCCGGGCCTTCCGCCCGATCGCCTGATGGGCACGAAGCGTCTCATGGACCTTGCATTGCCCGAGGCGCGTATTGCCGGATACGAACAGCATATCCCTGCCATCAGTCTCCCCGACCCCGATGACCGTCATGTCGCCGCAGCCGCCATCGCGGCAGGCGCATCGACGATCATCACTTGGAACCTGCGCGATTTCCCGGTTGGCGCGTTGAGAAAACACAATCTGGTGCGTCAGACACCAGACGCCTTCCTGGCCGATCTCCATGAACAGCTTCCGGAGCAGACCACCGGGTCGCTGGCGAATGCTCGGCGCAATCTCAGGCGGTCGCGTGTGTCCGCGTCCGACTTCCTCGACATCCTGCGAGGTCAGAAACTCACCAGGCTGGCAGCGCAGATCGAGAAGCATATCGACGATCTCTGAACCGGACGTCCATGCCTGCCGAAGCCCTGATTTACGGATTGCGGGGGAAAGTCTTCCCCCTGGCCGGCGCCTCGGTCGCCGGCGCACCCCCTTCTGCGGGGAGACCCCGCAACGCCCCCTTCAGAGTGAGAGTGCGGACGGGTTTTCCGTGACGGGTTGAGGGCCGGAGGAGAGGCTTCCGGCGCCCGTCGCGGAGATCATCCCGATGGCCAGAGAGCAACGCGCGGCTCGCAAGGGCGGCACGCGCACGAATCTTTACGACGACATCACCGACAAGATCATCGCCGACCTGGAGGAAGGGCGCTTTCCCTGGGTCCAACCTTGGGGCACGGCGGCGGCGAAAGCGCCGCTCGCCATGCCGAGGAACGCGGCGACCGCCCGGCAATATTCCGGCATCAATGTCCTGATCCTCTGGGGGGCCGTGATCCAGCATGGCTATCCCACCCAGCATTGGCTCACTTTCCGCCAGGCGCTGTCGCTTGGCGGCAATGTCAGGAAGGGCGAGCACGGCACCACCGTCGTCTATGCCGATCGTTTCACGCCGGAGGACGAAAAGCGCCGCGCCCGTGAGACCGGGGAGGAAGCCGGCAGCATTCCGTTCCTCAAGCGGTTCACCGTATTCAACGCCGCGCAATGCGAAGGCCTGCCCGACAACATCGCCGTCGAGGCCCCACCTCCACCGCCCGGCATGATCGAGCCGCAGGTCGAGGCGCTGATCGCGGCGACCGGCATCGATTTCCGGATCGGCGGGAACCGCGCCTATTATGCCCCCGCTCAGGACTATGTGCAGGTGCCGCCGCCGCAAGCCTATTTCGAGCCGATCAATTGGCACCGGACCGCCCTCCACGAGATAGGTCACGCCACAGGGCATGAGACCCGGCTCGGGCGGGATTTCTCGGGTAGCTTCGGTACGAAGAAATACGCCTTCGAGGAGATGATAGCCTTATCTGGACAGTCTGCACCGTGCCTCACGCACACTTGAACGGTATG
>NZ_JNAC01000081.1:0-1349 GCF_000722555.1 Sphingobium sp. DC-2 | reverse complement strand
CTGCCGAAGTAGGCGTCGGCGGGCGTCACGTTGTTCAGGCTCTCGTGGTAGCGCTGGTGATTATAGTGCTCGACAAAGGCCTCGATCTGAGCCTCGAGATCACCTGGCAGGAAGTAGTTCTCCAGCAGGATGCGGTTTTTCAGGGTCTGGTGCCAGCGCTCGATCTTGCCCTGCGTTTGTGGGTGCAGCGGAGCACCGCGCACATGGCTCATGTTCTGGGCCTCGATATATTCAGCCAGTTCGCTCGCGATGTAGCTGGGGCCATTATCGCTGAGCAGCCTGGGCTTGTGCAGCACGGTGGCGCTGTCGCAGCCCGAGGCCTTGAGCGCGAGGTCGAGCGTGTCGGTGACGTCCTCGGCGCGCATATTGGTGCACAGTTTCCAGGCGATGATATAGCGCGAGAAGTCGTCGAGCACGGTCGACAGATACATCCAGCCCCAGCCGATGATCTTGAAGTAGGTAAAATCAGTCTGCCACATCTCGTTCGGCCGGGTGGTTTTGGTGTGGAACTGATCGGCGGCCTTGATCACGACATAAGCCGGGCTGGTGATCAGGTCGTGGGCCTTCAAAAGGCGGTAAACCGTGGCTTCGGACACGAAGTAGCGCTGCTCGTCGGTGAAGCGCACGGCCAGCTCCCGAGGGCTCAGCTCGGACTGTTCCAGCGCCAGCTCGATGATCTGGTCGTGGATGCCCGCCGGGATGCGGTTCCACACCCGGCTCGGCGCCGATGGCCGATCTTCCAACGCCTCCGGTCCGCCTCCGAGGTAGCGGTCATACCAGCGATAAAACGTCCGGCGGGGGATGCCGAGCTGGTCCAGCGTGCGCTTGGCCGGCAGGTGCGACTGTTCGACGATCCTGATGATCTCGAGCTTCTCCGATCCGGGATACCTCATTCGTCGTCGCCCCCATCCGCGATCATGCTTTTTTTGAGCAGCCGGTTCTCAAGCGTCAGATCGGCGACGCATTCCTTCAGGGCACTGGACTCGCGGCGCAGATCCTTCACCTCGTCGGTGGTCGCGGCACGCGCGGTGTCGCCGGCCAGGCGGCGCTTGCCAGCTTCCATGAACTCTTTCGACCATGTGTAATACAGGCTCTGCGCGATGCCTTCCTTGCGGCAAAGCTCGGCAATGCTGTCCTCGCCGCGCAGGCCATCGAGCACGATCCGGATCTTGTCTTCCGCCGAGAAGTGCCGCCGGGCCGCCCGCCGGATGTCCTTCACCACCTGCTCCGCAGGCTTTTTGGCGCTTGAGGGTTTGGGTCTCATCTTCGTTCCTTCGTCACTACGACGAGACCCAAACCCTCCTTAAATCACAACCTCAAATCTGCGCCATTGGTGCTGACGGCGGACA
>NZ_JNAC01000080.1:0-8539 GCF_000722555.1 Sphingobium sp. DC-2 | reverse complement strand
ATGGTTTTCACCTTCCAACCGCCATTTTGGGCTGGACTGTCAGGATATGTGGCCGAGATTTCCGCCGCGTTCATTTGCGCGGCCTTGGGGATCGCACCGACCGTGCGGCACGCCGATTATGTCGGATCGTGGCTCGAAGTGCTGCGCGAAGACAATCGCGCGATCTTCCGCGCGGCAGGGCAGGCGAGCAAGGCAGCGGACTATATTCTTGGCCACGGCGAGGCGATGACCGGCGACGAGCTGGGGAGGCAGGCGGCATGATTCTGCTCCCCGACGATCTTCGCCGCCGCTTGCTGGCACAGGGCGAGGCGCGCGGTGCCCGACAGGTGCCGCTGCTCAAACTCTTCAATCAAATGGGCGCGGCCACATGGCTGGCCTCGGAACTCGATGCCGATGGCGACACGCTGTTCGGGCTTGCCGACCTTGGCTTCGGATGCCCGGAACTCGGTTCGTTCAGTCTAGCCGAGATCGAAGCCTTGCGGCTTCCCTACGGTTGCCGAATCGAGCGCGACCTCACCTTTTCCGCCCGCTTCCCGCTCGTTGTCTATGCCGAAGCCGCAAGGCGGCAAGGCCGCATCGTCGAGCGCGAACGCTGGCTGTGCGAGGCCGCCATTTCGCTCGGCCTCCACCCCACGCAATTCCGGGCAAACCCGCACGGATGAGCCGCGCCGCTCTTGAAGGCGCTTATCCCGGCTGCACCCGCCATCCTTGCAAGACGTAGCCGACGCAGCCGGTCCACCCCCAAGAAAAGGAGTGAACTCTCATGCAACTGGCAAATATCGATCTTGGCAAGCTGTTCGTCAGCAAGACCAATATGCGGCACGGGACAAAGCCGCCCGACGTGTCCGACATTCTCGCCACGGTGAAGGCGCGCGGCGTTATCGTGCCCCTGATCGTGCGGGCGGGCGAGGACGAAGGCAGGCCCGGCATGTTCGCCATCGTTGCCGGTGCGCGGCGGTTCCATGCCGCGACACTTGCAGCCAAGGAAAGCGGGGAGGCCGACGCGCTCCCATGCGCGGTCATGGAAGCAGGCGACGATGCCGCCGCGCTCGAAGCCTCGCTGATCGAGAATATTGCCCGCCTCGATCCCGACGAGGTGGCGCAATGGGAAAGCTTCACCCGGCTGATCCAGAAGGAAGGGCGCAGCGTCGAGCAGATCGGGCAGACTTTCGGGCTGACCGAGCTTCATGTCCGCCGCGTTCTGGCGCTCGGCAATCTGCTGCCCCGCATCCGCACTCTCTATCGCGAAGGCGAGATCAACGCCGCCAGCATTCGCCACCTGACGCTCGCCACCAAGGCGCAGCAGAAGGCATGGCTGGCGCTGTTCGACAGTGAGGACGACTATTGCCCGACCGGGCAGCAGCTCAAAGCATGGCTGTTTGGCGGCGTGTCGATTTCCACGAAACACGCCTTGTTTCCGCTCGAAACCTATAAGGGCCGGATCATTGCCGACCTGTTCGGGGAGGATGGCGTATTCGCCGACGCCGATCAGTTCTGGCGCGCGCAGAATGCCGCCATCGCGGCGAAGCGCGATGCCTTTCTGGCCGAGGGCTGGAGCGAGGTCGAGGTGATGGAGCCGGGGCAATATTTTCATTCATGGGAATATGAGCGCACGCCCAGAGACAAGGGCGGCAAGGTCTTCATCAGCATCAGCCATCAGGGCGAAGTCGAATGCCATGAAGGCTGGCTGTCGGGCCGGGAAGCGAAGAAAGCCCGCGCGCTCGAAGCACAAGACGGCAGGAGCGAAGCCGACCGGCAGGCGGCGCGCGACCAGCGCAGCGAGACGACCGGTCCCTTGCAGACCTATATCGATCTGCACCGCCACGCCGCCACGCGGGCCATGCTGACCGATCATCCCGCCATCGCGCTGCGGCTCATGGTCGCCCATGTCATTGCCGGTTCGCCGTTCTGGAATGTGCGGGTGGAGGACCGGCATGTCCGCAATGAAGCCATTGCCGAAAGTGTCGAAACCAGCGCGGCGGAAACGCTGTTCGACGAGAAACGCCGTGCGGTTCTGGCTCTGCTGGACTTCCCGCCCGATGTGCCCAATGTAACCGGTGGCGGCGATGATCTGACAGCAATCTTCGCGCGGCTCATTGGCCTTGGCGATCACGATGTAATGACGATCCTCGCCGTGGTCATGGGCGAGACGATGCAGGCAGGCAGCGTCATCGTCGAAGCGGTCGGCAGTTATCTGAAGGTGGATATGGCGCGCCTCTGGACGCAGGACGATGCGCTGTTCGATCTCATGCGCGATCGGCAGGTGGTCAATGCGCTGCTGCGCGAAGTGGCGGGCAAGGGAATCGCGGACGGCAATGTCGCGGAAAAGGTGAAGACGCAAAAGGCGATCATCCGCGATTGCTTGCGCGGCGACAATGGCCGCAAACCGGTTGAGGGCTGGGTGCCCAAATGGCTGCGTTTCCCACCCCAGAGCTACACTGTCAGGCCATTCGCGACACTGGCGAAATGGAAGCAAGTCGAGCCGCTCATCAAAGGCTTGCCGGTGCCGATGCCACAGATCGATCCTTACGCCATTGCTGCGGAATGACCGGGCAAGGGGGCAGCGCATCGCTGCCCCCGATTTCGTTGCTGCGACCGCTGGAAAAATCGCCGCCCGCGCATCCTTCGGATTTCGCGCGGGCGGCATGTCTTTTGCCCGGCAGGGCTTTGCCCTATCGCCAGGACACGGGGAGGGCATATGCCGAAAAGTGAAGAATTCCGCATCGAACTGGAGCGTCAGATCGCGCGTGCCGAGGTACGCGGCCTTGCCTTTATCGAAGTGATTTCCGGCGAACTGCATCGCAATGTCGGTGGCTATCCCGGCCCCGATCACCGCATGCCGGCTTGCTGTTCGGTTATGCGCGCAGCAATGCGCGGCGGCGATCAGATCGTCCATGCGCCGCCATCGGGGCAGGGCGCGACCCTGCGAATTCGCTACCAGCTTCCGCGCTAGGCGGTGAGTCCGCACGGCCCTGTTCGCCGCTGCTGCTTGACGCCCAGTCCGGCGCTGCCGACGCTTCCCGGCGCGGCATCGTCCTGGCCGCCGGGAAGGATGGAATCCGAGCGTTTGCGATCCCCACGCACAGGTTTCAGGCTGATGTTCGGGAACGACCAGTGCGATCCGGGTGGTGCCCCCCCCGCATGCTGTTAGGGCCGGAAGCGGCCCCGGCTGCCTCATCGACCTATGGGCGCGGACCAAGGCCGCGCAACCGGGCCGGCCTGCCTATTTTCCCCGCCGCGTAAACGCGGCTCCTCGCGCCCGCTCCGCTCCAAAATAGCCCGGCCAGTCCGGTCCTTCGCTGCGCTGCGGCCCTTTGGGTGCGGCCCTTCGCCCGTGCCCATCACGGTCCCGGCATCGCCGGGGATCGGCTCCGGCGAACAGATGAAAGGAGCATTCCATGTCCACTCTCGGTATCGTTTCCCGCAACCCCGAAACCAACGAAATGCGTGGGTCCATCGCGCTTCTCGGACGCCGCAATCCGGTCGGCATCGAGATCGTCCCCAACCCCGCCAAGGCGCATGAACGCCAGCCCGATTTCCGCATCTTCAGCGGCGCGAACGAGCTGGGCGCGGGCTGGGTCAAGACCTCGCGCGAGACCGGCAAGCCCTATATCTCGCTGCGCATCTTCCACCCGCAGATCGCACAATGGCCGATCTACGCCAATCTCGGCCGCGCTGCCGGTCAGGACGATGACGATGTGCTGGCGGTGATCGTCAACGAAGCCGCCTGACCGCCCCGCGAGGCTCCGTGTCCCCACCGGCGCGGAGCCTTCGCTGTCCGGCGAGGGGGTCGAAAAGCGATGCACGCGGAATCGACCCTGCCGGGCGCTGCGCCGCGCCCGCATTTTCCTGCCTCATCGCGGGCGGTCCCGATCCGTCCGCCTGGGTCAGGAAAGGATCGCTTATATGGATGACGACGCTTTCGACCGGGCCGGAAAGGCCCGCAAGGGCAGCCCGTTTCTGAACGCCAAGCAGGCCGCGCATTATCTCGGCATGCAGGCCAAAACGCTGGCCAATATGCGCTGGCGGGGCGAGGGGCCGCGCTACCGGCGGCATGGCGGCCGCGTCAACTATCATATCGACGACCTCGATGACTGGTCGCGCCGTACCCTCGCCGGTTTGCATCCCGGGGTTTCCGGGAAGGAGGCGGGCGATGCGTAAACCGCGTGTATCCCGCCTGCCGCGCCCCGCGCCTGCGCCCTTGCTCGAATGGGACCCGCCGCTCGCGTGCCAGCTGCGCGCCCGGCGCCGTCCGGTGCTGGCAGCGAGCATGATCGGCCTTACCCTTCTGGGGCTGGCGACAGTACTCGATTTTGCCATCCGCCCCGCGCCGCGTCTGGTCTGGAACGCTTCGGCGAGCGCTCCGGTCGGGCTCTGGCGCATCGATCCCCATGCGCGGCTTCACACCGGCGACATGGTGCTGACAAGGACACCGCGCAGCGTCCGGACGATGGCGGCGAAGCGGCGTTACCTGCCTGCCAACGTGCCCCTTCTCAAGCGCATCGCGGCCGAAAGCGGCGACGACGTCTGCGCGCTGGGGCGGAATATCTTCATCAACGGCTCATGGGTTACCGCTCGCCGCAGCGCGGACACACGGGGCCGTCCGCTCCCATGGTGGAATGGTTGCGAGCGGCTCCGTGGCGGCCGGGTTCTGCTGCTCATGGATGCGCCGGATTCCTTCGACGGGCGTTATTTCGGGCCGGTCGATGAGGATGCGCTGATCGGAAAGGCGACGCCGCTATGGCTGCGCTGATCCGCCTCGCCGCGCCGCTTATGGCGGTCCTCGTCATGCCGTGCGGCAGCCTGGCGCAAACGCCCGAGCCGGTCGTGGAAAACACTCCGGCAGTGGAGCGCTGGCGGCCGATCATTGACGAAGCCTCGCAGCGTTTTGCCATACCGCAAGCCTGGATCGCTGCCGTCATGCAGGCGGAAAGTGCCGGACTGACGCATTGGAAGGGCCGCCCGATCACCAGTCCTGCAGGCGCGATGGGGCTGATGCAGCTTATGCCCGGCACCTGGGATGCGATGCGCCGCCGCCATGGTCTTGGCCCCGACCCTCACGATCCGCGCGACAATATCATGGCCGGAACCGCCTATCTTCGCGCGATGTATGACCGCTTCGGCTATCCCGGCCTGTTTGCGGCCTATAATGCAGGCCCCGGCCGTTATGCCGAGTATTTGCGCTCGCGGAGGCCGCTTCCCGGTGAGACGCGGGCCTATATCGCGCAGCTTGCAAGGAGCCCAGCAACGCCGGAAATGCCGCCTGCCATGCTGTCGGGAACGCGGCTGTTTTTCGCTCTGGAAGGAGCAGAAAGGACAATTGAATCTTCGCCTGCGCCGCCCGGTTCGGAACCGGCCAGTTCGATTTTCGTGCCTCTGAACATGTCGTCGGAGCACAGGAAATGAACGCGTGGCCATGCGGAGAGGGAGTGATATCCGCTCGAGCCTGCCCAGTATCCGGCAGACAACAGCCCGCCTCAAGGACGACGGTTCCCCCAATTTTGCTGACGCAAAATCGGCTCCCCCATCGCCGCTCGCGCGGCCGCTTCGCGGTCCCTGACCCGGCCTGCTCCCTGCCGGAATCTGCCCCTGTTTTTACGAGATCAGGAGGCGATCATGGAACTTCAGCAGCATATCGAAGAGCTTCGGGCCGAACTTGCGTGGAACGACGATCCTGCGGAGATCGCGCAGATCGAGGCCGAACTGGAGGCCGCCCTGCGGGAGCTGGAGCAGCATCTGAGAGGCCTCTGATCGGGGTCCGGGAACGGCGCGGTTCAGCGTCGTTCCCTTCTCGGTCGATGGTTGGCTGTGGTGACGGGGAAGGGTGGAGGAGCGCGAGGTCAGGGGGAGGGGGCGTAAGGCAAGATGAAAGAAATGGCGCCATGCCCTGCGGCCTTCTCGCCATAACTCCTTGTCTGCACATCCTTTTTGCAGTGTTCGGCGATGGCGCTATCGAGCAAGCCATGGCGCCATGCATCGCTGAAACCCGTGGATTACTGCGCTTTAATATGGCGCCATCCGGGCTGATCGCGGATTTCTGCCATGTCGCATGACGACGAGATCGAACCGCGTCTTGGCAAGCCGCGCAGCACGCCGGTCCGGCGCGGCCGCAGCTATGTGAGTCAGGTGCTCAAGGCCGCCAATCTCGCAGGCGGAATCAAGGCGACCGGTGGGCAGCGAGGGGCCTTTCACGGCAATCGCTCCGGGGTAGGTGTCGGCGTGGGCCGGGTGCTCGCCTCGCGCGATCGGTTCGCGGCCTTCCGTCAGCGCCGCGTGATGGTCAAATCGCGCATCGTCCGACTCGACCGGGCGAGGGGGATGGACGCTGCCCGTGCGCATCTGCGCTATATCCAGCGCGACGGCGTTACCCGCGAGGGCGCGCCCGGGCAGCTCTATTCCGCCGAGCAGGACAAAGCCGACGGCAGGAGCTTCCTCGACCGGCAGGCCGGTGACCGCCATCAGTTCCGCTTCATCGTGTCTCCGGAGGACGGCCAGAATTATGACGATCTGCGTGCGCTTACGCGCCGCCTGATGATGCAGATGGAACAGGATCTCGGAACCAGCCTCGATTGGGTCGCGGTCGATCATTTCAACACCGGTCATCCCCACACCCATATCATCGTGCGCGGCAAGGACGAGCGTGGCCGTGACCTGGTCATCGCCCGCGAATATCTGACGGTCGGTATGCGTGAGCGCGCCGCGGAACTTGTCTCGCTCGATCTCGGCCCGCGAAGCGATCTCGAAATCGCCGACCGGCTTCAGAACGAAATCGGTCAGGAACGGCTGACCGGTATCGATCGCCGTTTGCTGCGCAGCATCGACCAGGATCGTGTTGTCGAAGCAAGCGACCGCGATCCCTTCCAGCAAGCTTTGCGGGCGGGAAGGCTACAGACACTTGGACGGCTCGGGCTAGCCGCGGAGATTGCACCCGGTAGCTGGCGGCTCGCCGACGGGATGGACGAGACATTGCGCCGCATGGGCGAGCGCGGCGACATTATCCGCACGATGCAGCGCGCGTTTACCGAGTATGGACTGGAACGCGCGGCGGCCGACTATGCCATCGCCGATCCGGTTTCGATGACGCCGATTGTTGGACGGGTGGTCGAACGTGGTCTGTCCGACGAGATGAACGACCGTCACTATCTGATCGTCGATGCGAGCGACGGACGCAGCCACTATGTCGATATCGGGAAGGGTGATGTTACGGAAGCAATCCCAACTGGCGCGGTGGTGAAGATCGAGGCCAGATCGACAGCCGCCCGCACGGTGGATCGCACTGTCGCCGAGATCGCGGCGGCTCATGGCGGGCGCTACTCGGTCGACATCCATTTGCGGCAGGATCCCAATGCCTCGCAGAGCTTCGCCGAAACCCATGTCCGGCGTCTGGAAGCCATCCGCAAGGCAATGGGGGATCTGGAGCGTGAAGCGGATGGTACATGGATCATCGCTGCCGATCATCTTGAGCGGGCAGCGGCCTTCGAGGCGCAGCGGGCGAAGGCAGCACCCGTCATCGTCAACACCCTGTCATCATTGCCGCTCGACCGACAGGTCGGCAGCGACGGTGCGACCTGGCTCGATCGGCAGTTAGTCGGTGCCGAAACCGACCGGTTCCGCGATGCCGGATTTGGGCGAGATGTTCACGAGGCGCTGGAGCGCCGACGGCAATGGCTGGTCGTAGAGGGGCTGGCACAGGAAAAGCAGGGCCGCGTCATATTCCGGGCGAGTCTGTTGGAGACGCTTCGCCGGCGGGAATTAAGCCGTGTGGCAGGCGAACTCTCCGATGAGCTCGGATTGCGTTATACGGAGGCCAGATCGGGAGAGCGGATTGAGGGCGTTTATCGTCGGCCCATCGAGCTTGCATCGGGGCGCTTTGCGCTGATCGAAAAGGCGCGCGAGTTCACGCTCGTACCCTGGCGTCCTGTCCTTGAGCGCCATGTCGGCAAACAGGTCGCCGGCATCATGCGGGGAGACAGCATCAACTGGACAATCGGACGCCAGCGGGGAGGGCCGTCGATTTCGTGAAGGGAATGCGACGCCTCGCTTGAACGTCGAAACCGGCCATTCATTCACACGGTGGTTTATGGCGCCTCCCAGGCCGCAGTACGAACCGCTGCGCGGAGGGTGAAAACGGCGTGGCATCTGCTTGTATCTCACACTGCGCCGGGATTGAGCGTCACGGACGTTAGGCAGAGCTTCTTGGCTCCCCTCAACCAAGGAGCCGTACGATGACCGAGTCCCTTTCCACCACCCACGAGAGCCCGCTCCGCAAACGTGATCTGGCCCGCCACCAAGCCCGCCGATCCACGTTGCGACATCCTGGAATTCGTGCATCAATGACAAACATGAGCAAAAAATATGGAGCATTGGGGGACTATCTGGATGCTCAGACCGACAACGAGATCGGTCTGAGCTTTGAGCAGGTCGAAAAGATCGTACGAGGTCGCCTGCCTGAAAGCGCGAGCGTTTACGATGCGTGGTGGAGCAATTCTCCGTAACCGCCCGATTGTTACCGCGATGGTTGTGCCTTGAAGCGGGCAGC
>NZ_JNAC01000079.1:0-13500 GCF_000722555.1 Sphingobium sp. DC-2 | reverse complement strand
AGACGCCGATCACCCCGCTAACGGGGTCCTTTTTGCACGCCGATCCACAGAAAGCCGCAAGGGCATGATAATCTTCGTGCACGTGATGGCGGTTCTGACTGCCCTTACCGCCCTGCTGTTTCTGATCTAAAGGACAACACGATGGACCGGAAAGAGATGGAGACGTTCGCGGCGAACTGGATCGCCAACTGGAACGCGCGCGATCTCGACGCAATCCTGGCGCATTTTGCCGAGGACGCGCGCTTCATCAGTCCATTGGCCGCGGAGCTGACGGGTTCACCGATCATCGAGGGCAAGACCAACTTGCGCGCCTATTGGTCAAAGGCGCTGGAGGCTTCGTCCGAACTGCATTTTACCCTGATCGCTGCCGTCTGCGATATCGAATGCCAGGTGCTCGGCGTCCACTATGTGGCCCGGCGCAACAGCAAGGCCAGGCGGGCGCTCGAAACGATGCGCTTCGTGGACGACCGACAGGTCGAAGGCGAGAGCTTCTACAGCGCGCAGGAAACGTCGCCTGGTAACTGATCCCAAATCTCCGTCACAACAACGGTGAGCAAGAGGATAGAAATGCAGGTTATCCGCGCCCGCGACTTCACCGGCAGATCAGCCTGGGACGCGCTGTCGATCGAGCGGATCGACGACGCGACCGTGCGGCTGCACTGGACCGATCAACCCTACCGCTGGCACATCAACGATGGCCCGGAAGTCTTCGCTGTCCTTGACGGGCGTGTCGACATGCATGTCCGGACCGCTGGCGGCGATCAGGTTCTACATCTTGAAACAGGGGACATCTTCCGCGCCGGGCTAGGCGATGAACATGTCGCCCATCCCCTTGGCGAAGCGCGTATCCTAGTGATCGAGCGGGCCGGAAGTGAGTGACATGTCCGGTCAATCGACCTTTTGGCCGACAAATAAGACTCTATAAAGACAAATAAGACTCTATAAAAAAGCCGTCGCGTATGGTGACAGCACACGCCACCCCAGTGCTTCGTAGAGAAGGCGCCCCTCATTGGTCGCGACCAGAAATTCGGGAACATCGCCGCGTTTCGTCTGCGCCAGCGAGGCCATTACAACGCTGCCAAGCCCCTTACGCCTATACGCCGGGGCCGTCTCGATGCGGTCATAGATAAAGGCGTCATGGCTTTCCACCGCATATCCGCTCGCCGCCTGATCGCCGGATTCGTATCGGATTGCCACGCGGCGGATCATGTCGCTCTGCTCGATCTCGATGGTGTAGCCTTGGGTAAGCGGTTGCGGAGTCGATGCCTGCCGCCCAGTCATGAAATATCTTTCCTGGTCGAGCCCCCACCCCGAAGGCATTGCACTGCGCAATTCGTCAGACGAGCCGCAGAGCTTGATGAAATAGCCGGGCTGATCGATCGTTCGCGCCAGTTCGCCCATTTCCATGGACGGACGCGCAAATACCCAGCGACAAATCTCTGTGTCAGAGTGGGTGTCCACCCTGTAGCCGCCGTGATCGCACACAGGAGCTGGCAATCCGCGAGCGATAGACCGCGCAGCGAGCCATGAGTACAGTGTGGTTGAACTGACCGGCATTATCCATCTCGTGTGCGAACAGGATCGCTTTAACCGATCCCGGCCATGCTGTCTGTCAGATGCGGCGTGATGACCGACAAAGCACGTTCAACGTAAATCTCCTTTTCGCCGACCGGCGCGACATAGTGGATCGCTTCGCGTGCCTGTTCCACCGAACCACCGCGCGCGATCATCCAGGCCGCGAGATAATGCGAGGCGAGACAGCCGCCCGCTGTCGCGACATTGCCATGCGCGACGAAAGGCGCGTCGATCACGTTCACGCCCGCCTCTATCACCCATGGCTTGGTCGTCAGGTCGGTGCAGGCAGGCAGATCTCCAATCACACCGAGCTTCGCCAGCAGCAGCGTGCCCGAGCACTGAGCACCGATCAACTGGCGCTCAGGGTCGAGCCGAAGTTGTCCCAGCAGCGCATCATCGCGAGCGACCTCGCGCGTGCGAATCCCACTACCAATCAGGACGGCGTCTGCTTCCGCCGCAAATTCTAGCGGTTGCTGACGGCGGATCGTGACGCCATTCATAGACGTCACTTCATTGGTCGGCGACGTGATGGAGGCATTCCAGCCCAGCGGCCTTAGGCGATTGAGGATCGTCGACGCGATGAACGAATCCAGTTCGTTGAACCCGTCGAAAGTCAGAACGGCTATCTGCATGTCTCTCTCGATATGGAAATGGCGCTATCGCTGCGCGGGATGGAGGGCGATGCGCAGGCCCAGCGCGATGAGCACGCCGCCGGTCAGGCCATCGAGCCGCCAGCGCGCTCCACCGCCTTGCGCGAACCAGTGCCGCAACGGACGGCTGCCAAGGATCAGGAGCGCAAACCAGGCCATGCCGAGCGTGGCATGAAGCGCCGCCAGCAACAGGCTGAAGCCCATTACCGATGCTCCCGCCGGGATGAACTGCGGCAGGAAGCTCACATAGAAGACACCCCTCTTGGGATTGAGCAGATTGGTGAGCAGGCCCTTCATGAACCAGTTGCCTGATCGCGATGGAGCAGACGGCAAAGCCGAGCTTACTGTCTCAGAGGGCACACCCGATTTGAGTGCCGCCCGGACCATGCCCAGCCCCAGCCAGAGCAAATAGGCAGCGCCTGCATATTGCAGGATCATGTAGAGCGTTCCTGACAGCGCGAGCAGCGCGGCAAGCCCCAGCGCCACCAGCAGTCCCCAGGCAAGAACGCCCGCAACCACGCCTGCCGCCGCCGCGAGAGCCTGACGCGGACCCTCGACGGCGAGCGTGCGCAGGACCAACGCCATGTCGAGCCCGGGCGTGATGACGAGAAGTCCGGCGGCCAGCGTGAACCCGGCAAGGGCAGTCCAGATGGTCATGCTCCATTCCCTTCGATTTCAGCGCGAAATGACGTGAGGATATCCCGGCCCTCCGGCCAATCGCCCAGATTGCTGCCCGCGTTGATATGGCCGAGCGGCCCCATCGCGATCAGCCGTGAGCCCCATTGCCGGGCGCGTCGCTTGCTGTAGTCGACCGTCCCATAAGGATCGTTCGCGCTGGCGACGATCAGACTGGGAAACGGCAGGGGCGGCTCCGGCACTTGCGCGAAAGACCGCGCTTCACCCGGAAACGCCTGTCCGCACGGGTCGGGCACGGCGACCAGCATCGCGCCGGCTACCGGAGTTCCGCGCGCGGCCGCCCAATGCGCCACCAGCAGGCAGGCCAGGCTATGCGCAACCAGAATGGGCGGGCGGTCCAGGGCCTCCACCGCCCGATCCAGCGCCTCGCACCAGTCGGCAAGTTCCGGCCGCTCCCAATCGGACGGTGCGAAGCGGGTCATGTCGGGATCGGTCCGCTCCCAATGGCTTTGCCAATGGTCCGGTCCCGAACCGCCTATGCCGGGAAGCAAAAGGATTGGGACCGTCATGCCCTGCCCGCTTCCATGCGCATCAGCGTCTGCTGGCCGGAAGCGCACAGCACCTCCTCTCCCTCGCGCATTGCATGCACCTTGAGATCGCAGACCGTCAGCGCGCGGCCGGCACGCAGCACCTCGCCCGTGGCGCGCAGGCGTTCTCCTGCAGCCGGACGGATCAGGTTGAGCTTGTATTCGACCGTCAGGACATCGTCGCCATCCCCGAAGACCGAATAGGCCGCATAGCCGCCCGCCACGTCGGCAATCGCACCGACAACGCCGCCATGAAGGAAGCCGTTCTGCTGACAAAGATCAGCCCGGAACGGCAGATCGAGAACCACCTTGCCGTGGCTGGCGTGGATCACCTCGGCCCCGATCAGGCCCATGAAACTCTGACGCGAAAAGCTCTCGCGAACGCGTTCGAGCAGAAGCGGGTCATTGGCTCCGGTCATGATCCTGTCCTCCGGGACACGCCATAATCGAGGGTGCCGAGGCGTTGCATCTCAGCCGTCTGGAACAGTTTGGGATCGGCCAGATAATCGCGCACCATGTCCAGCGTATCGAGGCCCCAGAACAGTTCCCCCCCGATCGCGAGGGTGGGGACGCCAAACACGCCGCGCGCGATCGCCGCCTCGGTGTTGGTGCGGAGCCCGTCCTTTACGCCCGCGTTTGCGATGCTATTCTGCACATCGGAGAGGCCGAGTTCAGCACCGAGCCTCTCCAGTTCTGCGCTGTCGGTGAGATCCCGGCCCTCCGCAAAAACCGCCTCGAATAGGGCATCGACAGCATCCGCACGCGCATCGAGCGCAATCAGTAATCGCAGGGCGTCGACCGAACGAAACGGATGCGTATTGGGAAAGCGCAGCGCGATGCCGTTCCGCTCAGCCAACCATTGGCACATGCGATAGGTCTGTGCCCGTTTGGGTGGCACTTCCGCCGGACCGATCAGGCCCCAGTGGTTGAGCAGCGCCCCCAGCAGCACCGGGACCGGGCGTATCTCCAGTCCGAAATCGTCTTCACGCAGGCGCTTCCACATCAGGAAGGCGAAGGGCGAGACGGGATCGAAATAGAAATCGGCCGGGGTCTTCGTACTCATCTGGTTGCTCCTTGGGTCCCATCATTGTATCAAATCATGAGTCGATCAAATCAAACATTGTATTGGTTCAATCATGGCTGTTATCACCTCCCCCGTTCTTCATCTCGACACCCTCGACCTGCAAACGCAGGCGCACGGCGAACTCTACGAAGCGCGTATGGCGTCCTTCGCTTCGCCGCTGGGTGCTCGCATGCTGGGCGGAAGGCTGGTCGTGGTGCCGCCGGGCAAGCGGGCGTGGCCGTTCCACGGCCATCACGCGAATGAGGAGTTGTTCGTGATCCTCTCCGGGAACGGCCGCCTGCGCTATGCCGATGCCGATCATGCGTTGCGGGCGGGCGATGTCGCGCTGTGCCCGGCCAGCGGCGCGGCAAGTGCGCACCAGATTATCAACACCGGCGATACGGACCTGCGCTATCTCGCCATCAGCACGATGAACGAGCCCGATGTGGTCGACTATCCCGACAGCGGCAAGTTCGCGGTCATGGCAGGCGCCGCGCCCGGCGGCGACAAGGCGAGCCGGTCGGTGGACCATGTCGGGCGCTATGCCGATGCGGTCGGCTATTGGGACGATGAGACATGACCGGGCGGCTCGTCACCACCTCCGGCGAGTGCATCGCCACGCCGCCCGCCCTGCTCCTGCCACCGGGCAAGCTGGTTGATCCCGGCAACCCGGAATGGGCAACGTTCGCGCGGAGCTGGAATGATCTGCCGCACGATACATGGATGGCCGACGGCGGCACCTATCGTCGCAGACGCTATGCCGCCTTTGAGGTGGCAGGCGGGAAATGCACGCGTTTGCCGCATCGTCCACATTACCAGGAGCGCGATCACAATCCATTGAATGGCGGTGTCGAGCGCTGGTTCGCGCCAATGGACGAAGATCCAGCGGGCTCTCGACTATTTCAGGCACTGGTGTGGAGCACTGCCTCCCTTATCGCGGATGCGAGCCGACAGTGTCCGCCCCCTTGGACGGTGGAAGCGCATCAATTTCGGATCGAAGCACTGTCGGGACAGCCCGGCCTCCCCACGCCGGAGGGCATGCATCATGACGGACGCGACTGGGTGTTGATCCCGCTCGTCGGCGGCAGCGATTACGCCGGCGGTGAAAGTCGCGTAGAGGATGCATTTGGCGCTTGCATCCTCGAACATCGGCTAACCAGTCCCGGCGAAGCGCTGCTGCTGGATGACCGTACCGTCCGCCACGGCACAACACCGATCGAGTCCGCGATACCGGGCGCCCCCGAATGGCGGGACACGCTGGTTCTCACCTTCGCGCAAGCGCGGGAAAGTTGAGGGACAGGATGGATCGCTTCTTCGTCGTAACCGGCGGTCCGGGATCGGGCAAAAGCACGTTCCTCGCCGCGCTGGCCGAACAAGGCTTGCCGCATATGCCCGAGGCCGGACGAGCGGTGATCCGCGACGAGGTGGCCGCCGGCGGAACCGCTCTGCCATGGGATGACCGCGACGCCTTTGCCGAGCGGATGCTGGCGCATGACCTCAGCTCCTATGAGGAGGCACGGACGAGAGACGGCGTCCTGTTCTTCGACCGAGGCATTCCCGACATCATCGGCTATCGCATATTGTGCGGACTCTACATTCCCGGCGACCTCACACGCGCGGCAGAGAGAAACCGGTACAATCGGCATGTCTTCATCGCACCGCCCTGGGCCGAGATTTACGCCAAGGATGCCGAGCGCAAACAGGACTGGGACGAGGCGGTGGCGACCCATGATGTGATGGCGCGTGTCTATCAGGAATTGGGATATGTTCTTGTTCCCCTCCCCCTCGTGTCGTTCGATGAGCGCGCAGCTTTCGCCCGGCACTGGACTGCGAAGCTGCAGACGTGATGACAGCCAAGCCCATCCGCGCTCACAATCTTGAGTACTCAATGAGCCGGCGCGGCAATTGCCATGACAACGCAGTTGCCGAGAGCTTCTTCTCCTCGCTCAAGCGCGAGCGCATACGACGTCGAACATACAAAACCCGCGACGAAGCCCGACAGGACGTGTTCGATTACGTCGAGATGTTCTACAACCTAGTGCGCGAGCAGGTCAGGAATGGAATGCTGTCGCCCGTAGAGTTCGAACGGCAGCAGATTTTGAAAGCGGGAGGCGTCTAGAAACCTAGGGGCTACTCAGATCGGCACAGGGCAATCGGCCTTTGAACGTCTGTCAGTTAACCGACAGCAGACAGGATCGTGATCCTGTCCTTTTCGCGACGATGCATGTCCCTGTTGAGCGCGCGTCCGCCTCCGCTTGTTGATAGCAGGCTCCATATGTGAACGCCTTCGTCGCCGCGTTTAAAAGAGTACTAGCCGAAACGCCGGCCTCTTTCGCCGCTTCTGCGTTAGAGAAAAGGAGACAGCTATGAATGCAGTCGAGAGAGTGCGGCAGGCGCTGCAATTGGCAGATCACGCGGATAGCATCGCGGAGTTTCCGGCCGGCACGCACAGCGCAGGGGACGCGGCGGCCGCAGTCGGGTGCTCGGTCGCCCAGATCGCCAAATCTATCGTGTTCCGCGCCGGCGACAATGTTGTACTGGTGATCGCGTCGGGCGTGAACCGCATCGACCGGAAAAAGGTTGCGGCCGCGACCGGTCTTACCGTCAAGTCAGCCGATCCCTCATGGGTGGAGGCGAAGACCGGCTTTGCCGTAGGTGGCGTATCGCCTATCGGCCATACCTGCCCAGTGACTACGATCATCGATGCTGATCTGCTTTTGCATGATCCACTCTGGGCTGCGGCAGGATCTCCTATGCATGCCTTTCGGACGAGTGCGGACAAATTGATCGCGATGACGGATGGGCTGGCGGCAGACGTGCGGCAGGACTGATCTTGTTCACGCCCGAGCGCGGGCGAAATAAGCGGTGGGCGCAACGCCCAACGTCCGTCGAAACATCGCGGCGAAAGCACTTGGGCTGTCATATCCATGTTCCAGCGCCACTTCGAGCACCGAGGCGCCGGCGGCGAGCCTTGGCAGGCTCAGCAGCAGACGCGTCCGGCGCAGCCACTCGCCGAAGCTCATGCCGAGTTCGCGATGGAACATGCGTGCAAGCGTGCGACCACTGACATGTATGCCGGCTGCGAGGCCTTCGAGCGTCATCGATAAGGACGGATCGGCGATCACCTCTTCGCACAAACGCGCAAGGCGGGGATCCCTTGGCATCGGCACGTGCAATTCCAGCCTTGGCGCAGTCTCGATTTCGTCGAGGATCAGTTCCATCACACGGTCATCCCGACCACCCGAAGCATAATCGAGCGGAATGCGGGTTGCGGCCACGATCGCCTCGCGCAGGAACGGTGAGACGTCGATCACCTCACAATTCCCGGGCAGGCTGGGCCGTACAGCCGGTTCCACGAACAGGGTACGCATGGTCACATCCCCAGCAATCCTGATCGCGTGATTGATGCCCGCTGGCATCCACACCGCGCGTCCAGTCGGCACTACCCAACTTCCTCCGTCGCTGATGACGGTCATCACTCCGGTGAGCGTGTGAATAAGTTGAGCGCGCGGGTGATGGTGAGGGGCGATGTGCTCGCCATGCGGATGATCGCTCGCCAGCGCTGCGACTGGCCTCGGCGAGTAATGGCAATCCTCGAATGTTCGCTCGATGTCCATTATGCGACGAATGTTGGCAGTTTCGCAGGAGAAGGACAAGGCCGAAATGCCTAGAACCGTGCCTCGATCCCGAGAGCACCAAATTATGTTTACACCTCGCAGAGGCCTGCCCGCCTTCCTTCTGTCCGCCTCCCTGTTGTCGCTGCTATCGGGTTGTGCCACTGGCCCCGCAGCGTCGCCGCAGGCGACCGTGACGCCAACCGTAACATCGTTAGTCGGCGAAGGCCTCGCGCCTTCGACTGTCCCGACCAAGTGGTGGCGCCTGTATCGCGAGCCCGCACTGGACGCCCTTGTCGAAGAGGCCCTGACCAACAATCGCGACCTGCGGGAAGCCGCGGCCCGTTTACTTGAAGCACGGGCCATCCTCAGCGAAGTCCGCAGCCAGCGCCTGCCCCAAACAAATACATCCGCCGATGCCGGCGGTGGCAGCACGCTCCAGGACCAAATCGGCGCCGCCTACGACCATAGCAATCATATCCGCACAGGCTCCCGGTTCGGGCTTGGCGCCGATGTGGCGTGGGAAGCCGACCTGTTCGGACGGTTGGCGGCATCGGTGAAAGCGAGCCATGCCGATATCGACGCGGCGCGCGCCGAGGAAGACGGGGTCCGCGTACTGGTGGCTGCCGAGGTGACACGCAATTGGCTCGGCGCGTGTGGCTACAGCCATCGCATATTTGTGGCACGCCGATCACTCACACTGCTGGAGCAGGGACGTGAGATAGCCGAACATCTGCGCGCCGCGGGCGCTGGCCTGCCTGTCGATGTGGCGCGGGCCGATACGTTGGTCGCGGAAGCGCAAGCGGCGATCCCGCCATTGGAGGCCGCGCGGGCGGAAGCTCTCGCGGAACTGGCTGTACTTACAGGCCGTCCACCGACCGAAGTTCCTGCCGCCGCAGCGGCATGCACGCGCCTGCCAACGATCGATGCACCGATGCCAATCGGCGATGGTCTCGATTTGCTGCGCCGTCGTCCCGACGTTCGTGCAGCAGAACGGCGCCTGGCAGGAATGACAGCTCAGATCGGCGTTGCGACGGCCGACCTCTATCCCAGAATTTCCCTCGGTGCGAATATCGCCAGTTCGTCCCATACGCCGGGCGACCTGACTGCGCGCAACAACATCGTTTGGCGCATTGGCCCGCTCCTGTCGTGGAGCTTCCCGAACATCAACGCCGCGCGGGCGCGCATTGCTCAGGCGCGCGCGCGGGAAATCGGCGCGCTGGCACGGTTCGATGCCACCATCCTGACGGCCCTCAGGGAAGTTAATCAGGCCGGCGAAGAATATGAAGCGACGCTCCGACGGCGGGAGGCACTCCGGATAGCGGCCGACCGTAGCGCCGAAGCGGTGCGGCTCTCGCGGCTCGGACGCGCGGCGGGGAGCGCAACAGCGCTGGAGGCGCTCGATGCCGAACGCGCCGATCTCGGGGCGCAGGCAGCACTTGCGACTGCCGATAGCGAAGTCGCCACCGCGCAGGTGGTGCTGTTCAAGGCCTTGGGCGGCGGCTGGGAGGATGCGCCCACGATCATACTGCCTAAGCCCGTCCGCACCTCCTCCGCCGCTGCGATGGCAAGACCTTTCCATGAGTAATCCGATGACCGACACCGCTGTTCAGACCCTGCCCCTCACCACAATCATGTACCGGCCGACTCGTCGGCAGCTTCTCATTGGCGGAGGTGGCCTCGCCCTGATCGTCCTGCTTGTGTTCGGCCTGCACTGGTTAACCGTGGGCCGCTATATGGTCGGGACTGACAACGCCTATGTGCGCGCCGATGTGGTGACGATCACGCCGCGCATCGCCGGCTATGTCGCCGAAGTGCTAGTCGCTGACAATCAGCGCGTCCGGGCCGGTGATGTTCTCGCCCGGATCGACGATCGCGATTATCGCGTGAAGGTCGCTGAGGCCGAAGGCGTAGTTGCCGCAGCGCAGGCGGAGGTGGCCGCACAAGAGGCGCGCATTGCCAATCTCGATGCGCAGTCCCAGCAGCAGCGCAGCCTGCTTGCCGGGAATGTCGCGGGCGTCTCGGCGAGTGAGGCCGATGCCCGCCACGCTAATCTCGAATATGGTCGCCAGATGCTGCTCAAACGGCAAGAGGTCACAAGTGCCCAAAAACTGGAGGCAGCGGAGGCTGATGCCAAAAAGGCCAGCGCCAGCCTGGCAGTTGCAAAAGCTAATCTGGCCGCCCAGCGCGACCGTCTGCCGGTGCTGGCGACCGAACGACAGGCCGCTCTCGCAGAGCTCGACAAGGCTCGTGCAGCACTCGTCCAGGCGCAAGCCGCGTTGACGCTCGCCCGCAACGCTCTCGGCTACACGGTGCTCCGCGCACCGACCACCGGCGTAGTCGGCCAGCGAAGCCTGCGTGTAGGTCAGTATGCTGAGGTCGGAACCCCGCTGTTGGCCGTCGTGCCGGACGACGCCTATATCATCGCCAATTACAAGGAAACACAGGTTGGTCCTATACATCCGGGCCAGCCGGCCGACATCGAGGTCGATGCATTCGGCGGCTTGGTTCTCAAGGGCCATGTCGAGAGCTTCGCGCCAGCGTCGGGTGCGCAGTTCGCGCTCCTGCCGCCTGACAACGCCACCGGCAACTTCACCAAGATCGTCCAACGTATGCCCGTCCGTATTAGGGTGGACCCGGGACAGGCTCGAGCGGCGGGACTGCGGCCCGGCATGTCGGTCGTCACGACGATCGACACACGGGGAGCCGCGCGATGACGGCCCAGGCAGGCCCAGCTAACGAGCATGGTGTATCGCTCCGCGCCTGGGTGGCGGTGATCGGGGGCGTGGTCGGCTGTTTCATGGCCGGCATGAACGTTCACGTCACCAATGCTTCGCTGCCCGATGTTCGCGGTTCGCTCGGTGCCACCTTCGAGGAAGGGTCGTGGATCACCACCGCCTATCTCGTCGCCGAGATCATCGTCATTCCGATGACCGGCTGGTTGGTATCGGTGTTCTCGATGCGGCGCGTGCTGATGGTCGGCACCAGCGGGTTCGTCCTGTTCTCGCTTGCCTGCTCGATGGCTCCCAACATCGACACCATGATCGTCGCCCGAGCGTTACAGGGGGCATTCGGCGGGGTGCTGATTCCGCTTTCCTTCCAGATCATCGTGACGGAATTGCCCCGGTCGAAACATCCGTTCGGCATGGCGCTGTTCGCGGTCGCCAATAACGTCGCCCAGGCGACCGGCCCCGCGCTCGGCGGCTGGTTGACCGAGGCCTATAACTGGCGCTGGATATTCTACCTCCAGATACCGCCGGGCCTGCTGGTGCTGGCGGCGATCGGCTGGTCGACACCCCGCACCCCGGCCGCTCTGTCGCGGCTCCGGGAGGGCGACTGGGGCGGGATCATCGCGATGGCGGTCGGCCTATCGGCGCTCCAGATCATGCTGGAAGAAGGTGGGCGCAAGGATTGGTTCGCATCGAGCTTCATCGTCAACGCTGGGATCGTTGCCGTTGTCGGCCTCATTGCCTTCATTGTCATCGAACTCAGGCGCAAGCAGCCCTTCATCAACCTGCGGCTGCTCGGACGCTATAATTTCGGGCTGGCGAGCCTGATGCAGTTCACCTTCGGCGCGGTCGTGTTCGGGGTCGTGTTCCTCGTCCCCAATTATTTCGCGGAAGGCCATGGTTACAATGCCAAGCAGATCGGTTTGACCATGATTCCTTATGGTCTGATCCAGCTTGTCATGTCCTTCGCCACGCCGAAGCTGATGCAATGGACGAGCGTGCGGTTCATCATCATACTCGGCTTCGTTGTCATGGCGACCGGATGTCTAATGAACATCCATCTCGACAGCGATGCTGCCGCCAATGTGATTGTGCCGTCGCTGGTGGTGCGCGGAATCGGCCAGTCCTTCATTGTTGTGGCGCTGGGCGTGATGGCGGTCGACGGCCTGGAGAAAGCCGAGATTGGCTCGGCGTCGGGTCTGTTCTCGACAGTCCGCAATGTGGGCGGCGCGATCGGCATCGCGATCGCGAGCCAGATCGTGGTCGAGCGTGAGAAGCTGCATGCCCAGCGAATCGGCGAGGCGGTCAATCCCTTCTCGGCCGAATTTCGCGAGAGGATGATCGCGATGGTGCGGCTGCTGAGTGACGAGCAGATCGATCGTGCAGCCGCGTTGCATGGCGCCGCGGCAGCATCTTTACGTGAACGGGCACTCGGCTTGATGGGGCGGCTGATTCACCATGAAGCGCTCTTGCTCGCTTATAGTGACGCATTCCTGATCGCGGGCGTCGCCATGTTGCTCTGCGGAGGCGGCTGTTTTCTCTTGAAAGGAGGGAAAAGTATGAGCCCAAACTAGTCACCTGAATCTAAAGTTCATTGCATTAAGTATGATCAATCTTTTGGCAGAAGCGCTTGACGGCAGCGAGGATTTCGTCGGCCGATTTGGTCCAGCGGAAGGGCTTTGGGTTGGCGTTATGCTGATCGATGAAGCTGCGGATATCGGTTTCGAGTTGGCCGACGGAAGTATGGACGTCGCGCTGGATCGGCTTGCGGGTGAGTTCTACGAAGCAACGTTCGACGTGGTTGATCCATGACGCGGAAGTTGGCGTGAAATGGACGTGATAGTGCGGTCTGCGCGCCAGCCACGCGTTGATCGTCGGCGTCTTGTGGGTGGCATAATTGTCCATGACGATATGCACATCGAGGCCGTCAGGAACATTGCCTGTCAAACGGCGTTCAAAAGGGGCCCCCTATCAGGGTCGAAGAGGGACCCCCTTTTCGGATAAGATGTTGGTTTGTTGAGGTGAGCCTTGTGCTACGTGCGGCGAAGGCCGGGCGTAGCCCGACCGGAGGCGCGCGCAGCACAAGATAGATTTTTAAAGGCGCCGAAGGTGGCGGTCAGCTGAGGCTTTTGTAGCGCCAGCTGTCGTTGCCGGTCTCGACGATATCGCAGTGGTGGGTGACGCGGTCGAGCAGCGCCGTGGTCATCTTGGGATCGCCGAAGACGGTAGGCCACTCGCCGAAGGCGAGGTTCGTGGTGATGATGACGCTGGTGCGCTCATAAAACTTGCTGATGAGGTAGAACAGCAGTTGCCCTCCCGAGCGTGCGAACGGCAGATATCCAAGCTCGTCGAGCACGATCAGGTCGAGCCGAGAGAGCTTCGCCGCCAGGGTCCCGCCCTTGCCGATCCGGGTCTCCCCTTCGAAGCGTGTCACCACCTTGAAGATGGCCAGAGGCAAGGGTTCCGTACCGGTCCAGTCGCACAGGTCTCCGCTCAGCAGACAAATGGGTGGGTCGACGCGCAGCAGCAGCCCACCGGCCTCGCGAAACAGCTGGCAATCCTTGCCGATGGCACGGCGCAGACATTCCCATGCCCATGTGTCAACGGCGGTCGGATTTTAGGCCAGCGCGGCGGAGTAAAAGCAGG
>NZ_JNAC01000078.1:0-811 GCF_000722555.1 Sphingobium sp. DC-2 | reverse complement strand
GCCTTATCTGGACAGTCTGCGCCGTCCGCAACATTGCAGTAAGGTCGGCGATGGACGCCCACGGTAGGCAGTAATCAGGCTGGCCGTAGCGCTGACCCAAGAGCTGGCGGAGGCCAGCCTGATAGCTGCCGGGCCATAGCGCGCATCGGTGTGAAGGTCAGCTTCCGGGTGGGGGGTCCGGGGGGAGGGCTTCGCGCCGGTGTCGATCATTACTGTTTGCGAGCGTCGCGAGGCCAGGGGCCTCGATGCGCATGTGCCGCTGATCCAGCGCGACGACGCGCTCTACGATCCCGATCTGGATCGCTTCTTTCTCGACCTGCCGCTGTCGGGCGTCCGCTCGCGGCACTCGCTTCGCGCCTACGCCTATGATGTCGTAGTCTGGCTTCGTTTTCTCGATGCCTGCGGCAAGACCGTGTGGGCTGCGACCCGCGACGATGTCGACGCCTATCATCGTGAGCGACGCCGCGACGATGCCGATCACCGGATAACGGCGGCAAGCTGGAACCGCGCCGTCGCCAGCCTCGATCGCCTTTACCGTTGGGGCGAGCAGCAAGGGTTGATCGCCGACGCGCCGTTCAGCCGCCGCGCCGTGTGGCGACCGGCGCAAGGTGGCCGTCGCGGCATGATCGCGGCGCGCAACGATGCCTATGAACGTGTCGCCAGGCGATCGGATGTCCGGTTCGTCACGATGGACGACTACCGCATTTTCCGCGAGGTCGGCCTGCGCGGGCTCACCCCTGACGGCACGGAGCGCCCCGGCGCTCGCGACCGTAATGGGCTGCGCAACGCGCTGTTCGCGGATCTTCTCGTC
>NZ_JNAC01000077.1:0-3022 GCF_000722555.1 Sphingobium sp. DC-2 | reverse complement strand
GATCGCCGCGCCCACAGCCGACGAACGTCCTAGAAATCGCCTTCGCGGGCACCATCGTCGCCCACGCGAGCCGTTCTACCATCACCTGGCGGCGGTCCGGCACGCCAGCGACCGCCGGCGCCGGCGCGGCCAACCAAGCCGATGCGCGCGACGTGGCCGGTACGCGCGACGTGGCCGGTACGGGCGACACGGCCAGGTCGCGATCGGCGAGCGCCGCGTCGATGCCGAGATGGCGAAACAGCGCTTTGGGCGTGGTCTCATGACGCGCGGCCAGGCGGCGCAGCCAGGATTCGAAACATTCCTCGGGCAGCGGCCTCACCCGAAACGCCAGCGGCTCGATCTCCCGCCCGCTCATTCCGGGCTATAAGGCGTAAACAATTGCAGCGCCTCGGTGATATCGTCCTGGGTCACGAACCGGCGGTCATGCCGCCGCGCGACCTTTCCCGACCAGTGCAGGATGCGCTTGAAGTTCCCGGTGACCCCGCCGCTGGTCCGCCAGATGCGCTCGGCGAACGCGGGTTCGGCGAGATGGTCGGGCTCCTCCATCCCCATGCCGCGGGCCAGCGCGCGGATCAGGCGCTGCGCGGGCTCGCCCGGCTCCCATAACGGCAATTTGAGGATGATTGAGCGGTACGCCAGCTCGACATCGTCGGCGAAGATCTGCCGGGCGACATCGAGGCCCGCCACGACCAGCGGCACATTGCCCGCGCTCATCAGGAAGCGGAACGCATCGAGCGTATCGCGCCGCGCAACGCCGCTCGCGGTCAGGATCACATGGACATTGTCGATCGCGACCAGCCGCGTGCCCTGTTCGGCCAGCAGGTCGACGACCTTCAAATCGGCGGTTTTGTGCGTGTTCGTGCGGATCGGCCAGCCCTGTTTCCAGAGCAGGGCGAGGTTGATCTTGAGCGAGGTCGGACTCGAGGGAATGACCGTGCGCAGCACGGGCTGATAGCGCGCCTCGCCCCAATCGGCGGGCTCGGGAAAGGCTTCGGCAAGGCGGCGCTGCGCTTCGCGCAGGATCGAGGTTTTGCCCATGCCGGACTGTCCGGTGAGCACGATGCAGGTCGGGCGTTCCTCGGGATCGTCATGCGCGACATCGACGATCGTCTCGACCGCGTTCCGCGCTTCTTCGAAATCGATCCAGAAGGAGGGCGCCAGCGATGGCGCGGTCGCAGCGGCGCTCATGTCCGCTCCTGCAACCAGTCGTCTTCGCTGAGCTCGGCGACCGGTTTCCAGTCAATGGGCGGCTTTTCCGGCGCTTCGCCATACCGGAGGTCCGCGAGCGTCGTCCCCTCGCCTTCGCGGCGCTTTGCCTGGCGCCGCGCCGCCTTCGTGCGAACGCGGGCGCGGTGGATTTCCTGATTGGCGGCGGCCACCGCCCGCGCCGTCGCCGCGCGACCGCCATCGGCCTGGTAGGCCCGGCCTAGCGCCCGCACTCCTGCCCTGGCGGCCTCCCAATCCGCCTCCCAGACGTCGGGATAGTCGCCGACAACCGGCAATTCGACATAGCGGCCGTCGAGGTCGGCGTAGATATGCTGGATCGTCCGCTCATCCCAGCTGATCTCGACCCTTTGGCCGATCCTGGCGGCAAGCATCGGGTGCCAGTAATGGCGATATCTGATCTGGATACCCTTGGCATGGACCGTGAGCGACTTCGACGGCAGAAACTGGCGGAACAGTTCGCCCGCATCGACCGACACGGGCAGCAGCGGGCTGTGCTTCGCCGCCTCGCGCTCCCACATCTGGGCCGGACACAGGCCGCCCAGCGCGCTATGCGGCGCGTGATGATAGATCGCGATCTGGCACAGCAGCCAGCGCTCGAATTCCACAAGCGTCATCGCCGCGTCCGCCTCGGCATCATAGCCGTCGCGCGCCGCCACGTTCGATCCGGTCGCACCGGGCAAAAGCCGCAGTTTTCCAATCATCGTGCCGATCAGCCGCTCGATATGCCCGCCAAGATGGGCCGGCCCGGGCCTCCGCACATCGGGGCCAATCCCATTGCGGACGCAGGCGCGCCGGAAGGCTTCGGAGCGATGCGGTTTGGCCTGATCGGCATGCAAGCGCCGGAACAAACCGTGCATCGGATAGCTGACATCGACGCCCAGGTGGGCGAGGGCCGGCTCTTTGGGCAACACAGCGCTCGCAACCGCCCGTCCGCACCGGAATATCGAGGGGTCGCCGAAGCTGACATAGTAACCAAGAATGGACCGGGTCCAGATTTCGATGAGGAAGGTGATCCACGGTCTTCCGAGCTGTTCGCGCCGCAGACTATCGACCAGGATGACATCGCCCTTGGTGTGATCCATCTGAACCAGGTCGAGAAATCCCTCGCTTGCATATTCGCCGGGGTGCGGTTCATGGGCGCTCCGCGTCTTCGATCCCATCGTCGCTTTCGCCCAAACACGGCTCGGAATCTCAGCCAGAAGCCGCTCGATCGTCTTCTCGCTTGGGATCAGATCGGCGGGAAAGCGATGATCTCCGTTGTCCGCGTGCAACAGGCCCCAAATCTGCCGCGCCGCTTCCGCACGCGATGGCGGCACCATCTTGAGCGCAATTTCGTCGATCAACGTCTCGATGGCGGCCCTCACCTCGGGATCGATCCTGTGCGATCCAACAGCGGGTCCACGCGGTTTTGGAGCCAGCGTTTCCGCGACCGGATGCACCCGGAAGCGCGCGGCCAGTGTCCGTATCTGCCGCTCTTTAAGGCCGGTTGCCTCGGAAATCGCCTGAACCTGAGCCGCTGTCACCGGGCCGGAAAGCGATATATGTCGCCGGAAATGGGGGTAGAGAGCCAATCCCGCCTCAAGCGATTTGAGGCTCCGCCGGGGCGCTGGAGACGGCTTGCGCTCAATCACGGAACGGGCTCCCCAATGATTTTTGCTGTCCGCGAAATGTAGCTTATTTTGTCGAACACCGCGACGTGTATATTGCCCTAGACAGAATTACTCGCAGAGCATCCGATGTAATATATTGATATTACATGATATTATTGAAATGTAGCCTATTTTGTCGGCTGACA
>NZ_JNAC01000076.1:0-36685 GCF_000722555.1 Sphingobium sp. DC-2 | reverse complement strand
GGATCGCAAGAGCATGAAAATACGTCGGATAATTTCGAATCAGGCTCTAAATGTGCCACGGAAATGCTGCTGGGCGGGCTCACGCTTCTCGTCCGTCGGGCACAGGACCGCGCGCTAGTTTGTCGACTTTGGCTTTCCGTTGGCGCGGTTCAGCTCGATGAGAAGCCAATCCCGAAACTTGCCCATATAGCCGCCTGCATCGGCAGCGATCTGCGCCAGCAGTTCATCGCTCAACTCATCTTGTTTGAGATCGAGATCACGCAGCGCACGTTTCACCATGTGGCTTTGGAAAACGAAAATCGCATTGCGCAAATATCCACGCACGATTTTTTCGATCTTTCTATCATCTCCTTTGGCGGCATGGATGAGCTTTTCTATGGCCAGAACGGTGGGATCGGGCTCAGCCATCGTCTGACGCATTTCCGGTGTAAGCTGCATCTCCTCGTCGTGCATGGATCAGTCCGGCTCTATTGCTTAAGGCATAACGACATGGTCGCATGGGCGACGCAGGCGGGCAAGGCATCAGTTGCGATGCTTTGCCAAGAAAACCAGCCGCATACGATTGGGCATCCCGCCATAGAGAAGGCGACGCGGCTGCCGGACGGGTATTGCCATGGTTTTGCGGTGTAGCGCGAGATGTTCTCCTGCATCGTTAAAGGGGCAGAGGACGTAGGAATATTCGTTTATGTTAACCAATTCGGCACCGAAATTCCCCTCCGAAAGGCACCTTGCCGGACGGATGAATTCGAGCATCATGCTCATTGGACTATTTTGTTCAGAATAGCCGGGGGGCAACCAGACGTTGGGGCATCGGCACGGTTCGCCCGATGCACCCGAATGGGATGGAGAGCGAATGCCCATGCGACAGGAAGCCCGAATTGAACCCATGCTGGACGACACAGGCCGTCCGGCTGTTTTTGCACCTCTTTGCAGGTCGATCATCAGCGCAAGAGCGGAGTCGGCCACCATGTTCGGCTCTTTATGCTCCGATCCAGGATGCGAAATGCTGCTCGATCTTTACTGGCGCGACAGCCAGGGATTGAAGACTTCTCTCACCAGCTTCTGCCTCGCGTCGAAAGCGTCGGAGATGACCGGTCGGCGATGCCTTGCCGAGATGGAGGCGCAACGCATCGTCGAGCGCTTCCCTGATCCCTTCGACAAACGCCGCATATATGTTCGGCTGACGGCGACTGGGCGGGATAAGATGGATGCCTGCTTCCAGACCTTGCTGTCCGGATATGCGCAAACCTGTCACGACTGCGCCCGCAAATGCGGAGACGCTCCAGACGGGGCCCGGCAGGAAGTCCCGTTCTGCATCGCGATTGACGGTGTCCGCCAGTTTCGGCGTTAGAAGCTCGGAGCCGATATCGGTAGTCGATCAATAGGCCGACGTAGCGTTCAGTGCTATGCCGGTGAAACGGGCACGCGCTACCCGTTGATACGACCTGCGATCATACTGACAGCGGGCGTCGGCCGCGGCCTGAAGAGAAGGAGGAGTGGGGCGAGGGAGTTTTCCCTATGCTGGAGTTCCTCCCATGGCCCTGTCGCGCACGAGCGCCGATCCGCGCCTGCATGCCGCTGCCGCCAATATCGTCAAATCACTCGGTGGAACATGGAAGCCATCGGGCGCGATGTGCCGTTGCCCTGCGCACGACGACCATCGCCCCAGCCTGTCGGTCCGGGTCGGCGAGCATAGCATATTGTTCAAGTGCTTTGCCGGCTGTTCCACGATTGATGTCATCCGCGCGCTGCGCAGCGACAGGCGGCCTATCCCGACGGCCGACGCTGAAGCGGAATTCGCACGCGCGGATGGCAGCGAGCGACGGTTGGCCGGCCGGATCCGTTCGCTCTGGAAGGAAGCGCGTGCCGTTACCGATACGCCGGCGGGCGTCTATATGGCGACGCGTGGTTTCAACGAGCCGCATCCGGCGCTGCGCTACCATGATCATGTGCCGCTCGGCCGGGGCGCCGACGTCCGTTTCCGTCCGGCGCTGCTCGCCGCCGTTGAAGCCGACACCGGCGTCATAGCACTCGAACGGCTGTTCCTCGACCCCCGGACCGGATTGCCGGCCACTGATCTCGATCCGCCCAAACTGATGCTGGGTCGCCCGCACGGTGGCACCGTCCGTTTCGGGGCCGCCACCGATGTGCTGGGGCTGGCCGAGGGCTGGGAGACCGCCTGGTCCGCTCATTTGCTGCTCGGCATCCCCGTCTGGGCCGCGCTTGGTGCTGACCGCTTCCCCCTGGTCACTGTGCCTGAGCGGGTTGAACGCCTCTTCCTCCTTCACGACAACGACCTTTCCGGTCGGCGCGGCGCGGCACGGGCGAAACAGGCGCATGCGCGAGACGGCCGGTCGATCGAGCCGCTGCCTCCACCGCCGGGCTTCAATGACTGGAACGACCTCTACCGGGCGAGGGGAAGGGGGAGGGGGAGGGAGATGGTTGCGGAATGCAGGCTGATGATCGGCCGCGTCCCGCACATTCCGACACGCGCAGCGGCATGGGCGTCCAGCCAACCCTGAACGCGAGCCTGCTACAATCCACACAGGAGACGAGCCTTGACCTCGCTACAACCGAGCTATCCCTCCACGCTGCCGCTCGCCAGTATCGTGAAGGGCGACAATCCCCGCCGGTATTTCGACCGGAAGAAGCACGAGGAGATGGTGGCTTCCATCCGGCAGCGCGGCATACTCCAGCCCATATTGCTCCGGCCGAAGGACGACGTCTATGCCATCGTCGCCGGCGAGCGTCGGTACAGGGCAGGGCTGGAAGTCTATGGGCTCGACGGCGAAGTGCCGGTCATCATCCGCGTGATGACGGACCAGGAAGCGCTCGATGCCGCGATCGCCGAGAATGACGACCGTGACGATCCGTCGGAGACCGAGCAGGCCGATGCCGCCGTCCGCTACCTCGCGGCATGCAACGGCGACCGCGCCGAGGCCGCACGGCGACTGGCCTGGTCCCGCGCCAAGCTTGATCGCCGCCTGGCGCTCGCTGAACTCACCGACGCCGCTAAGACCGCCCTCGATGAGCGCCGGATCAAGGTTGGTCACGCCGAACTGCTCGCCGTCATCCCCAAGGACAAGCAGGACACGGCCCTCGACACGATCCTGCGCCTGAATCTTGACGTGAACGATACGCGCAAGGAACTGATGCGCATCACGCATAGCCTCGCGAGCGCCTGTTTCGACAAGACCGAGTGCGCCACCTGTCCGTTCAACTCGGCGGCGCAGCAAGTCCTTTTCGAAACCCATGTCGATGATGGCCATTGCACCAATCCGGGATGCTTCAAGCTCAAGACCGAAGCCGCCGAGGTGATCCGTTTCGAGGAAGAGGAGCGCGCCGCGAAGGCGGCCAGGAGAGCGATGCCTCCTGCTGCCGATGATGCCGACGCTGATGCGCAGGACGATGTCACCGTCGAACCCGCGCCATCGATGGATCTCCAGCCGCAGCCGGAACGCGGCGCCATATCATCCAGTGCTGTCGAAAACCGCGAGCCTCCCCCGCCACGCACTGCCGAGACCGTGCCGGCCGCGTCGACGGCGCATAAGCCGACCGTCACGGCCAGGTCGATCGCGACCCGAACCGCCGAGCTTCGCGAGGCGACATGGCGAACCGCGCTTGCCCGTGCGCTCGCGGGCAATGCTGTCCACGCCCGGACCACGATCCTTGTGGCGGCGATGTCGGGCACGCTTTCGCAGATCAAGCCCGACACGCTGACGTCCCGCGCTGGCATCCTCGTCGGCGCCTCGTTCCCGGACCTCGACTTCAAGGGCAAGATCGCGGAAATCCGGGCGCTTGCCGATGCGCGGGCCGCCAATGTGCTGGCCGTCATCGGCGGCGCTTACGCCAAGGATGTGCTCAGCTTCGATCATGTCGCGGACCTTGCGAGAGTGTTCGAGGTCGACTTGCGCGAGACGTGGCAGGTCGATCAGACCTTTCTCGAGCGCTACACAAAGGAAGAGCTCAAGTTCATCGCCCAGGAATGCGGCCTGATCGCGCATGTCGGCGAGAAACGGTTCGCCAAGCTGCTCGCATCGAAAAAGACCGAGCTTGTCACCAGCATGCTCAATCGCATCGGGTTCGATTGGGCGGGACGTCTGCCGGGCTGCATGACGCTCGATGGCGCCTATGGACCGCCCCCGGATCGTGCTGCCCAGCCGGCCGACGCTCCCATCTCGCAAATCGCCGCCTGACCGACACCCTCACCCTTCCAGACAAGGACCAACGCCCATGTTGATTGCCAACCTGCTGCCGCTTCTCGCCAACTATTCGCTCGGTTTCGATCTTGTCGCCGGCCCCGACGATACCGTCACGCTGACCGTCATTCCCCGCAAGGCGGAAGGCGCGAAGCACGGTCTCGAATCCGGCGAGACCCGCCCGATCTCGATCACCGCAACCGCCGTGGAGATCGATGCGGAACTTGGCCGTGGATCGGACGGCGCACTCGGCCAGCTCATCGCTACGCGCAAGACCCTTGCCGACCAGATCGCCGATCAGCGCCAGGCGGCCGAGGACGCAAGGATCGCCGCAGCGGAGGCCGCGAAGGCCAAGGCCGCCACGAAGGCCGCGACAGCAAAGACGACGGTGCCTGTGAGTCCTCCGAAGCTCCAGCACGCGGTCACCCCGCCGGTCGACGCCAAACCGGACCAACCCGCCACCTTGTTCTGACCGGACTCCGCTCAAATCTCGCCACGACCCAAGCCGGGAGTTTTACCTCATGCAGATCAACCATCTCACCCGCGCGTACCGCTATGACGGCATCGACCTTCCGGTTCCGCCGCATCTCGCCAACGATCCCGACGGTCTGCGTGCCTACCATGCCACGCTCTACCCCGCGGTTCTCAACGCCGAGATGGTCGACGCCGGCGTGTCGGGCGGCGCTCACGTCACCGAATACCGGCGCGCCGTCGGCACCAAGGGCTGACCGTGGCGCGCGGCAGCAGCGCGGCGATCCCGTCCGCAGTTCGTAAAACGCTCATCGAATGGATCGAGCCCGGCAATGGCGACACATCCGAATTCACCCAGCCAATCTGCAGCGAGCAAACCCAGGCGCTCCACGCGTGCATCCTTCTCGCGTCCGGGGACGGCGGGAGCAAGGCTCCCAGGCCGCTCCCGCCGCCACCGGGCCTGCGCCTTCCACCCCTCGGCTGACCTCGCGGGGCGGGCCGTTGCACTGTCCGGCGACATTCCCGCCCTCTTCGATGCTCCACTGGCGTCCCATCACAAGCTGATAGGCCGCTGGGCCACGTCTCGGGAAACGACGGCTAAACGCTATACTCGCGACCAGGCGCGCCAGCGCATCGAACGACTGTTCGACAAGGCGGTGCTCGACATTCTGGGCTCCGTCGAATTCGCGGACTTCAGGGTCGCGGTTCTTCACGGGAACGAAGGTTATCCGCCGGCTATCGCGGTGATCTGCGACAGCATGGGGCAACTCGACCTCGGATGGATCGAAGACAGCGATGCGCCCATTCCCTGGCGCGCCGCAGCCTACAAGGCCCTCGACGATATGCTGGGCCGCGCCCTTCCGATCTTCGGCTACCAGGACCTCTTCGATGAAATCTCTATGTACTATTGGGACGGCGCGACCGATGATGAAACCGCGCGGCAGTGGATCGTCGAATATCAGGGCATGGATCCTGACGATATCGAGGAACTCACTCTGCCATCCAACATGGAGTCTCGCCGACCCGATTGGATGATCGCGGCAAACGCGGGGGCATCGGCGGAACTTCCGAACGGCTTACACCGGAAACTGGAGGAACTCCGCAAGGCGTACGCCGCTCTCGGGAAACTCCGACCGGAGCGCAGCGCCTGGCAATTCGATATCGAGATTGCCCAAGAGTATCTCCCCGGCATCGAGGAATGCTCGACATTGCCCCCGCTGACGCTCGTTCCGGTCGAGCAGTTCGCACGCGAGGTCGATGACGTCGGACGCCACGGGATGGAATACGGCTTCATGGACATCGCCGGCTTCTGCCCTTTGCCAGATTCAGTCCCGATCGACGACTGGTTCGCGTCCTTGCGTGTCGGCGCGCGGTTCCTGCTCGCCGCGCAGGACCTGATCCAGCTCGATCCAGCCAACCTTTGAGGTTCCTTATGTCCGACCACCGCACCCAGTTCGAAGCGACCGCCGGCGGCCTCGCGCTGACCAACGCCATTCTCCTTTACCGCAGCCAGCCGATCCGCAACGCCAGTCCCTATGCCACCGCTCGCGCGGGCGCCGCCGCATTCGCCAGCATCCATGCGATCGAGCATGACGATGAGGGAAAGCCGATCATCGGCGCGGGCACATCGCTGTCGCGCGCGCATCTGCGTCAATGGACCGAGGCCCTGGGCCGGACCGCTCTTCCCGAATTCCTGCCTGACAATGTGCTGGTCGCTCATCCCGACATGCTCGCATGGTGGATCCCGACCCAGGTTCGCCCGGCCTATTTCGCTCTCACGGATCCGCCCGCCGGCCTGCAGGTGCTCGCCGCGCGAACCACTATGCCGGTCCCGTATCCGCCGCATCTGTTCATCGCGACCCGATCGGGGTTCGGCGTTTACGCCTTGCCGGCAAACGAACGCCCCGGCATCGATACCCCGGTGCTGCACTCGCCGGTGCTCAATGTCTATCTCGACGGGCAACTTTGCTGGGGCAACATTCCGAAGCCAAAAACGCTGACGACAGCCTCCATCCCGGAATTCGAGCGCGGGGTGTTCGATAGCTGGTCCACCCACCCCAATCCCGGACAGGAACTGACCATCACCGGCAAAGGTGGTCTGGTTCGGCTCTGGGACGACCTCGCCGCGCGCAAGGCGAAGCGCTTTCCGGTCAGGCGTCTCAGGCCATTCGATCCCGGTCGGACACGACAGGCCTCCCGGCGAGCAACCCGGACCGATCCGATGACTCTCGGAAAGCTCATTGCGAGAGGGGCGAACCAATGACCGTGCTTGCTGACGATCCCACTGCGGCCGCGGTCCTTGCCGCCGTGCCCTGTTATCCGGTTCCGCCGCAGGGGCGATCGCCGGCCCTCGACGCGCTGCGCGCTGCCCGCGCCGGGCGCGGCCTTGCGATCGGGATAGACGGCGTCATGCTCGTCCTGCGCCGGCCCTGGCTGGAACTCGATTTCCCGATCACGACGCCGCTTTCCCTCCACGTGCCCTATGGCAGCACGGGCGCCTGCCGCGCCGAACTGCGCTGCGGGCTCATTCCACGCGAGCATCTCGATCATATTCTCGATCATTTTCGCGCAGCCTTGCCCAATGAAGCCGCGGCGTTTGTTCTCTGGAACGAAGCGACCCGGGAATTCGCAGTGGAGTTTCCGGTCATCGACGAAGCCACGCCCTCGCGCCTCGTCTACCGCACGCCGGTCCCGCAGCCCGATTGGCATGTCCTCTGCGATTTTCACAGCCACGGGGTCGGTCCCGCCTTCTTCAGCACCACCGACGATGCCGATGACGCCCATGCGACGAAGATCGCGATCGTCGTCGGCTGGCTCGGTGACCCCGGCGGCCCGGTGATGCTCGCGCGCCTTTGCGCCGACGGCATGTTCCTGCCGTTACCACGGAGCCCGTTTTCAGGAGACCGTCATGCCGACTGACCTCACGGATCGTCATTATCTGCCCGCCGGGTTCGATAATCGCACGATCAACATCCTGCTGGTCGGTTGCGGCGGAAACGGCGGGCAGATGCTGATGGGACTCGCCTCGCTCGACACCGCGCTGCGCGCGATCTCCTCGCGATCGCTGCATGTCGCCGTGATTGACGACGACATCGTGACCGAAGCCAATCTCGGCAGGCAGCCATATTACCGGGGCGACGTCGGCAGTTCCAAGGCCCGCACGCTCACCGAACGGATCAACCTCGCACACGGCCTGGCCTGGCAGGCAGTGCACGGCCGCGCCCCTGAAGCCATTAGTATGGATGGCGCCGACATCGTCATCACCTGTGTCGACACGGCATCGGCCCGCCGCGCGATCGGTGCCGCGCTCGCCGAATGCGGGACCGTTCCCGCCTATTGGATGGATCTCGGCAATCGCGCGAGCGACGGGCAATACCTCATAGGCTCCCCGGAGCACCGTTCCAACAAGCACCGCCATCGCCTGCCGACCGTGCTCGAATATTTCCCCGAACTCGCCGACGAAAACCTGCCCGACGACGATGCCCCTTCCTGCTCGGTC
This sequence comes from Sphingobium sp. DC-2, assembly GCF_000722555.1. Lineage (NCBI taxonomy): Bacteria > Pseudomonadati > Pseudomonadota > Alphaproteobacteria > Sphingomonadales > Sphingobiaceae > Sphingobium > Sphingobium sp. DC-2. The sequence continues at coordinate 28,516 of NZ_JNAC01000076.1, read as the reverse complement.
GCCGAAGCGCTTGAACGCCAGTCGCTGTTCGTCAACCGCGTCGTTGCGAGCCATGCCCTGGCGTTGTTGTTCGACCTTCTCGGACGCGGCTCCATCGGTCACGCCGGCGCATTCCTCAACCTCGCCAGCGGTCAGGCCGTCCCGATCCCGTTGCCGCGCGGCGACTGAACCTACCCGCATCACCCCGTGTCAGTCGGCCTGCACCGGCCGGAACCGCACGCCAGTCCGGCGGAGCGGCGGGAGAATCGCGCCTTCGCAAATTCACACAAGGAGACCAAACATGGCGTCACTTTCCCAGAGGGGCTGGACCCTTCATTATACCATTGGCCGGGTGCTGGCCGCCAAGGTCAGGCCGGGGGATATCGTCCCCATGCCGGGTGGGGCCAACGATTTGATGGTGCTCGGCGGACGCGCCCCGCAGCGTGCCAACGACCGCGGCAGCGTGTTCGTGCGCGATCCCCTCGCTGAGACCAGTGATTGCATGGAAATGCCGCTCCGGGCGCTCGGAATGGTTTGGATCAGCGACGCCGGTGGCTGGTCGGAGCTCCCGGCATGAGAGGGTTTCATGTCCATGTCTATACGACGATCAGAGTCAAGGTCGCGGTGACCGCCGATGATCATGCGGACGCCATGCGGCAGGCTGACGCGATCGTCGGACGCGGGATATTCCCCGTTCGTCTCCTTCCGAACGCCGCTGGTGTGCTGGAGGCGGAGCCGGCTGAAGAGGTCACCGGCTATCTGGTCGATGAAACCGACGATCCCGAATTCGAGAACAGCTGCTCTTACGATGCCGAATACCGGCCTTGCGGCGCGGGCGACAGTCCGGGCTGCGCCTAGAAAGGGGGAGAGGGAACAGGGGAGGGTGCTCCGCATGATGGAGCAGTCTGGAGAATCCCCATGCAAATCGAACTACGGCGTATCTCCTACAGCGCCGCGCTATCGCAGGAAACCGCGGCTTTCTCGGCGGAAGTCTGGATCGAAGGCGAACTCGCCTTTCATGCCCGAAACCAGGGAACGGGCGGAGCGGACTTCTATCACCAGGTTGGCCGGTGGACCGTGGCCGAGGTCGATGCCTGGCTCAAGGCCAACCGGCCGGTGCGCACCCTGGATGAAAATCTCGGCTGCGACCATGATCTCGAGATCGAGGTAGCCGACCTTCTCGCGCGCGAACTCGAGTCCCGGCGCCTAAAGCGCCTTTTACGCACCAACATCGTCACGATCGAAAACGATCAAATCCTGCAATATCCGCTGCGCAAGCGGCCGCTCGCGATCGTCGCCCGCGCCGTGTGCGCCACCAATCCCGCCGCGGTCATCGTCAACGACGCCGGCGACGCGGTGTTCGCGCGCGCGCTCGACCTGCTTCTCGCCAGCCGCTGACATTCCAGGCCGGAGATCGTCATGACCGACAGTTTCGATCCCGCCGATGCGGGATGCTGGATGGCGCGCGGCCGTCCGGCTCATCACGCCCATGCGTTGGCCGATGCCTGGCGCCGTTTCCCCGACCTGCCGAACGATGCGCCCCTCGACGCCCGCATGGCGCGTTCCCGCGAGCGGGTTCAGGCGCTTCGTCCCCTCAACGAAGCGATCGCCCAGGAAACCGAGCGCCAGCGCGTGGCCGCGAACTTTGCCTGCATCGAGCGCCAGATCGCCCAGGGCAGCACCGACAGCCGAAACCCCGCGATCCTCCACGGCCGTGACGTCCATGGCTATGGCTGGGATGCTGCCGTCGCCTACGCCGACGGACTCTACGCTGCCCGGGCGGGATGGGAATCCAGGCCGCCGTCGCCGCCACGACCGGGGGATCCCGATGTCCGACGACCTGCCTACCGCCACGGATTTCTGGATGGCGGCGGCCAACCAGACGACATTTTCGACGTCGCCCGTCGAGCTTTCGCTGCCACACCCTCCGAGCCCAATCGCACCGAGAATGCGCAGCCGGGACGGCCGCTCCCCAGCGAGTGGTCGCACCCCACCGACGTCCCGGCACCGGCATCCTGGCATCGCCGCGTCCTTCTGCTCGGCGCGACTGAACTCGCGACGGGCACAATCGGCATCCTGGCCATGCTACGCGAACGACCCGGACACGAAGCTATCGCGCTTTATGCCGTTAGCGCCGAAACCGGGCTCCGCCCCTTTTCGCTCTCGTCCGGGCCTACGCCTGCCGACGCGACGGTGACGCGCCAGACTCTGCGCCAAGGCGACTATTCCGATATTCTCGTCGTCGTGGACCCCACTGAACTCGAACGGCTCGATGCGGACGCCGATATCCTCCCGCTCACCCGAACAATGGAGCGCACGCGCAATTCGGCGCTGCAACAGCGAGCCCAGTTCCGCCTCTGGCTCGCACGAGGCCGAGCGCCCGGCGATCAATTTGCCGGTGGCCATATCCGCTGGAGCAAGATGGCCGCCGGGCTGTCGGGCCGCCTCGGGGATTTCACCGCGCGCTATGCCGGTCCGGCGCGGCCCCGCGGCCACCGGATCATCGTCGAGGACATGAGCGGCAGGTTGGCGCTCGGATACCGCACGCCGCTCGGCCGCGAACTCCAGCCCGAGATCGTGATCGGCAACAAGGCGCATGCCCGGACCGCGATAGCCGATCTGCTGCGCCAATATGCCGCGTCGCTTCGTCTCGGCTGACCTGACGCCTGAAACGACGCCCGACCCGGGGCTTCCCATCACGCCCTGATCCCCGACCAGCCCGACACGCTTGTGGGCCGCCGCGCTGCGCCCGCGAACCCACCAAAAAAGGAAGCATTCCATGCGAAACAGTGCATCCGCGCTGGCTCTCCAGCTATGCCTCGACTTCGACCAGCCCGCCAGACCGCCCGATCCAGCGCCCGATGCAGCGATCGTCTCCCAGCTTTGCGAGCCCACGCTCTTCTCGCTGGCACCGGCGGAGGTGCTTGCCGATCCGCCTCCGGCCGAACCCATCGATTTCTCCTTCGCCGCCGGTCGGGTGCTGGCGTCGTCATGGAAGGGCCGCGCGCAGGACAATATCGAGGCGATCCGGCTGCTGAACCTCTTGGACCGCGAACAACGAGGGGCGACGCCGGCCGAGCAGGAAGCCATCGCGAAGTTCATCGGCTTCGGCGCCTCCGAGCTTGCGAACAATATCTTCGCCGATCGCGCGGGCACATTCCGCGATGGCTGGGAGGAACTGGGGCAGGGCCTTGCCGCGGAGACGACCGATGCCGAACTCCAGTCGCTCAAGCGGGCGACGCAATACGCCCATTACACGCCCGAATATATTGTCCGCGCCATGTGGGATGCCGCCCGCATCCTCGGCTTCACCGGCGGCCAGGTTCTGGAACCCGGATGCGGCAGCGGCCTGTTCATGGGGCTGCGGCCCGACTGGCTGGCGAGCGACACGATGTTCGTCGGCATCGAGAACGATCCCGTCACCGCCCGCGTCGCGAGCGCGCTCTATCCGGGGCAGATCATCCGCTGCATCGATTTCGACAAGGCTTCGCTGCCGCGCGACTTCGACCTCGCCATCGGCAATCCCCCGTTCTCGAACCTCAGCATCCAGAACAAGACCAGCCTCGGCCGGCTTGGCCTGTCGCTCCACGATTTCTTCATCGCGAAATCGCTGGAGCATCTTCGCCCCGGCGGCGTCGCCCTGTTCGTGACCTCGCGCTATTCGCTCGACAAGAGCGACCCCAAGGCCCGCAGTCATATTGATACCATCGCCGATTTCCTCGGCGCGGTGCGTCTTCCCGGCCGGGTCATGCGGCAGGAAGCGGGCACCGATGTCGTCGTCGATATCCTACTCTTCCGCAAGCGCGAGCCAGACAACCTCGGCGCCGGACACAAGTGGATCGATCTGGCCGATATTCCCGATAGCGACGAGGGCGAGGGACCGCTGCGGATCAACCGCTATTTCCTCGACAATCCTGGTCATGTCCTTGGGCGCCATGAATGGAAAAGCGGCCAGTTCGGCATGGACTATCACTGCGCCGCCGAGCCGGGCATCGACCTTGGGCAGGCTCTCATCGCTACCCTGTCGGGAATCGCATCCCGATACGAAGGCACCTGCCGCCCCATCCATCGCACGACGTCGCTGCGTGACCGGGTCGACGTCTCGCTCGACCTTGAGATCGGTACGGCGGCGGATGAGGCCGAGTTCAAGGAAGGCAGCTATCTCGTATCGGGCGGCGTTCTGCACCAGATCGTCGACGGCATGCCGACCGTCGTCGATGTCAAATCAGGGCGAGGCACCACGGGCCTGTTCGCCAGGCACGCCAGTATCATCAAGGCGCTGATCCCGATCCGCGATGCGGTTCGCGCGATCCTGCGGGCGCAGCTGAACGACCAGCCCTATGCGGCGTCCCAGGAGAAGCTGCTCGCGCACTATCGGCAGTTCACGAAGAAATACGGCCCGATCAACCGGACCATCACCAGCATCCGCGCCGATCCCGACACCGGCGCCGAGAAGGAATATCAGCGCCGCCCGAACCTCCAGCCTTTCCTTGACGATCCCGACGTCTGGCTGGTCGCGTCGATCGAGGCCTATGACGAGGCGAGCGATACCGGCACGCCGGGCGCGATCTTCACCGAACGTGTCGTCAAACCGCCAGTCGCCCATGAAATCCACTCGGCGCAGGATGCGCTGGCGGTGTCGCTCCACGAGCGCGGCCGCGTCGATCTCCCGCTGATCGCCGGCCTGCTCGGCGTCACCGAGGCCGAGGCCCTCGCGGATCTCGCCGACGACGTCTATCTCGACCCCGTCCGCACCACGCCCCATTTCGACAACTGGGTTACGGCGGACGAAGCCCTGTCAGGACCGGTGCGGACCAAGCTCGCTCTTGCCCGCGAGAATGCCGAAGCCGATCCGCGCTTCCATGCCGTCGCCACCGCGCTCGAAGCGGTCCAGCCGGTCGACCTCAAACCCAGCGAGATCACCGCGCGTCTCGGCGCGCCCTGGATTCCTACCAGGGTCATCGAAACCTTCGTCGCGGAGATCATGGAGGTCGAGACCACCATCTATCATACCGTCGATATTGCGAGTTGGACCGTCGACAAGCTCCCATTCGCCGGACATGTCAGTTCCACCTCGACCTGGGGCACGGCGCGCCGCGGCGCCGCGGACCTGCTCGAAGATGCCCTCAATTCCCATATCCCCAAGATCTACGATGTTCACCGCGAAGCTGACGGTTCGGAGCGCCGCGAGCTCAACGTCACCGACACCGAAGCCGCCAAGGAAAAGCTTGCAGGCATCAAGTCGACCTTCGAGACCTGGGTCTGGCAAGACAGCGAACGCGCCGATCGCCTGGTCCGCATCTACAACGACGCCTACAACAACCTCGTTCCCCGGACGTTCAACGGCAGGCATCTGACGCTTCCGGGCGCGTCGACCACCATCCAGATGCGCGACCATCAGAAGCGCGTTGTCTGGCGGATCGTCGCCGCGGGCTCGACCTATGTAGCTCATAGCGTCGGCGCGGGCAAAACCTTCAGCCTGTGCGCCGCCGTGATGGAGCAGCGCCGTCTCGGCCTTGCCAACAAGCCGATGATCGCGGTGCCCAATCATTGTCTCGCGCAGATCGCGCGCGAGTTTCTGATGCTCTATCCCACGGCGCGCATCCTTGTCGCCGACGACACCAACTTCATCAAGGAGAAGCGGCGGCGGTTCCTGGCCCGCGCGGCGACCGGCAACTGGGACGCGATCATCATCACCCATGATGCGTTCAAGTTCATCCCCACCCCGGCAGCCTTCGAAAAGCAGCTGATCGAAGACCAGCTCGCCAGCTACGAGGTGCTGATCACGGGCATTCAGAGCGACGATCGCGTCTCGCGCAAGCGGGTCGAGCGCCTGAAGGAAGGACTCCAGCGGCGGCTAGAGAACCTGCAGGCCCGCAAGGATGACCTCGTTCATATCGGCGAGATCGGCATCGACCAGATTCTGGTCGACGAGGCCCAGCAGTTCCGCAAACTCACTTTCGCGACCAATCTGGGCGACCTCAAGGGCGTCGATCCCGCCGGCTCGCAGCGGGCATGGGATCTGTTCGTCAAGGGCCGATACCTTGCCGACATCAATCCCGGGCGCGAACTGATCCTGTCGTCGGGCACGCCCATCACCAACACGCTCGGCGAGATGTATACGCTGCAGCGGTTCATGCAGCCCGACGAACTGCACGCCAAGGGCTTGCACGAGTTCGACGCCTGGGCCGCGAACTTCGGCGACACGCGCACCGAACTCGAACTTCAGCCGAGCGGCAGCTACAAGCCGGTCACGCGCTTCTGCGAATTCGTCAACGTCGCCGACCTGATGGCGATGTACCGCAGCGTTGCCGATGTCGTACTCAAGGACGATTTGCGCCAATATGTCCGGCTGCCCACCATCAAGGGTGGCAAGCGCAAGATCATCGTCGCCCAGTCCGGGGCGCCCTTCAAGGCCTATCAGAAGGTGCTGGCCGGACGCATCAAGGCGATCGAGAACCGCAGCGGGCGACCCCAGAAGGGCGACGATATCCTGCTTTCGGTGATCACCGACGGGCGGCATTCGGCGATCGATCTCCGCTTCGTGGACCCCATGATGGGGAACGAGGAGGGCAACAAGCTCAATCTCCTGATCGAGAACGTCCATCGTATCTGGCGCGATACGGCCGACAATCGTTACACCGACCCGGAAACCGGGCGACCTTATCCGCTGCCCGGCGCCGTGCAGATGATCTTCTCCGATCTCGGCACCGAGAACGCCATCGAGACACGCGGCTTCTCCGCCTATGTCTGGATCCGCGAGCAGCTGATCGAGATGGGCATACCGGCCGATCAGATCGCCTTCATGCAGCATTATAAGAAGAACAGCGCCAAGCAGCGCCTGTTCAACGACCTCAATCAGGGGCGCAAGCGCATTCTCATCGGCTCCACGCCCACCATGGGAACGGGCGTCAACGCGCAGCAGCGCCTCAAAGCCCTGCATCACCTCGACGTTCCCTGGATACCCTCTGATATCGAGCAGCGCGAAGGCCGGATCGAGCGCCAGGGGAACCAGAACGACGAAATCGAGCTATACGGCTATGCGACCAGTGGCTCGATGGACGCGACCAACTGGCAGATGCTCGAAAGAAAAGCCCGCTTCATCAACATGGCGATGTCGGGCGATCGCTCCATTCGCCGGATCGAGGATGTCGGCTCCAACGTCAATCAGTTCGCGCTCGCAAAGGCGCTGGCGTCCGGCGACGATCGCCTGATGCGCAAGGCTGGGCTCGATGCCGAGGTCGCAAGGCTCGAACGCCTGCGCGACGCGCATATCGACGACCAGTATAATATCCGCAGGACCATCAAGCGAACCGCGGACGCCATCATCGACGGCGCCAACCTGATCGCGAAGCTGGAGGCCGATATCGCACGCCGGGTTCTTCCGCGTCACGACGAGGTCCTGTTCGATTGCGGCGGCACCATGGTCACCGACCGCAAGGCCGCCGGCGAACGCATTCTGAGGCAGGCCTTCGAATTGCGACTGCACGGCGGCCAGGCCCGGCAGTTGCTCGGCACCGTCAACGGCATCGATGTGGAACTTTCAGGCTATGAGGCCGTGGACGACGATGGCGAGCGCGGCATCCGCACGTCTGTCGCGGCACTCCACCACGGCGAGCGTAACGCGTTCGAAGTATCCGACAAGACGCGATGGACCACGGCGCTGGGCCGGCTCGAATCCTCCATTCTCAATCTCGACGCCGAACTTGCCGCCGTGCAGGCCGATCTCGAAGCGAACGAGCGGCGCCTTCCGGCCTTCGAGGCGCGTCTCGACCAGGAGTTTCCCGACGCCGCCTTGCTCGAGGACAAGTTGCGGGAACTCGCGGAACTGGAGGCTGACCTGGCGACGACCAAAGGGGAGTTCGAGCCGGGGAACGATGAGGACGCAATCCTGGCACCGCCTTCGAGCAACGAAGGCGCTGAGGTTCCGCAAGCGGCCTGACCGGCACCAGTCATAGAGCGAGACCTGTTCCACTGGCGTGAACGCAATTTCAGGAAAGCTGGTCGGATGCCTGCCAGTCTTCCCGTCCATGACGGACGCCGAGGATCAGGATGTCCTGTCCTTCGATGATATAGACGACGATATGGGACTTGTAGGGATGTGCCCGGACCGGTGGTGAAATTTCCGCGCGCGCTCTTGCCGAATAGGGAAAGTCGGAGAGAAATCCAAAAACCCGATGCAAACCGGCCTGATATTTTTCCGCGACGGCTTCTCCTAATTCTCCGACGCCGCCGACATATATACCGATGAGATCCTTTTCGGCGTTACGCGTGAGTCTATAGGCCATGACCGACGCCTGCGCGACGCCGGGCTTCCTTCATCATGTCATCGATGGAATTGGGACTTATGCCGGAGGCGAGAGACTCATCGACCATGGTCTGCATGGCTGCGATCTTCTCCCGCCGCTCCTGGTCGCGACGGATCAGGTCGCGCACATAATCGCTGGCATTGCTGTATCTGCCTGTCCCGGCCTGACCTTCGACCCATTCCTTCATCGCATCGGGGAGGGAAACATTCATTGTCGCCATGGGAACACCTCTAAGAGACTATATGGCATATTTGGCAAAGATTGTCAAAATCAGGCGGGCAACGAGAGCCGATCATAGACAAAGCGCATCTCTCAGCGTTGTCCGTATGCCTGCGGATGAGCGCACCGGCGAACCCACCACGATCCCGCAGCATAGTTGAACACTGGCCGCGGAAAAACCCGCTTCGCCAAACCTCTGTCCCATCTCCAATCGAGGAGTCACCCGCATGGAAATCACCTTCCACTTCGGTGCCGCCAGCCATCCCGTCAGCTGGATCCTCCACGCTGCCTACGGCTCCCACTATGGCGTGGCGCTGGCCGCGGCGCACACCTGGCATGAACGCATGATCGCCTCCGCGCGAAACGGAACCCCGGCCGGCGGTCAATTCGTGATCGCGGTCAAGGATGATGCGGTCGTTCGGACCGATCTCATCTTCGACGCCGATCATTTCCGGCGGCACCAGGAACCCGACGATTGCTCCTGGTTGTGCCAGTTTCAGTCCTTTCCCCTCGCCATTCCCGAAACCGTCAAGCAGACCGTGACAGAGGCGCTCCGGCGCGAACTGGTCGATGTCGGCTTCCTGATCCCTCGCGCCCAGTGGGAGGAACGATACCCCGAGCAAGCCGAGATGCTGCGCCAGTTTCGCCAGGCGATGCAAAACCGTCTCGGCCCACCCGAGGATGAGGGAATGGACGCACCATGAGCCGGCACGAACTCGATCCGCTCGCGCAAGCGGCCAGCACCCATGGCGCATTGAGCATCGCCATTGGATGGGACGCGCCCCTGAACAGCTATTTCGCGATCGTCCAGCGGGAGGACGACGATGTTGACGATGATGATCGCGACCTTCTCTGGATCGGAACCCGCTACGGCGAAATCCTGGAGCCAGCTACCGTGATCGACGTGGTCCGGCCCTTCGCGGCCATCCGCGATGACCTGGCTGCGACCCTGGGCGCCGATCGCTTCCGCGAGGGCAGCCGCCTGCGTGCGCCCTGGATTCGCTGAAGAGGATCAGCCTGTTTCTGACGTCTCGACGAGCTGACCGATCAGGGTGACGGCGAACACAACCAGGAAAGTCGCCCACGGCATGGACGGCAATAAAGAGTGGAGGGGGAAGCAGGGAGAGGAGCAGGCGAGTGTGTCCGAAGGGACCACGGACCACCAGGCTCTCCCTTCTTCGGAGACATTTCCCATGACCACTCCCAGATCCGCGCCATGGACGGCGCAGGAAATCGCCATTCTGCGCGCCTGGTATCCGGCCGAAGGACATGGCATCGCGCCGCGGCTACCAGGCCGCAGCGTCCATGCCCTGCAGGTCAAGGCCAACAAGCTTGGCTTGACGACGGCCCATAGAAGCTCCGCGCCCAAATCGCGCCTTCAGGGTGAAGCCCTCGATGAGGCCGTCAGACTGCGCGAGGTCGAAAACTGGTCGTTCAGCGCGATCGGCAAGCATTTCGGGGTCTGTGAGGCCAGCGCCTCCAACGCGGTTACGACGGCGCTGTGTGTCCGGCGTGGATACCGTCCCGCGGAGCGCGATCAGCATGGTCGCCTGACCGTCGAAGGTATCGAGCGCCTACGCTATGCCCTGAAGAAGGGCCTCAAGGGCATCGACATCCAGTTGCGCCTCGGCGTGTCGGCGGCCTGCGTTTCCGAGCAGCGTCGCCGATATAATCGGGAACTGCTTGCACGCGGCAAGGCGCTGCTACCACCGCCCGGAGGCGGCCAGGCCTATAGCGGCGCCAGGCTGTCGCCGGCGAAACGCAAACAGGTCGAGCAACTCTTCCTGCAGGGACTTGGCACCCAGAAGATCGCCGAGCACACCGGCGTGTCACGGACGAGCTGCACACGCATCAGGACCCGGCTCTTCCGCCGCCTGCGCCGCAGGGGCGAAGTGCTCCCCGGATGCGATGCCGCCGGGGTCCGCCATGTCCATGCCGAGAGCGCGCGCTTCGTCACCGATGAGCAGAAAGAGCTACTGCGCGCGATGCTCCTCGATCGCATGCCCGTCCAGCGAGCCGCGCGCGAACTCGTGATCGGCGCTGTTCCGCGTCAGCACCAATGGCACAGATTTGAGGTTGTGATTTAAGGAGGGTTGGGGCTTCGTCGTAGTGACGAAGGAACGAAGATGAAGCCCCAACCCTCCTTGAAAAAATCGCCGGTGAAGGCCCCTGCTGAGCGGGTGGTGAAGGACATCCGGCGGCAGACCCGGCGGCACTTCTCGGCCGAAGACAAGATCCGGATCGTGCTTGATGGGCTGCGCGGCGAGGACAGTATTGCCGAGCTGTGCCGCAAGGAAGGCATCGCGCAGAGCCTGTACTACACTTGGTCGAAGGAGTTCATGGAAGCGGGCAAGCGCCGCCTGGCCGGCGACACCGCCCGGGCAGCGACCACCGGTGAAGTGCAGGACCTTCGCCGCGAGGCGCGCGCTTTGAAGGAATGCGTGGCCGACCTGACGCTGGAAAACCGTCTGCTCAAAAAAAGCATGATCGCGGATGGGGGCGACGACGAATGAGGTATCCCGCATCGGAAAAGCTCGAGATCATCCGGATCGTCGAGCAGTCGCATCTGCCCGCCAAGCGCACACTGGACAAGCTCGGCATCGCCCGCCGGACGTTCTACCGCTGGTACGATCGCTACCTTGCAGGCGGCCCGGAGGCCCTGGAGGATCGACCCTCGGCCCCGAGCCGGGTGTGGAACCGGATCGCGCCCGAAGTGCAGGACCAGATCGTCGAGATGGCGCTGGATTACAGCGAGCTGTCACCGCGTGAGCTGGCGGTGCGCTTCACCGACGAGAAGCACTACTTCGTGTCCGAAGCCACGGTTTACCGCCTGTTGAAGGCCCATGACCTGATCACCAGCCCGGCCTATGTCGTGATCAGGGCCGCCGATCAGTTCCACACCAAGACCACCCGGGTGAACGAGATGTGGCAAACAGACTTCACCTACTTCAAGATCATCGGGTGGGGCTGGATGTACCTGTCGACGGTGCTCGACGACTTCTCGCGTTACATCATCGCCTGGAAGCTGTGCACCAACATGCGCGCAGAGGATGTGACCGACACGCTGGACCTCGCGCTCGCGGCTTCCGGCTGCGACAGCGCCAAGGTGCTGCACAAGCCCAGGCTACTGTCGGATAACGGCCCCAGCTACATCGCGGGCGAGCTGGCGGAATACATCGAGGCCCGGAACATGAGCCACGTGCGCGGCGCCCCGATGCATCCGCAAACACAGGGCAAGATCGAGCGCTGGCACCAGACCCTGAAGAACCGCATCCTGCTGGAAAACTACTTCCTGCCCGGTGACCTCGAGGCCCAGATCGAGGCCTTCGTCGAGCACTACAACCATCACCGTTACCACGAGAGCCTGAACAACGTGACGCCCGCCGACGCCTACTTCGGCAGGGCGCCGGCCATCATCGAACGACGAGAAAGGATCAAGCGACAGACCATCGAACATCGGCGCTTGCAGCACCGCAAGCTTGCCGCCTAACATCAACCCCCAGACGAGGCCCGCACTCCGCTAATTTACGCCGCGAGATGCGCCAAATGTTCTGACGACGGACATGCCGCAGATCGTGGAGTCGCATGCCCGCCGTACCGGTTGGTCCACGATATCCGAGAAGCCGGGCCAACCTGACGAACACGACGTGGGCGCGCACCTTGTGCGGCGCCCGCCCCCGGATAGTGACGAACAGGTCATTACACCTGGCCGGGTGCTTCGCGCGGATCGCAATGTAGACTTCGAGTGCTTGGCGCGTCGATGGCTGCAAGGCGATCAGCCGCTGCTTGCCGAACTTGCCGTTGCGGACGACCAGCCCATCCTCGACCAGATCGTCGCACTGTAGCGCGAGAGCCTCGGAAATACGGAGACCTGTCGCCGCGAGCAAGCCGAACAGGTAATGGTACGTGTATGGGCTGATCGTGCCCTGGGGCGGAACGTTCAAAGCCGCCGCCATGATCGCCCGCACCTGGTCCGGTTCGATGATGGTCGGAGTGGGACGTGGCCGCTTCCCCCGGCCGAAAACGCCGACAGGCGCGACTTCGTGGTCTGGATCCTCGGCGTGAGCGAAAAGACTGAAGTTACGAGCGGCGTCGTACCTATGACGAGCCACGTTCTGCGAGCTTGCCGTGTGGCACCAGTCGTAGATGCGCTGCACTCGGGTGTGACGGTCACCGAAGCGTTCGGCGAAAGCGGCGTATTGGCGAAGCAATCGTTCCTGTTCCGAGAACTTCCGCCCCAAGCTGCGATACAGCGAGACGTATCTGGCAATATGCGTGTTCAGCATGACGGTTCTCCCGGCCATGACTGCGCGATCTTCATGAGCATCGGCAGGTCGACCTTGGCGTAGATGGCGGTGGTCTCGGGCGAGCTGTGGCGCAGGATCGTTCCAACGGACTCCAGCCCTGCGCCCGCGCGCAGCAAGTTGGTGGCAAGCGAATGCCGGAAAATGTGCGATCCGGTCGGCACGCCTTCGATCCCGCCGCGCTCATGCGTGCGTGCAACGATGCCGGCAATCTCCGCCGATGAGCGGAACGAACGGAATGGGGCTTGCGCGCGCACAAACAGATGCGGATCGGCGGTCTTGGGGCGTGCCTTGGCAATGTAGTCCAGGATCGCGTCACCGACGTCCTGAGGCAATGGCAGGCGATCGGGCCGACGCGTCTTGCCCTTGACCGTCAGGTGGCCCGAGCGCCAGTCGATATCGTCGAGGTGCATATCCCGAATATCACCGGCACGCAGGCCAAGCCGGGCGAGCAGGAGAATGATGGCCTTGTCCCGAACTTCCACCGGGCGATCAGTCGGACATGCGCCGATGATCTGCTCGATCGTTGCCGGGTTGACGTGCCGGGGCAGCGTCGAAAGACGGTGGCGTTGCACTGATGGGATCGCGTGCAACAAAGCCGGACGGCAAACACCCTGCACGACCAGGAACCGAATATAGCTCCGCATTATCGTGACGAGCAGTGATGCCGAACCCGGCGTCTCCTTGCTTCGTTGTTGAAACGCCCGCCTGAGGACGGCTGCATCCCATTGTGAAGGCTCGCCGAGCATAGGTATGAGCCGCCTGATATCGGCCCGGTAGCGCCGGATCGTCTCATCGGTCGCACCGCGGTGTTGCTTGAGCCACGCCAGAAATGCCGCCATGTGCGGGTCGTCATCCGACACCGGTTCGACTGAAGGGATGACACCCCGGCCGCGCAAGAACTCGACGAAGCGCCGAGCGCCACGCCGCCGCCGCTTCGCGCCCGAGGCGATGAGCTTGCCCCGCTTGCGCCAGACCGGACAGCGGCAACCATGCACCGCGTACTGGTCGAGGATCGCGTCATCGAAATCGGCCCACGACTGCCGCTTGATGCGAAGCCAGGCCACAATATGCTCGGCTTCCGACCGGTAGCCCTGTGCCACTCCAGGGGCGAGTTGCAGGCTGTCGATTACATCGGAGTAGTCGTTGAGGTGACGGGGGAGATCGTCGATCCCATCGTCGACTTCGATGTACCCTTGATCTTCGAGGAACCGGACAAAGCGCCGGACCCGCGCAGCCTGATCAGTCTTATAGGCGGCTTGCTGAGCCGAGTATCCGTGGCACCGGCAACGGTGCTTCTCGAACCGTCGGACGACTTGATCGTCGAGCGTACCGACCGGGATCGCATGCACATCCAGCCAATGCAGGAAATGACGGATCGCTGCACTGTACAGGATCGAACAGGCCGCTTCCTCCTTGACCCACAGAGAGGAGAGGAAGGCGTTGAATAGGGCATCTGAGCTGGGCGGATCTTCGATCCGGAGCTGTGCCGGACAAAACAGCTCTGATGATCTTGTTCTCATGGTGGTTCCTTCGACTTGTTGAGGCCGAGGGAACCGTAATTATCTGGAGTGAAATCATGGAAAACCGAAGGAAACCTGCGCCTCCCGCCGCCACGCTCGACATAAACTGCGACTGCAAAGAATATGTGATCGACTATCTCGCCAAGAGCTTTCCCGTTCGCCTGATGGCGGTGTTTACCGACGAAAACGGCAATCCTCGCTCCGAGCCGATGAGCGACGAGCATGGCGCACCAGTACTGTGCCGATCAGCGCTTGCCGCGCGCGACCGGATGATCGAGCAGCTCTGTGCCTTACCGCCGATTGCCACTGCGCTCGATGCCATCATCGAACGCTTCGGGGTCGACCAGGTGGCGGAAGTCACTGGCCGCACGCGCCGGCTCATCGTTGGCCGCGATGGTCATCAGAAACTCCAATCCCGGTCGCCTCGCGCCAACGTTGCCGAAACCCAGGCCTTCATGAACGGTGCCAAGCGCATCCTGGTGTTCTCCGATGCCGGGGGAACCGGGCGCAGCTACCATGCCGATCTGGCTGCGAGGAACCAAGCCCGCCGCGTCCACTTCCTGCTCGAGCCGGGCTGGCGGGCTGACGCCGCAATCCAGGGGCTTGGCCGCACCAATCGCACCAACCAGGCATCGGCTCCGCTGTTCAGGCCCGTGACCACCGATGTGCGCGGCGAGCGCCGCTTCATCTCGACGATCGCGCGGCGGCTCGACAGCCTCGGTGCCTTGACGCGTGGTCAGCGCCAAACCGGCGGGCAAAACCTGTTCGATCCGGCCGACAATCTCGAAAGCATCTACGCCAAGGAAGCCCTCCATCGCTGGTTCGGCCTCTTGTTCACAGGCAAGCTCGAAGCCGTCAGCCTCGGGCGCTTTCAGGAACTGACGGGCCTGCGGATCGAAGCGCCTGATGGTTCGATGGTCGATGACCTGCCATCGATCCAGCGCTGGCTCAACCGTATCCTGGCGCTTCCTATCGCCCTGCAGAACTCCATCTTCGATGAGTTCATGGGGCTGGTCGAAGCGCGCGTCGATGCCGCCCGGCAGGCTGGCACCCTTGATCTCGGCTTGGAGACCATCGCGGTTGAGGACTTCACGATCCTATCGGACACGCTGCTGCGCACCGATCCGGCATCGGGCGCGACCACCCATCTGCTGGAACTGGAAATCGCCAGAGCCTTGAAGCCGCTCACGTTGAAGCGGCTCGAGGAGCTGCACGGCCTTGCTGCGCAGCGGCAGCGACCGGTTCGGAACGCCCGCTCTGGTCGGGTCGCCCTGCTGGTCCCCGCGCGCAGAATTCTCTCCGATGACGGTACGCGCGTGGCCCGCTTCGAATTGCTGCGCCCGCTCAAGCGCAGTCACATCACCGAGGATCAGTTGGCGGAGAGCAGCTGGGAGGATATTGCCATCGACACCTTCCGCGATGCCTGGTCAACCGAGGTCGCGGAGGCGCAAACCAGCCACAAGCGCGAGCGCCTCTATCTTGCGACCGGCCTCCTGCTGCCGGTCTGGGACAAGCTGCCTTCGGATTTTGTCAGAGTCAGCCGCATCTCGGCGGCGGATGGCCGCTCGCTTCTCGGCCGGGAGGTTCCTGTCCATTGTGTTCCGGAACTGTGCCGGGCGCTGGGTCTCGAGCGGGAACAGATGCTGTCCGCTGATGACATTGTCCAGACCGTTCTGGCGACGGGCCGGGCCATGGAGTTGACCGGCCGCGAGAAGCTCATGGTCAAACGCAGCCTGGTCAATGCCTCACAGCGAATTGAACTTACTGGATGGAGTGCAGCTCGCCTCGACTGGTACAAGGCGCAAGGCTGCTTCACGGAGATTATCCGTTACCAGACGCGCCTCTTCGTGCCGATCGAAGGCGCCGCGAGCGTGATGGCCAGACTGGCATCATCGGTATAGTTCCTTGCCGAATGGCCCTATTTGGTCTATATGATGCCATATGGAGAACTGCCATGCTGGCCCTGCAACCCGTTGATACTGCCGTTACCGCCTTCCGTCCCGATCCGATTACCCAGGACGAGGCAGCTGCCATGTTCCGGGCAGTCCTCAATCTGTTCGGCAAATGGGAGCTGACCGACGAGCAGGCGGCAACGCTGCTCGACATGCCGGTGCGCTCTTATCGCCGATGGAAGGCGGAAGGTCCCGGGCGCGTTTCGCGTGATGGGCGTGCGCGTCTCTCCAACCTCTTAGGCATCCACAAGGCGCTCCGGATCATCTTCTCTGAAGCAACGCGCGGCTATGCCTGGATCAGGGTGGCGAACGACGCGTTCGACGGAGCCTGTGCGCTCGACGTAATGCTGGGAGGCGAGCTCACCGACATCATGCGAGTGCGTCGCTATCTCGACGCAGAGCGCGGTGGCTGGTGAGCGAAGCGATAGATATCCCGGTTTCCCGAGTTGAGTGGAAGGGCGCTGTCAGGATCATACGCAGCGCCTTTCCGCCGATCGACCTGTTCGAGGATATCGCTGATCCGGCCGACTGGCCGCTGCTGATCTCGGCGGAGCAGAAGACCAATCCGCGCATCATGGCGACGATTGGCAATCTCGACCTCGTTCCGGCAGGCCGGCGCGTCGGCGGCAACGGCGCCTCCTACCTCATGGCGCCATTCACCCACATTAGCACAGATCGGCCAAGCCGGTTTACAGATGGCAGCTACGGCGTGCTCTATGTTGGGGGCCGTTTTGAAACCGCGCTATTCGAGACGATCCACCACCATGCCCGCTTCATGGTACGGACAAAGGAAGCGCCGGGATGGACCTCGCAGTTCCGCGAAATCGTCATGGCGGTCGATGCAGAACTGCATGATCTCCGACCTCAGGCGGGGGAGCCAGTTCCGGCGCTCGATCCCGACAGCTACACCGCATCCCAAGCGCTCGCGCGGCACCTCAGGGGCGCGAGATCGAACGGGATTACCTACCCGAGCATCCGGCATCCCGGTGGGGAATGCGTCGCGCTCTTCTACCCAGACTGCGCGTCGAACCCCCTACAGGGGCGGCACCTCGACTATCACTGGGATGGCGCGCGGGTTGACCTCGTGCGTGATGCCGGATCAGGGACGGTTTTCCGTATCGTCGATTTGCCGCCCGATCCTGTCTGACCGCATAGACTGGGTTTCCGGCCGAGTGCTGTAGAGTCTCCGAGCGCAAATGATGGCCAGCAGGCTCATGCCTGCGAACCAGCCTTCACGAGTTCATGAAGGGCTTTGTCCGGCGACACCGGGCCCTTGTACAGCGGGCTACATGGTGTTTCCGCTAGCTTGGCGGAGATTGCCAAGAGGTCCTCGTCATCACCCTTCTCATAGGCATAGGCAGCCAGCCAGAATTCGGCCTGCTTAACGAATTCATTGAGGATGCCCACGACACTCCGGTTCGCGGTCTTTGCATATTGGACCTTGTCCATCTGCCAGACTTCCTGAGCGATGAATTCGCTTGGGACGACGTGCTCCTTCAGAACCAGCGCCAATTGTGCGGGAAATCTTCGGGCAAGCGTGGCCGCCGGGGCCAGCGGCATAAGCACGGGAAGTAGCGTGCGCTCAGAAACCAGCAAAGCCACCTGCGGCTTCCAGAACATCACCGTGGCATACCAATTGCCCAAGGCGGTATCGCTTTGCCCGGGCTCAGCGATCTCGGGTTTGATCCGATCAAGTAATTTCTTGGTGCAATGGAGGCAAAACATGGCGGCCCACCATAGTGTTCGGTGTCCCGCGCGTCCACCGAAGCTGGTGGCCTCGCTGCTGGAATGATGAGGCCCGCCACTCACATCGTCGAAGACAGGGGAGTTATGCGGGGCATCAGAGCTAACAAGCCAGAAGACATTTGTGACCAACCTCGCCGGGCACATCGCTCCTGAGGCAGCCCAATCATAATCCCCGAGCCGTGCTCGACCCAAAGAATTTCAGGCGTAAGCCAAATGCTTATGGTATTGAGCAATGATGCGTACCTTGCAGGCACAGTTCTCGGATGTAGATGATCTTCTCAGAGAAGCGATGCATGGTCATTTGCATGGCCACGGTTCGTTTATGATTGAAAACTCAGGACGTATTGGGCCACTTGTCGAGTTACTGGCTGCTGCCCAGCAATTTCCGGCCGAGTATGCATCCGTTTCATTTGCGGGGTCATTTGCCCCGAAAGTTCGCGATGCTTGGGCAACGGGCCAGCCGTTCGGCGGCGGCTTCAGCGACCAAGCTGGGGCGTTTCCATTGCCGTTGGAGAACCCTGTAGAGACCCGTGATCCCGTGTGGGCGCAATGGCTCCTCCACGCAGAAAATGCTGCCAAGAATAGAGGCTTTCCCGCCGGGCTCGTCGCATCGCTGGTAGGGGCAATGGGTGAGATGCAGGACAATGTCTATGAGCATAGCGGCGCGGCCCAAACGGGGCTGGTTGCCTATGCGGTCACGGATCGCACTTTCGAGTTTGTGGTGGCGGATCGCGGCATGGGTGTGCTGGAGACGCTGCGGCAAAACCCTGACTACGCGTATCTGCCGGACGCAGGTGCGGCGCTGACGGAGGCGATCCGACCTGGGGTGTCGCGGTTCCCTGCTTCCAGCGGACGGGGCCAGGGATTTATCCAGCTTTGCAGGTCAATGGTGACAGACCGGGTCGAGCTTCGCTTCCGCTCAGGTGATCATGCGCTCACGCTATGTCCGACAAATGATCCCCTTAACGGGCACCAGCGGCTCAGCCATACCTCAGCCCTCGCGGGCCTGACGATCAGCGCGATTTGGCGCGCGGAGACCCCGTGAAGCAGCGTCGCGCCGCCGCTCTGCGTGGGTGCGCTCCAAGATGATATGGTTGCTGTGAAGCGCTGCGACGTTCTGTTGCAACAACGTGTCGATGGGCGCGCCACGTGGTGTCGGATGTTGGCGCCACACCAATTTTCCGTCGGGGCGGAATTGGGCTTCTTGGCGGCATCGGGTCTTGGTGAAGGCGTCGGTATCAATCATTGTCACCGCCGCAAACGCTGCGCGCAGCGGTTCCAGTGCCCGCATGCCGCCACGCATCACCAAACCCAGCGGTTGGGGCACACGGGCGGCAAGTGCGGACAGCTGCGCCACATGCCAATCGAGCCGTTCGCCACGGCCCGTACCGGTCGCGAACTCGAAGGCTAGGCATTGAATCTCCGGGCGCTCGGCGATCAGCTCGGCCCAGCGCTCGTAATCCCGTTCCGTCCGCGCGTTGACATGCAGCGCGGTCGGAAGCCCTGCCTGCATCATCTCAACCGCCGCCATCAGGATGCGCTTCATGGCATGCATGTTGTCAGTGCGAGGCACATCGGTCAGCACGCTGTAATTGGGTGGCGTGATCAGCGCGATGTCGAGGGCTGCCAGCTGCTCCAGCATGGCAGCCCTGTCTGTCGCCGCCCAGTAGCGCTCGATCCTCCGGTCGCGTGCTACCCCTGAGATCACCAGTCGGGCGTTCGGATCGATACCGAACTTCTGACTCAGCGCGTCCCTGTCTTGATAGCGCAGCGTGCCCGCGTTGATGTCCAAAAGCGCATGGAGCGGCAGCGCGACAATCGGAGAGTTGAGCGTGCCGACGCGTGCCGTCGAATGTTCGATCAACGGAACCATGGGCGGCAGTGCCTCAATGGAGACGATTGGGGCGCGGGGCGCGTTCTTGAGGTCCAAGCCATTGACCTCCCGCAGGCGTTCTACAAACTGTTTCGGGTTGCCTCGGCAGACCAAATCGCAGGTCGCTTTGTCATTGCAGCGGCAATAATCGCTACAGTCGAAGAAGCTGGCGTTGTTGTGCGCCCCGCCACAGATAGGATGATCTACGCAGCTCACGCAACCCAGCGAACAGGGCATAGTGGCTGCATCGTCCCACAGGCGCTGCGAGTTGCGCACGATGCGGGGCAGCGAATTGTTGTTGGCATTCTTCATTGCAAACGAAGCTCCACGCTGTTGCCGAACAGGCTGACCCGTTCAACGATCCCGAGTGCGACGCCACCGCAGTCGGTAATTGTTGTGCGCATGTCGGACGGCAGGCCGTTGACGGCACCGATGCGGCTTTGCCCCCGGCACACCATGGCATTGCCGGACCCACACTGCACGACCAGCTCGTCGCCCGCCCGCACGCTCATGCCGGGGTCGATATCCGCCGTAATGGTCCGCTGTTGTGACCCGAACCGGACATCGAACAGGCCCGGCTGCTTGAGGCGGTCCACACCCTTGTTCCAGCGCTTGCGCCAGGGCTGGCCAGACTGTTCGCGGATGAAATCAGCACCCATTACACGGTCTCCATCACCGGGCTGAACAGCTTGGTTTTGCCGTGCCGCACTTCCTTCAGCATGCCCTTCGCGGACAGCGTCGCCAGCCGGTTGTTCCATGCAGTCGTGCCGATCTTGTCATCGGGGCGGAGCTTGGCCAGCTCGGGCGCGGAAATCGGATGGTGCTGGGCAATCAGTTGGATGGTGCTCATCTGCCCTGCGTCGAGCTCCCCAAGGATCCGGGGGTCAGTGGCCGCGCCATCAGCATCAAGGGCACATGCCCAAATGGCGTCGTTGCGACCCCGAAGGTAGGTCGCAAGTTCCTCCTCGATGGTCGCGTTGGCATTGGCCACCACCGGGTAGATCATGCCAGCCGCGTTGCGGCAGAAGTCGCGGAAGCCCATCACGGCCTCGCGAAGGAACGACCCCGTCGCGATGTCCACCTCCGCGAAATCGAGGAAGGCAAGGGTCGGCTCGACCACCGGCTTCGTCTTCTCGATCAACTGGGCGAGCATCTGCCGCCCCATGGCGCTACCGGCCAGCGTTGTGCTGCCGGCTGGGTTGGTCAGCATCGGGTATCGAATCATGTCACAATCCTCACTAATGACGGTGAGATAAGTGAAGGCGGCCGGTTCGTCAAGGTTCGTGGGCCAAGCTTCGCCGATGTTGAGGACAATCCGGGTAACCGCCGACATACCGGACGTTCAGGGCGCCAGTTTGGCGCGTCAAAACCGGTCGTTCTTTCGCTGTTGCAGATGACGCGTATGATTGACGGGACCAAAGGCAAACCGGCCCCGTACATCTCCGCGGCTCTGTACATCCTGCTACACCGAAGCCAGTCATCCGTTGAGCAGCGCAACGCCTTTCTCGTATGTTTAGGATTGCGGAAGTTCCGGAACGTCCGGTTCGAAAGCGCAAAAGACGGATAGCGGACGCTTAACCCAGCCTACGCCGGAGCCAGCGCCTCTGTCTGCGACCTCCAAGCGCTTTAGCCCAATGGTCGGAGGATCCCAAGAAAACTCAAAATCGGTGTAACCTCGGTCAGCGCACTTGTCTTGGGGTTCCACCTAATTCAATCACATAGCATCGGGGCGTGAATCTGCCGCTGAACAGTTGGGTATAGATGATGCGGGTAGCACGGATTGTAATTCAGAACTTTCGCACCTTCGCTTCGCTTGACGTGAATGTTGCTGATGACCTGTGCTGCATCATCGGCGAGAATAACACCGGAAAAACCGCTATCCTGCGTGCGATCCAGATCTGTCTCGACAACATGTTACCCTCGAGTTTCCGGTCACTGCTGCGCGAGGACATCCACTCCGCGATTGATATTGCCGAACCAAGTCAGGTTCTAATCGGGATTGAGTTGACCGGGTTCGAGGGCAGGGTGAACGAAGAGGCCCTTGTCAGTACCTGGAAGACTGCCGCGGATCGTGCGCGCATATTCTACCGCTTTCGGCCACGCCCGGCTGTGCGGGAACAGCTTGCGAGTGGCGACATCGCTCCCGGGACTCTGACCCTTGAGGACTATCAGTGGGAGATCCGCGGTGGCGGTGATCCTGCGATCGACCTCACCGAAATTGCCTGGGATGACGAGGGGATCGGCGAGTCCGTGCGCTTCGCCGATCTTCAATCCTACCTTCTCATTCATCTGCCCGCGCTCCGCGATGTCGAGAACGACCTTCGCAATCCCCGCCAGTCACCGCTTATCCGCCTGATTGAGGCGTTCGAGATCGATGCGGCAGAGCAAGATGCCCTGATTGCCATCCTCGACCAAGCCAATCAGGCAATCGCGAACTCGGCGACCATCGCCGAGATAGCAGAGGCAATAGATGCGCGGTTCAAGGAGGTCTCTGGTCCCGCATTCGAGATGGACGCGACACTCGGCCTGTCCGCCGCAACCTTCCGCGCGATCATTCGCAACCTGAAGATCATTTTGTCGGACCTGTCGCTCACCTCGTTCGAACCCGGCCGCAACGGTCTTGGTATGAACAACATACTCTACATCGCCATCCTGATGGAATATCTCCAGCGGCGGATCGCGCTAAACCGTTCGGCCGGCCAGTTGATCCTGATCGAGGAACCCGAAGCGCATCTCCATCCCCAGCTGCAGTTCTCGCTGATCGCGGCACTGCGCGCGATCGGCGTGCAGACCATCCTTACCAGTCACAGCACGCAAGTGACCTCACAGGTTCCGCTAAGCAGCGTTGTATCGCTCACCAAGCGCCAAGACGCGACCATTGCCGCTGGCAATCTCGCGCTCAACGCGGCGCTAACCGCTCCCGAGATTGCCGATCTCGAACGCTATCTCGACGCAACGAAGAGCGCATTGCTCTACGCCCGCAAGGTCATGCTGGTCGAAGGGCCGGCCGAGATGTTCCTAATCCCGGCGCTGATCGAGCAGGTGTACGGCGTGAAGCTCGAACGCCTCGGCATTTCAGTTATCGCGATTCATGGGGTCCATTTCGACGTCTATTCCAAGCTGTTCCGTGCTGGCTCACTCGAGAAGAAGTGCGCCATTGTCGCCGATGCTGACATGAAGCCGTCCGACGCCGAGGACTTCGATCCGACAACCGACGCGCCTGATCTGGTGGCACTGGAAGGCGACTTTGTGTCCACATTCGCTGGCGCCACGACTTTTGAGCGCGAACTGGTATCGGTTGGGCGCTTGCCTATGCTAATCGAGACCGTTCGTGCTCTTGGTGCGCCGCAGATCCTTACGCAGATGGAGAATGGGCTCGCAACCCTAGCGCTCGGGGGATTGGGCCTAGCCGAAGAGACAGCGCTGCGCGTCGAGCTTGGCCGTATCACACTCAATACCGCCAAGCGCTTTGGCAAAGCGCGTTTCGCGCAGATAGCGGCGCGCTACGCTAATCTCGCGACCGATCTGCCGCCCTATATCGAGCAGGCCTATGAGTGGCTAACCGAATGATCCGACTGACACCCGAGCAGCGCGAGGCGGTCGAATATGACGGCAATCTGCTGCTGACGGCTTGCCCAGGTAGCGGAAAGACGCGGGTCATTCTCGCAAAGCTGCTGAAGCTGGCCGATCAGGTCGTCGACACGCCCCAGTTCATCGGCTGCATCACCTATACCAATGCCGCGGTCGACGAGATCGAGGCCCGGTTACGCACATACGGCAACAACGCGATCGCGGATCGCTGTGAAATCTCCACTATCCACGCTTTCTGCCTACAATTCATCCTGCGTCCCTATAGCTGGCTCATTCCCGAAGTGCCGGCGTCGTTCCAAGTGCTGTCTCGCGAGAATAGCCTGTTCGAGCAGATCGTGACGGCGGTCGAGGACGCCTTCGGTCGCATGCCCGCCGGGCAGGTTTTTGAGGACTATGAATCGCTTCGCATCGACGTGAACGGCGAACCTTGCGGCCAGGGTATCGAGACCGGCATCGTGACCGACGAATCCGCCGCACTCTATTGGGAGCGGGTCCGTGCCCACGGATACCTCGATTTCGCGATGATCCTCTACTATTCTTGGAAGATCCTCGAACAGCACCCCTTCGTCGGACGCGGCATCGCGAGCCGCTTTACCTGGCTGTTGATCGACGAGTTCCAGGATACCACAGACATCCAGATCGCGATCTTCGGTGCCCTCCGACAATTTCTCCACACCAGATTCTTTCTTGTCGGTGACCAGAACCAATCGATCATGCACTTCGCCGGTGCCCGTCCCGAACTTGCCGAGCAGTTCGGCGATCAGATCGACGCGCGCCGCGACACGGCCCTAACCGGCAACTTTCGATGCGGGCCGGCGATAGTCAGCACTGCTTCAACACTCATCCCGGCCGTGCCGGGAATGCAGTCCGCGGGCGATGCAGCGCAGCTCGCGGCGCAAGTGAACTACGTCCATGTCGACCGGCCAATCGACGCTATCACCGACCATTTCCTGCCCGCCCTGCAGGATGCCGGCATCCCGCTCGGCAAAGCCGCGATCCTTGCTCCATGGTGGACGCATCTTATTCCCATCGCTCGCGCCCTCCGCGAGTTCGATGTCCCGGTCTTCGGTCCGGGTGCGCGCCCCTATAAACGTCGGCGTCTGCTTGCTGGACTTGCCGAACAACTCGGTGCGTGTGCCGAGGCCGGCAATTATCTCGGTCTCCCGGGGGTCGAACGGTCATTGTTTCGGGTTATCAGTGATCTCACCGGGAACTCGCGCTACGACATGTTTAGCTATCAGGGGCGACGTGTGGCGCTCGGCCTGATCTATCTCGCTCGCGAACTTGCCGACAAGCATCCCGGCGGCGTCGATTGGTTGCGCGCCATGGCCCGCGAGGCTGGTGACTATCTCGAACACGAGGAATGGTTGCCCGGCAGCGCCAAGCAGCCGCTGATCGCTTCCGCCGAGGAAATGCTTTCCGACATGCAGGCAAGTAAGGTTGATCTCGCGAACCTGCTGATCTCCGATATGGGCCTTTTCGCCAATCCCGAGCATGCGCTCAAGCTGATTACGCTGCACAATTCCAAGGGGCGCGAATTCGATGGCGTCGCCCTCATCTGCATGAACAATGGCAGTATACCGCATTTCTCGACGTCGACGCAGGAGGAGTATGACGAGGCGCGGCGGCTATTCTACGTCGGCCTGACCCGCGCTAAACGCGTCCTCGTCGTCGCGTCTGACCAATTTCATTGGAAGAACACGCCAACCCCGTTTATCGAGGAAGCAGGCCTCGGATGAGCGCCTGGTTGCTTACAGGGCCCATTTGGCATGGACTGACTGGCCGCTTTGTCGTCGACCTCGACCGAATGGCTCAATGATCTCTCAATGACCGGTGTCGACGTAAGTTGACGCTCTCAGTACCACACCGGAACCATCGGGCTGGTCGGCGCTTCCCCCGGGGCTCCTACGTATCCGAATGGCGGCTATCCTGTTTCGCGCGCTTCAAGCTGGCGTTCTGGACCGTCCGCACTCATAGTCATTCGTCATTGCTCCGCGCTCATCAGAAGATCCGCTACGAACGCATGAGAGGGGAGTGGGCTTTGCCCTGATTGAGCCATTTGGGCGTCGATGGTCGATGCGCCGGGCTCACCATCAGGAGTGTGCCCCATGATCAAGTCGATCCCGCTGAACAAGCTCGTTCAATCTCCCCGCAATGTCCGCCGTCACAGTGATCCGGCAGCAGATGCTGAACTCAAAGCCAGCATCGCAGCCCATGGGCTGCTGCAGAACCTCATTGTCCGGCCTGCCGCAAAGGGCAAGTTCGAGGTCGAAGCCGGCGAGCGCCGCCGCCGCGCGATGTTTGCGCTTGCGGACGACAAGATCCTCGCGCGCGATCACGAAGTCACGTGCCTCGTGCTCGAGGACAGTGCTGAAACCGCGGTCGAGACCAGCCTCGCGGAGAACTTCCACCGATTGGCCATGAACCCAGCCGATGAAGCCCAGGCCTTTGCCGCGCTCGTTGCAGGCGGTGCGACTGTCGAGGACGTTTCCCGCCGCTTCGGTCTGACTGTCCGCTTCGTCGAGGGACGTCTTCGTCTTGCGACGCTTGCGCCCGTCGTGTTCGAGGCCCTGGCCTCGGGCCAAATCACTCTCGACATCGCCAAAGCATTCGGTGCGACTTCGGACCAGGAAATTCAGGCCCGCGTATTTGAGCAGGTTTCCTCAGCCTACTATGCCCCCAATCCGGACAGCATCCGGCGCATGGTGCTGTCCGGGACTGTCCGGGGCAGCGATCCGCGAGCACGCCTTGTCGGCCGCGATGCCTACATTGCCGCCGGCGGCCGGATCGAGCGCGAACTGTTCGATGACGACGACAGTGAATCCTGGGTCGATGTCGCGCTGCTGGAAAACCTCGCCGCCACGAAAATGGAAGAGCAAGCCAAGGTCCTGGCTGCCGAGCAAGGGCTCGCCTGGGTCAAGCCCACGCTCGATCCCTACGCAAGCCATGATCTGGTCGAGGGGCTGGTCCGTCTCCCCGCCGAAGCCGCCCCGCTCACCGAAGCGGATCTGGCAAGGCTCGACGAGCTCGATGCCTCCTATGACGAGCATGCGGCGATCCTCGAAGACGAGGATAGCGCCGAGGAGGCCGCGGCAGCGGCCGAAGCGGCCATTGAAGCTATCGAACGCGAATGCCAGGAAATCCGCGCGCGACCACCTGTCCTCGCGCCGGACCTCAAGGCCGAAGCGGGCATGATCCTGGTCCTTTCTCGCGACGGAACACCGGTGCTGCAGCCGGTGTTCTACGGTGAGCGCCAAGCGGATCCAGCCGATAGCGACGAGTCCATCGAAGTGGTTCCCACGGACGGAAGTTCGACCACACGGCGGACGGCGTTGTCGAAGCGCCTGGTCGACGAACTGGCCATGCAACGTCGCGACGTTCTGGCGCTGCACATCGCTTCCGACCCCGGACTTGCGCTCGACCTCATGGTCTTCACGCTCGCCGATGCCGATACCCACGACTGGCGAGCGCGCGCGGCGACGACGCTGCGTGGGCCTGCTCCATCGGGGCCGATCATCGGATTTGAAGCCAAGGATGCTCCGGCGAGCAGCGCACTCGCCGAACTCAGATCCGGCCTTGATGAGAGCTGGCGCGCTGGCGACAACACGGCTGCTCGTTTCGACCTGTTCCGCGCGCTGTCCGATGACAACCGGGCCGCGTGGCTCGGCTTTGTCGTGGCCCGCTCGCTCGAAGCAAGCCTCAACATGGCCGGCGAACGTCAGGTGGCTTTTCAGGATCACCTCGGCAGCCTGGTGGGAATCGACATGGCGCAGTGGTGGCGGCCGACTGCTGCAAACTACTTCGACCGGGTTTCGAAGCAGGTGATCCTCGACGCACTGACCGACGTTGGCGGCCTCGAGCTCTCCTCGCGCTTTGCTTCGGTCAAGAAGGGCGATCTCGCGATGAGCGCGGAGCGCGTCTTTGCCGGCACCTACATCACCGAGGTCGAGGTGCGTGAAAAGGCGCTGGCCTGGGTGCCCGAGGTCATGCGCTTCGCCGCAGCCGCTCAGGAGCCGACAGCCGCCGAGCTGGACGGCGCCGATATCGACAGTGGTGAAGACGACCAAGACCAGTCCCCCCGCGAGCTGGCCGCCTGACCTCCTCCTGACAGGCAAGGCCACTCGTCCCTCGAGAAGCGGTCCTTCGGCTTATGCCGGAGGGCCGCTTCCTTTTTGGGAAGAGAGCAGAGGGTGCTCGAGGACCTGCGGCACTGATCGGCGAGCCTGTCGCCGGTGGATCAGATGCCAAATCAGGAGACCCATCATGACCTATCGCAAGGGACAGAACGGCGGCATTTCGCCTGCCACCCGTATCACACAGGAAATCATCGCCCGTCTCGAAGCAGGCACAAAGCCATGGATCAAGCCGTGGCGCGGTGTCCCGGTCTCCCGGCCCCTCCGGGCCTGCGGAATTCCATACCGCGGCATGAACGTGTTCTGGCTGTGGATGGTTGCCGACATGTGCGGCTACGCCTCTCCTTTCTGGATGACGTACAACCAGGCAAAGTCGCTCGGCGCCCAGGTCCGCGAGGGCGAGAAGTCGACCATTGCGATCTTTTACAAGAGCTACACCAAAGAAGTGGAAGCCCCCGATACCGGCGAAAAGACCAACGAAGCACGCCGGGTGCTGAAGCCCTATCCGGTCTTCAACGCGGATCAGGTCGAGGGGCTGCCCGAAAGGTTTTACCCAGCCGCGACGCTCGAGCTAGTCGAGCCTGACGGACGTGAGCTGTCGCTCGACGCCTTTTTCGCCGCCATCCCCGTCAACCTGCGTCACCAGGGCAATGAGGCCTATTACGAGCCGACCGCTGATCGCGTGACAATGCCGCCGGCCAGCCTGTTCTCCGGCTTCGATCACTATTACGCCACGCTTGCCCACGAGCTGTCGCACTGGACGGGTCATGCGTGCCGTCTCGGGCGCGATCTGAAGAACCGCTTCGGCACGGCGGCCTATGCCGCCGAGGAACTGGTCGCCTTATCTGGACAGTCTGCGCCGTCCGCAACATTGCAGTAAGGTCGGC
>NZ_JNAC01000075.1:0-255575 GCF_000722555.1 Sphingobium sp. DC-2 | reverse complement strand
TCAAGCCAACCCCCTGATACTACTCACCTTAGTTTCGGATCAGGCTCTTACAGGTCGCGCCGCCGCTCGCATCAGCGGAGGTGCCGAGAAGGGGGTTGCCCGGGGATGGAGATGCTCGAGATATGGAAAATGCACGGTCTCGTGCCGACCTTGTAAGTCATATGCCCAGCAGAAGCGGCTGAGACGCAGTCCGTGTTGGACACCGCAAAAGCTGTCCCAACCGCGACATTTACCGGAACTGGCAAGAACGACCGTCATGCATTGACATTGGTGACGGTTATTGCGGCGGCGCCAATACCCTCTCTCTGGAATTGACGCCGCCACATCGATCCCTGTTCGCAAAGATGGGTCAATGCCGATAGATTAGAAGCGTTGTTCCCAATCGGTTTCCAGATCGAGCCGATTCACAAATGATGGAACACCGACAGAATTCTGCTATAGTCCTCCAGTGAGGATATAGCGATGAACAACGCCGCCCATATTCAAGCGCCCGAACCGGCATCGCCTCGGCTGAAACCGGCCGATTGGCTTTGGCGTCCGTGGTACGCGAAGCTGTGGTGGTCGGCAATTCCGGTCTGGTGGATCGGCATGGCTGCATCGACCAGGATCGCGCCGCTTGAGGCGTTCTACGACAGCGCGGCGGCCGGTTTTCTCAACGTCCTGTTCTTCCCGATGATGGCGCTTATGGTGCTCGGAATCGGCTATGCACAGCATTGGCTCGCGCAGTTTCCAAAGCAGGGTGACGGAACTTCGCTGTCCGATGAAACGGTAGCTAGAATCGCCGATGTATGGGAGGAGCATGATCGGGCAATGGAGGATCTCCATGCCAGCTCCGATATTCTCGATCCGAGGTCTGGTGCATTGTGGATCGGAAATCCTTTGAGCTCTCACTGGCCTCACAAACGACTTTAACGCTTCTTGAAGCTACTGTCCCCGTCGCCGGGGCTGTTATCGAGATCGGTCGAGAACCGACCACTTTTCAGGACGGAATTCTGTTCGATTGAGGTGAGCGGACCGGTGATATCGAACGTAGCTCGCCCGGAATCCGCATCCTGCAGGTAGCGATTGCGCATCCCGTTCGGGCCAAGAATGCGTTCCGATAGTTCGCGCGAGAAGGCCGCTTCCGGGCTGCCGGAGCGGGCAGCCGCCCGTTCAGCCGCTGCTATTGCATTGCGGACGTCGTAGTTCACGATATCAATCGCTGACTGCGCCGTCTCGCTCGTGGTGCCAACGTCACGGCTCTCAAACCCAAGACTCCCACCGACACGCCCCGATGTGGAGCGTCCCTTTTGGGTGATCGGGCTTTGGTTCGATTGTTGCCCTTTGCCGCTAGGTTGTCCGCGACCGCCCGTCGCTTCCGACTCATTGGCACTGATAGTGCCGCCAACATGAGCGCCGATAGTGGTCCCCATCGTGGTCTGGTCCTGCGCGGATCGTGAGAGCCCGCGCTGCCATCCGGTCTGCGCGATGATCGCCTGGACGTCGCGCGTAAGCGTATCGGCCACCTGCGGGTTAAGCCGCCAGTTGCCATGCCGATCCATCTCGAACCCGCCGCGCAGCCAGTTCTGCATCATCGCCTGGCCCTGTTCGCCGCTGCTGAGGAAGTGTTCAATGGTGTCAGGGCCTGCCTGCTTGCCCGCCTCGAACCGCGTGGAGGTGTCGTTGCGTGCCGATTGCTGGAACCCGACCGAGCTGGAGACGAGAAGATCGTTGTCGGCGAACGAGAACCTTGCCCGCCCGCCATTGGCGACCGCGCCGAGCTGGCTTTCGTTGATGAGCCCGCCACGCCACATCTGCGCCGCCGTCTCCGGGGTAAGATTGAGGCTCAGATCGCCATTCTGCGCCATGGCGATCTCGCGCTTCGACATGTCCACCCCATGATCGGCCAGCAACTTCTGCATGCGGGTCAAGCGCTCATTGTCGATGATCCGCGTCAACCGTTCGTTGCGGGCGCGATCAGCGATGCCTGCCGCGCCGCCTTCGGCCATATCGACCTGATTGCCGGCACCCTGGCTGAGCGTGCGGATGAAGCTGTCGAGATGTGCGGCCTGTCGCACCGACATGCCCGCCGCGGCCGCGCCTTCCGCGAACCCGGCGTTGTCGGCCTGCCGCCGCTGCTCACCGATCCGGGCGGCGGACCGTGTCCCGTCGTGACCGACCTCACGCTGCGCGTCGAGCTTGCCCGACCGTTCGGCAAAATCGAAGCCCGCTGCCTCGCGGGTGCGCCCATAGACGCTGGTGCCCTCGCGCGCGGCCTCGGCGGTCGCACCGTCGGCGGTGCCGACCTGCACGGCGGCATTGTAGGTTTCGAGCGCCCGCATGACCTGCGCTTCATTTCTGCCCGTTGCGCGCGACAGTTGGGAAATGGCGGTGGAGCGAGCCTCTCCGGATAGCGCGTTGATAAAGGCGACGCGTCGGGAGGTTTCCTGAACGGAGAGGCCGAGCATGGAGGAAGCGTTGCGCTGGCCCTCATTGCTGCCGGTCCTATGCGCCTGCTCGGTCGCGACATTGCCGCGCTCGATCCGCCTTACATTGTCGCCAGCAAAATCGCGCCTGCCTTCCATCGCGCCGACCTGGATCTGCGCGCCGGTCAGATCGTTCCTCAGCATCTGCTCCTGGTCGAAGGTATTAGCGATCAGCTTGGCGAAGGTCGGATCGGCCGACGCCTGCGCGATCACCGTCGAGGCTTTGAGCGCGGCATCCTGCTGGTCGTAGCCGCTCCTCTCGAAATGCCGCTGCGCGCCGGACAGCATCATGTCATAGGCGCGCGTATCCCCGAACGCCTTCCACTGGACCATCTTCTGCGTGAAGGCCGCGAACGAACGCTCCCCGGACTGTCCCTCTCCAAAATAGCCGGTGCCAAGGCTGCGGAGCGCATCCTTCTCCGCGAAATTGTGGATCGCGCTGGTCGCGGCATTGTCGCGCACGGCGCGCACGGTCGCGGGATCGGTGAGGCTGCGGCCGGTGAGGGCAGGGGAGAGCCCGCCCAGTTCGCGCGCCGCATCGAGCTTGCCCATGCCGAATGCGGCCGTTCCGCTGGCGCCGCCGCCATGTTCGCCGAGCACGCTGCTCGCCGCACCGAACGCCCGGTTGGCGCCGAAGGTCGAGCGTTCGCCGAAGTCCCCGAAGTTCGAGGCCGCGCCCCGGCGCGCCATCGTGCCCGCGGCCCCCGCCTGCGCCTCGAGCGCGCCGGCATAGCCTTCGCTGGTGGCAAGCGGCGCGGCCGCCGCCGTGCCCTGACCCTGCACACCGAGCGCGCCGGATGTGAACGAGGTGAACACATTGCCGGAGAACCGGAAAACCGTGAACACGAAGGCCCCGGCGAGGCCCGCGGACGCGGTGCGGAAACTCCCGAAGATCGCAAGCGCCTTCATCGCGGACGACGGCGCCAGCATCCAGGCATTCGCCGCGACATGGTTGGCGCGCATCTCGGCCAGCACATCGGTCGCGCGGCCCAGCGTCAGCTGATAGATGCCGGCGTCGATCACGCCCCAGAGCGCCACGAAGACGAACAGGCCGAGGGCGAAGCTGGCGACGCGCAGGTTGATCGGGGTCAGGATGAAAAGCAGCGCGACGGGCATCATGAACAGCATGATCCCGAACACGGTCGCCCGGATCGTCGGCATCCACTCGTTCGCGGTCGACATGGTGGCGAGGCCAGACGAGACGACGGCGCGATTGGCCATGACGCGCGCCGCCGTCGCCGGACTATCCTCGAACAATACGTCGCCCACCGTGCTGCCGAGCATCACATTGGTCAGGAACTGCTGGAGCGAGAGCGGCGTATCCATCATCATCTGGCCGAGTTCGCCGATGTTGGACCGGCAGCGCTGAAGCTGTGTCGCGTTGCCGATGTCGTAGCCGGTGCGGGTGCAGACCTGCGCGACATAATTGTCGAACAGCGCAGGTTCGGAGAGGCGTGTCGAGATATGTTCCCACGCCTCGTTGCAGCTCACCGTCGTGCCGCCCTTGTCGGTGGACGTGAACACCGTGCTGAAGGTCGCCGGCCCCGCCATCGCGGCAAAGGCGGCAGGAAGATCGGTCGCCGTGCGGAACAGCTGATCGTCGTCGACGCCATAGGCGGGCGAGACGCGCGCGACCGGATAGCATTGGCGGACATAGTCCTTGATCGTTGCGTCGAGGAAGGTGTCCGTCATCGGCCCGCGCGGGGATGCGGCATTGAGGAACAGATCGAAGCTGTGCCCGCCCGCGCCGAACTCCAGCTTCGCATGGGGATCGGTGGTGTTGTCGTCGATCACTTCGGCCAGCGCGCGTTCCATCATGTTGGTCATGCCCGCGACCAGCACGATCAGGTTCGGCACATCGCCGACCGGCTGATAGGCGTTGCGGACGCGGTCGTAGACGTGGACCGTGCCCGTCGTCGCGACCAGGCCGACGAACAGCCCGACCCCGATCAGCATCTGGAACCCGAAGGCGACCAGCCCCATGCCTTGCCCGCGGATGCTCGCGAGCAGCACGCCGAGCGCGATGCCCACCACCGCGACGATCAGCACCAATGTCTCGTAACGCGAATCCCCGAAGATCATCGAGACGAGGCGGAAGGCGTCCACCGTCTCCGCAAAGCCGTCATAGGTGTGGAAACTCGCATCGATCGCCAGCGCGGGACTGGCCGAGAAGAGAGCGATCAGGACCGAGATCGCGCGAACTAAGCGGTGCATGACGCGGCCCTCCGTCAGCGGTTGCGGTTGGCGGCGGCGCCGGCGGCGTCGCGCGCATCACGGTCGCGCTGGCGCACGACCCCGGCATAGTTGGCCGAGAGGTTCGCCTGGTTCAGCGCAGCCATGTAGGACTGGCGCATCTGCGCGCGCTGGCGCAGCACCTCGTCGCGCAGCCCGCTCAATTGCTCGATGCCCTTGGCGAGGATGCGGGTCTGGCAGATCCTGGCGCTGCCTGCATCGGCCGCACCGGCGGCGGTCACGCCGCGTTCGGCATTCGACACGGCAAAATCTATGCTGCGCGTGAGGTCGTTGAGCATCTGATAGGCGAGCGTCAGCGCAACCAGCTCGTCGGTATCGCCGATCACGCTCTCGACCAGCCCCTGGCGCACGCCCCATTCGAGCAGGCGATAGACCGGCAGGGTCCGCACATTGGCGACGAACTGGCGTTCCTCCGTCGTCAGAGTGGCGCGCGTGCGGATCTTGACCGCGATCGACTCCATCCGGCCGCGTGCGAGCACCAGCGCGCCCTTACCGCTGCCGTCGGTCGAGCAGTCGGCGGCGGTCGGCGGCACCGCGATCGCGCGGGTCTGAACCTTGCCGGTCAGGAAATCGTCGACACTCTCGGTGTCCTGCCGTGCGCAGGCGGGGATGGCCGTGAACAGCGGAACCTTGTCCGCCGGGTCCCAGCGCATATAGACGTCGCCAACGCGGGCGCGCATGACGCCGGCCCAGTCGGACGCGCCGACACGCGCGGCGGCATGGGCTAGCAGCGAGCCCGTCTTGAAGATTTCCGTGACTTCCGCCGGGCAGTTTTCCAGCGCATCGCGCAAATCCTCGGTCGGATTGCCCTGGTTCGCCTGGATCTTCTCGCGGCTCTGCTGATAGCTCTTGGAGAAGCCCTCGCGGACGCTCTTGTAGCCGGTCATCTCCTCGATGATGCCCGACATATTGTCGTCGCCCCGGGCGATCTGGACCATGCGGTTGGCGAGCCGGCAATCGTTGACCTGGATCGAGTTCAGGAAATTGGTCGCCGCCTCCATCTTCGAGATGATGTTACCCATTTTTTCATCGAGGGTTTCCAACAGATACTGGAAAGCGACAGCCGGGGCAGCCTGAAGGATGCTTTCGAGCTTCTGGACGAGATAGTCGGGATCGAGGAACGACATGCCGCCCAAAAACATGTCGATTCCCCCGCAGCCCGCGCGGACCTTGGGCAGCGTGACCGACATGAGATAGTCGTTATGGACATCGATCCGGCCCGACATGCCGCCCGCGGTGATATAGCCGCGGGTCTGGTCCTCGAAGGAGCCGGGGCTGGTGTAGGTCACATTGTCGAACCAGCTTTCGGCCCAGCTTTGCGCGGACGCGGGCGAGGCGAAGGACAGACAAGCCAGCAGGGGAAGGGCGAGCAGGGTCAGGCGGCGGCGCGGGTTTGCCATGGCGGGCAGCTTTCGTTTACGCGGGCAAGGGGCTGGCTCCCCATGTCAGTTCCTTGCCCTGTTGGAGGAGGGACGCGTGGGTGCGGCCACGATTCCGGTGAACTTGGCCATGCCGCGCACGCCGACAGCGGGCTTCACCCCGGTCAGCATCTTGGCGGCGAGGTAGAGATTGCGCGCGAGGTTGGGCGCATGATCGGTGCCGATCGCGACGGGAATGACGCGATTGGAGTCGGAGACGGGCCGGACCCAGGCGACAGGGTGCCCGACCCAGGGCAGGCCGAGACGCCCGGAGCGCAGCATCGCTTCCTGGCTGCCGATCGTGCGGACCTTCCAGCCATAGCGTTGCCCCAGGGTTCCAAGCCGCGCCCAGAGATCGGCGCAGGGGATGCAACCGGGCGCCGTGCTCATCTCGACGATGAACGCGGGGGCCTGGCCTTTCATGGTTTCGGCGAAGTCGGGCGGCCAGTCGCGCGTCACCGGAACGCGGGCGAGCCACTGGCGCATCTCCGGGTCGGTGGCGACAGGGTGGATCGCCGCGCGCATCGCCTGTTCGTGCGTCGGCGCCTGCGCTTGAACAGGTGCACTCGCCATGACCAGCGCCACAAGCAGGATGGGGGCGAAGCGGATCATGGCCGGGGCTCCATCCGAACGTCCACCAGATCGCCCCCCAG
The DNA here is from genome assembly GCF_000722555.1 of Sphingobium sp. DC-2. Taxonomy (NCBI): domain Bacteria; kingdom Pseudomonadati; phylum Pseudomonadota; class Alphaproteobacteria; order Sphingomonadales; family Sphingobiaceae; genus Sphingobium; species Sphingobium sp. DC-2. The sequence continues at coordinate 248,786 of NZ_JNAC01000075.1, read as the reverse complement.
CACGCGCGGATCGGTGGCCGACACCGGGCCGTTGGCGAGCGCGTCGAAGAACCCGTCTTCCTCGCCCGCACCGGTCAGGAACTGTTCGGGCCGGATATCGCCCGCTAGCAACCGGACTGCCTGGTAGGCCATCTGGATGAGGTTGGGATAGGCCTCGACTCCGCTCGCGATCACCATGCGCTGCTGGCTGCCTCGCCGGATCACCATCGTCGTGGGCGTGACCTCGACCCCGAAGCGCTGCGCGAGTTCGGGCTTGCGATCGATGTCCTGCAGCGTGACCTGCCAGCCCATCTCGTCCTGGAAGCGCTGGACGATCGGCCACTGGACACGGCAATAGCCGCAGGTCGAACGCGAGAACATGACCAGCGCGAATTCATTGGACCGGCTGCGCAGATACTGGCGGCGGACCTGATCCTTCTGCGCGGAAAGCTGATCGCGCGCCTCGCCGACCATAGGGTTCGCCGATTTGGCGTTGAGTTCGGGATTTTGCAGCATGGCGATCTGGGTGACGCCGGCGAAGGCGCGGGCCTTGCGCCGGGCGAAGTCCTGCAGGCGCCAGAAATCCGCCACCGCATCGACCGTCAGCACGGTCGCCGCGTAATCCCGTTGCTCCTCGATAAGCTTCCTGATCTTGGGCGGCGTCCATGTCGCCAGCTCGACCATCGGTGGAATGCGGGGTTTGACGAGCGCGTCGGGATCGGGTTCATCGTCGGCGGGTTTGGGCGGCGCCTGATACCACCAGTAGCCGGTGCGTTGATCGACGGTCTGCGCATGGACAGGCAGGATCGGCAGGAGCACCGCCGCGATGAGGAGGGCGGCGCGGATCACAGCAGCTTCTCCATGCGCTTCAGCCGCTCGATCTCGACCGGGCCGTAGTAGCGGCTGTCGAACCCGCTGGCGTGTGACGAGCCGACATAGATCATGCCCGCGGGGATCGTCGGATAGAACGGCCGCCAATGGTCGAGCTTCTGCCCATTGTGCCCATAGGGCTTGCTGATGCCGAGCAGCTTGCCGTTGCAATAGTACCAGCCATCCCATTCGCCGGGATGCATGGGGCCAGATGCAGACGACGGCTTCTCGATCCAGTCGATGCGGTCACCCGGCAGGCACAGAGCCATCTTGGTGACATCGACCGGCCTGGGGCCGGCGAGCGGATGCGACAGGGTGAACGATACGAAATCGCCGCGGTGGATCGGCCCCGGCGCCTTGCGGACGAGCCAGGCGTCGATCGAGGGACTCATCACGATGGTTGCCTGGGGAATCGCCCACCAGGTCAGGAGGCCGACCGGCAGGACTATGCCGAACGCCTTCCAGAGCTGTTTGGGGCGGGGTGGCTGGCCGAGGCCGGAACTGCCGAGCGCGACCGCGGCTTTCAGCGGCAGCAGCTTCAGTTCGGCCCAGCCGGATCTAGCGGCCCTGAAGGCGAGTCTGAGCATCGCTGACCTCCTGCTTGCCGCCGAGGCGGGCATATTCTTCGAGAAGTCCGGAAAGCGCCGCGTCGCCGTAGATGACATGGGCGGCACGCGGGGCATCATCCTCGCGCTCGCAATAGGGGAGCGCCGGATCGCCGGGCACCATGGCGAGCGCGGGGACGCGGGTGACGCCGTGCTGGCGGAAAATGAGCGGATCGACGATCAACTGCACGTCGCGCATCGCGCAGGCCGGGCCTTCGCAGCCGGGATCATGGCGCAGGATTTCCGCCGAGAGCTTCGCCATCGGCGCGACCTTCGTCAGCCCGCCGGGCATTCCCCGGAACGCCAGCACGCCGCCGACCCGTTCGAGCTGCCCGGCATAGGTGCGCAATGTCGTCAGCGGCATCGAGGACGAGACGAACAGGACCGGCACCCAGCCTTTGGCCTCGGGCGGTACGGTGGCGCCCGCGACCGCCTCCATGTCGGGCGCATCGAGACCGAGCGCCTGGCCGAGCCGTCTGGCCATGGCGTCGCGCTCGGCGGCCATCGCTTGCCTCCCTTTGTCGAGCGCGGTGCGCGCCCGCGCGTCCATCGCTGGCGACGGGGCGCGTTTGCGCAGTCCCTCGAAGGCGCGGCGGCGGGTCTCTTCCGATGGCGCGGGCAGCGCGGTCGGACCTCGTGTTTCCGCTTCGGCCTTTCGCGCGGCGGTGGCGCGTTCGAGCCGGTCCATCGCCGCGTCGCCTTGCGCCTGCGCGCGTTCCCTGGCGTTCACCGGTGGCGCGGCATCCTGCGCGTGGGAGGGCGCGGAGGCGGCGAGGAGGAGGGTGAGCGCGGAGAGACCGCGCAGCCTATGGCGTGACCGCACGCATATACGCATCGATCTTGTCCTTCATGTCGATCTGGATGTCGGCCTGGGCGCGGGCCTCGATCTCGGAATAATATTCGGAAAGGTCCATTTTGGAGAAATCCAGCGCCTGGAATTCCTCGGGGGTGAATCCGCGGCAGTAGGGGTTCTTCGGCGTGCCCCAGCCCAAGCCGTTGAAGCTCTTGAGCTGCGGGCGACCCTGTTCCTGGATGATGCGGCCAAGCTTGGTGTTGAAGCAGCAGTGGCCCTTGGATTTCTGCACGCAGATGCCGAGGATCTTCGAACTGCAATAGGTCCCGACTTCGTGGCACATGCCCGAGCCCCGGAGCATGCCCACTTCCATGTCTTGGCTGTCACAGCCGGACAGGAGGAAATCCATCATGAAGTTGATGGCGAGACTGATGGCGATCGAGGTCGGATCGATCCCGGCGATGATCGCGTTCGCGCCGGAGCTTGCGGCCTGGCCAGCGGTCGCGCCCGCCTTAAACGCACCATAGGCGGCCTTCATGCCGGTGAAGACGCCTTTCGCCACCGCGATCTTCGTGCCGATCGACGAGATGGATGAGCCCATCCCGTCCTTGACGATCTTGCCCTTGTCCTTGCAGCAGTTCGAAAAGGTGGTCTTGAGGCCCGCCGGGCGGCAGCGCACCGCGCGTCCCGCGAATATCTCGATATTGCCAAGGCAATGCCCTTCGGCGTCGACTTCGCCATCGGCAGGCGCGCCGGGATCGTCGACGATGGGATCGTCCTCAATTCCGGTGCCGTCGCTGCCGGTGCAGGCATTGGGCGAGCACATCGGCGTGCCGCCGCCGACCGGCGTCAGGCATGAGTGCTGGCTGCCGAGCGGGCAGCTATACGCGCCCTCGGCATCGGCCACGCACATCACTTGCTGGATCGGGCAGAGCCATTCTTCATCCGCCATGATTGTGCAGTTCGCGACCTCGCCAGGATCACCGGCATCGCCGTTGCCATCGAGATCGACCGCGCAGACCGGGAGCGTTTGCGCTTGCGCTGGCGTGACATGCCCCGCGAGCAGCAAGCCGGACAGGCCGAGCGCAAGCAGCTGTGCGCGCTTCCGCCAGGGAAGGAGGCGCCCGATCATCGCACTTCCCCCGTGCAGACCATGTCGGCCCCACCGAGGCGGACGGTCTGCATCATGACGACGGCTTCGGGAAAATCGTCGAGGCAGCCGCAGGCCGAGACGATTTCCTCGCCCGGACCCACAGGGCAGACATCGCCGCCGCCTGCCGCCGTGCAGGCATGGTAGAAGGTGTCCCACCCGACAGGCGCATTCTGTTTCGTGCCGACCACTCCGTCGAGGGTAGCCGCCGTATTGCGCGCGGGCGCGCGGGTCTTGCAGACCGGCTCGCAGGCCGGAACCGAACCGCGATCGGGCAGCGCGAAGGGCCGTGACGCGGTGGCATAACCCCCGTCCGAGGTCCTCGTCCGGTCGGCCAGCATGGTCTCGGTCGAATGGTCGATGATATAGGCGCCGCGGCTCAGATCAGGTTCCGGCATCGATCCGGTATCGACGGTACAACGATAACGGCGCTGACGCTCGAACCATGGCCGCGCGAGACGGAGCGAGCAGGCGCCGCTCTCGAACAGGCGTGCCTGGGGGAGGGGCGTAAGGCCGGTGCCGACGCCGTTGCGGAACGTCTCGACGCCATCGACGCTTTCGTCATGAAGCGCGCAATTGACGTCGCCGGCATAGCCCGCGCACAGGTCGACGATCCGCTCGGTCGGGTTGCAACTGAGATCGAGCATTGCATCGAACTGCGCGAAGGCCTCTCCTTCACCGCCGACCGCGATGCGCATGGAAATGACATGCTCGCCGCGGGTCAGCCACGGCTTGAGGTCGAGATTGGGATAGGCATGCCAGGTCCGTTTCCGCTCGCACTTGCCGGGCGGCAGGCCGGTCCCGGTCCAGTTCGCCGGATTGGACAGCACGAGCTCGCCGTCGATGCGAAGCTGGAGCCAGTCGTCGAAGAAATAGTGCGAGAGCCGGAACTGCGCGAGGCGATCGGGATCATCGATCCGCAGCCGCATGGAAAACTCGAAGATGCGGCAGCTCCCGCCTCGCAGGCTGTCGTCGCGCGGCGAGCCCATCTGCAATGTGAGCTGATCGGGTGCGGGCGCATAGATCGCATAGGCGCCGCCGAGATGCGCGATCACATCGTCCGCCTTGACGGCGTTCAACGACACCTCCCGCGTGATCGTGCAGGACCGGATCTGCTCGGCCTTGCCGACGCCGGCGGGCGAGCCCTTGAGCGCCTGGAAGATGCTGTTCGATGCGGCGACGCTCGCGGCATCGCCCTGGATCGTGGCGGGACTGGCGCGATAGGCCGTCTGCGGGAGCGCGGGGTTGGGCGAGCAGGCCGTGCTTTGGGCGCCAGTGTAACGGATGGCCGGGCCGTCGATCACCGCCTGCGCGACGCCGACGCGCGGATCGGCCGTGGTGAGCGCGCCGATGACGCCGCCGCCTAGGTCCTTCAGCACCGAGGCCATATTGCCCCAGACGAGGTTGCTGCCGCAGCTGTTGTTGATGCAGTAGCAACCGGCGAGATCGGTCAGGTCGACTTGCGCGAGCTTGAGATCGCCGCCTGACGCAACATCCCATTTGAAGCTCTTGCACTGGTTCCAGGTGCCCGGCTGACAGGAGACGACGCCATTGGCGCAAATGCCCGATACCGGCACCGGCAGGGTCAATGTCTGGTCGACCGTGCCGTCGAGATCCTTGTCGCGCGATATCCGCAGCGTGCCGATATCGCCGGTCGCCGCCGGCTGCGCGATCAGTTCGAGCAGCGTCGCCGTCTTCTGGCACGCTATATTGGGGTTGAACGTCCGGCTGTTGTCGACTGTCGAGATCGGTTGTCCGGCAAGCCCCGGCGTCAGATAATTCTGCTGGATCGCATCGCTGTCCGAGGTCTTCGCGCGGGATGCTTCGGCGGCGGCGCGGGCGCGGTCCTCGACCGTCTGGGCCGAGAGCGGCGCCGGCGCCAGAGCGCTGGCCGCGAGGAGGAGGATGCCGCGCTTCACCATGGCGTCCTCGCGCGGGTGGTTCGCGAGCCATGGGCGAAGCGCAGCATGTCTCCCGCCCGGAACGCGCTGGATCCGGGCGAGAGTATCCTGAAGACGGCCTGTCCCTCAAAAATGGTCAGCGCGGCCGCCACCGGAGATACGGCGGGAGGGGGCATTGCCGGCCCCGGCGGGGGGCTTTCGGCCGCGCTGACCGAGGGGGGAGCGGCGGTTGAAAGGCACACCGCCGCTCCTTCCGCGCGCCCGCTCACGGTGGGGAGCGTTCCGTGACGAGCGGGGCAGCTACCCGCGCGAGACGCACGGTTTGGGGGAAGCGATCTGCTCATGGCGTGGAAATCCCCGCGCAGCAGATCGCCTTCTCGAACAACATGAATTGGGCATTGTCCTTGCCCGGCGCGTGCTTGCCCGATGTCCAGAGCGCGCCGGGCCGCCCGATATTGACGCACTTACCGCCCTTGACCGGCTCCATGATCTGGAGCTTGTAGCGGGACTTGGTCCAGATCGGCTGCGCCTTGAACGAGCAGCCGTCCGCCGAATGGATCGTGAGAGCGCCCAGCCTGCCCATCATGAAGGTCGAGCGCGCGGCGAGCCCGGCCCAGGCCTCGACGCTATCGCCAAAATGAATATCGCCGGCGACCGGATAGGTCGCGCCCCAGGACCCCATGCACCAGAATAGAGGGTCAATGACCTTGCCAGCGGCCGCCGCGGCGCTGTCGGCCATGCAGGCAAGACCCGCCGCCGGATTGCCGAACAATATGCCTTCGGGCTGGATGATCGCGCCGAGCGTCCCCGACTGCCAGGTCGGCAGAACCTCGGTGATCATCGCGACGTCGAACCCGTCATCTTCGATGCACGGCAGGTCGGTGAACATGTCGAGCATCTTCCAGACCGGGCTGATGTAGTAGTGCGCCTGCGCGAACATCTTGCGGGTGTTGGTGCCGTCGGAGATCGACGACTGGCTGCCCTGGAGCTTGCCGCCGGTCGGCATGAGATCGACGCCGAGCGCCATCATGCAGCCCGGCTCGGTCACGACATCGATCATGCGGTTCGGGCTCCAGAACGAAACCTTGACCCCGAACCAGAAGGTCGCACCCTTGCGGCAGGCGCAGAGCGGTTTGGAGGCCGACTGGGCGTCCAGTTCCTTGTCGAGCTTATCGTAGGAGCCCACCCGCACGCCCCCGATCGTGATCGGGAAGATGCAGTTCCAGCGCACCTTGGTGATCGGATTGAACACCGTGCCCGCCTCGCATTTGGAGGCATGCGCAGGCGTGGCGGGCGCGACGAGCGCCAGAGCGAGGGCCGCCGCGCCGGTGCGCAGCATCGAGATGAGCCGACTCATGGGATGGCCTTTCGTACGGGAGTGCGATCGGCGCGCACCTCTGTCAGCTCCAGCTTCTGGCCGACCTGCCGGACGATCACGGGCGCGACGGTGAGGCCCAACCGCTCCTTCACGCGCTCCTCGAGAATGAAGAGGGCGCGGCCGTGCTTCTCGCCAAGCGAGAGCGCATCGTCCTTTGCGTCCCCACCGCCGGTGAGGATGATCCAGTCGGTGAGCGCGGCGGTCTTCAGCGCCCAGCCCAGATCGCGGGGATGCACGACCACCAGCTTCTGCGGCAGCGACACATAGGTCAGCGGGTTGAAGGTGAAGCCCGCCGGATAGAGCAGCTTGCCGTCCGGCAGCCGGATTTCCTGATCGAGCGTGTAGAACGGCACAACGCTGCGAACCTGGGTCTGGCGCGCGACACCGAGCGTCGCGCCTTTCAATGCGCTCCAGCCCGAACGCGGTCCGAACTTTTCCGCCATATTGGGCGGCTGCTTTGCGGCGCGCGCCTCGATCTCGGCCATCGCGTCGGGCTCGGCGATCAGCCAGGTGCGCCCGATGGTCGATGTCTCGGCGTGGGCCACCCCCGCGACGATCAGCGCGCCGGCCAGACACCCGGCGATGAGCGTGGACTGGATGGCGACGACATGCCAGCCTTGGGGGACACGTCTATCGACCACGGCGGCGCTCCCTCCAGGGAACGGCAGGCGTGCGACTCTCGCCGCAGACCGCGCAGATGAACGCGGTGACGCCCAGGAACAGCGTGAGCCAGATCAGCGCCTGGCTGCCGCCGAGGTCGGGGGCCGACCAGAGCACCAGCGAAGACTGGAGGATCATCAGCAGATGCGTGCCGACCAGCAGGCGAATGGATGACGGACAAGGCGCGCCGGAGAAGATGCCGTTCATCGGCCCCACCTTTCGGCATGTCGGGCGAGGGCATTTGCCATCCTCGACGCGCGGTGCAGGAACCAAAGTCCTCCCCGCACAAGCGCGATCGGCGTCAGGACAATAATGGCCGCCCGCATGAACAGGGGCATTTCCGGGACGAGCAGGAACAGGCCGACGATGATCGAGGCCGCCGCCGCTTCGAGGCCCACGATCTGCCGAAAGCGCAGAGCCGCGATCCTCTCGTCCCGACCGGACGTATATTCCATGGCAAGCGCGGCGCGGGCCATGATCAGGAGCACGGCTTCATTCGAGCGATGCAGGCGTTCGACATAGGCTTCCTGCGTCTCGCCCGGCAGGCGCGGCGCCATCCCTGGACGGACCAAAAGATCCTCCGGCCGTTTTCCGGGACGAGGAGGGATTTCGTCGATCCCGCCGTCGATCTGCCGGGCAAGCCAGCGGATCATGTCGCCGACCAGCGGGCGGATCGACGACGGGTCGGGCGATCCGGAGAAGCTGCCGTTCATGCCCATCTGCGTGCCCTCCGCGTGACCAGCCAATTCGGGATGCTGTCGATGATGCGGGCGATGCCGATCGCCAGCGCGGCGCCGGTGAGTCCGGCACAGGCGATCAGCCCGGCCACGAGCGGCACGGGCACGCTGTCTGCGGCCCCGCACAACCCTAGGCCGGCATAGGCCAGGGCGGCGATGACCGGCCCGGTGAAGGTCAGCAGGAGAGCATGCCGCCGCCAGCGCTGGCGCTCGCTTTCCAGGATGGTCCATTGCGCATCGCGAACGGACGCGAGGAACCGGACCCGGTCGCCCAGTTCCCACTGGCAGCGGACCAGGTAGTCGTGAAGGGATTCGTCCGGCCTGCGCACGACGAGGGTCAGGCGCTCATTGCCGCCACTGGGCGGGAGTATGTCCAGCATCATCTTTTCCTCCTGAGTTTTGCGAGCAAGCGGCCCGCGGCCCCGGTCAGGCCGATGAGGATGAGCCCGGTCAGGAAACAGCCGCCGCCAACGATCGCCGCGCCGCGAAGAACGATGCCGGCGGGCTGTTCGAGCACCAGCCCGGCCGCGAGCACGAGCGATGCGATCATCACGGATTCGATGACCACCAGGCGGAAGCGCCAGCGCAATGCGTCGGCTTCCGCCCGTGCGGCGACGCGCGCCTCGATGATCCGCTCGATATCCTCATCCGGGCTCTCCACGAGCCGGAGTGGCAACTGGTCGGGGGAGGGGGAGCGCCGCGTCATGACAGCGCACTCCGCTTCAGCGGCGCTGCGTCATCGAAGGACGTGCCGATTATCCCGGCGGGATCGACGCCGGCGAGATCGCACACCGCTTCGAGCGGCGAGCGTCCGGCGCGGACCAGCGCCTCGAACGCGGCCACGTCTTCGGGCGCGGAGGTGTTGATCCAGTAGCTGAACGGATCGACGACGAGCCGGGCGATGCCGAGGCCAAGCGGGCTGTCGATGAAGACTTCCGAATAGTTCGGTTTGTTGTTGCGGACCGATTTCAGGAGGTCGAGGACGAAACCCGAATAGTCGAGGATCTTGTTTTCGACCGCCTTGTCATAGGTCGATCCCTGCAGGAGGAAGCGCGTCGCGGCATTTTCCAGGATCACCTGTCCCGTGCCGCCGAACAGCAGCAGATCGTTCATGCTCTGGAGAATGATGCCGAAGCTGCCGCGATATTTTCGGGCGCGGCGATAGCCCTGGCTGATCGCCTCGGCGAGGCGCGACAGGTCCTGGCCCTCTTCGCGGGTCATGAACTGCGCGGCTTCATCGCACAGCACGAAGCGGGGGCGATCACGGGCGGACAGGTAGAGTTCCTGCGTTACCGCGTTGATCACCACCATGACGACCACGTTGAACAGGTCAGGCATGGCCTTCAGGCGCTCGAGTTCGAGCACCACGAATTCATCGTTCGAGATGTCGAACGTGCTGGGACCGTTGAAATAATGGCCGTAGGCTCCGTCCGACCCGAAATCACGCAGGTTGAAGGCCAATTCGCGCGCCGTGGGCACGAGGTGGTCGACCCGGTCGAGATCGGAGACGGTGTTGGCCGGATAGGAGCCGAGCCATTCGCGCACCGCATCGATCCCGGCTTCCGCGCGGCCGCTCTCGATCGCCCATTGCACGGCGGACTTGAGCAGGTTCCATTCGGACGTCGTGACGGGCTTGCGCGTCCCGGCGTTGGCCATCTCCGCGACGATCGACACCGCCATCGAGATCGCGGACTCTCGATCGTCGCCGTCGAGAGCGAGCCCCAGGTCGAACGGATTGAGGACGAGATGCTCTTCGCCCAGATCGATGTAACGGCCCGAGCAGAGCGTGCAGAGTTTCTTGTAGCTGCCGCCGATGTCGATGATGCGGATGAGCGCGTTCTGCGCGAAATACTGCTGGCACAGGTTATTGAGCAGGAAGCTCTTGCCCGCGCCCGATTCCGCCGAGACGATGAAGTTGTAGTTGTTGATACGCGGATCGAAGAGGTCGAGCGTGATGAGCTGCCCCTTGCGGCCCGTATAGAGCAGCGCCGGCCGCCCGCCGCCCCGGAAATCGGTTTGGATCGGCGACATCAGCACGCCCGCGCGCACCGGCACGCGGAAATCGCGCTGCAGCATACCGATCGTGCGTCGCTCGGGGTACAGGCCGAAGGGCAGGCTTGCCGCCAGCAGGATCGGGTTGAGGTAGGATTCCTCCTGGACCATCCACGGCAGCGGTTCGCTCTCCCACAGCCGCTTGGCGCGCGCCGCCATCTCGCGGGCCTGATGGCGGTCGCGGCCAAACACCCACATGGTGGGGATTACCGAGACGAACCGGGTGTTTCCGGCCTCGTCCAGGATCCACCCGATCTCTTCGATCTGCTTGCCGACCTCGACCGCGAAGGACCCCGCCGCCTTCTGCGCCGAGAGAATCTGCGCGCGCTTGTGGATCTCGAAGGCCGAGTGATCGAAGAGGACATTGAGCGTATAGAGGAACGGCCCGCCGATCTGGTCGCTGTCCTCGGACGACCCGCGCATGCCGCCGGTGAGACGATTGGCACGTTCGGCGGTGATCCGCCGCGGCGGCGACTTGGGCGTCAGACAGCGCGCCACCTGGTTGCCCAGATATACTTCCGGCCCGTCGAAGCGGAGCGCCGGCCCGGCATCGATGATCTGGCGGCGCAGCGGCACGTCGGCGGTCTGGGTGAAGACGCCGGGCGCGGGCGCATGAACGCCGTTGAAAATGCGCCGGTAGAGCGAGATGATCTCGCTCGGCGCCATCGGGCGGATGCCGAGCTTGGCGAGCTGCTCCTCGATCTGGCGGCGCAGGTCGCTGTCCATCGGCGCGCGCGTCTTGACCGACAGGAATGCGCGGAAATCGCGGATCGGGATGCCATGCAGGGCCTTCAAGCCCATGGTGCCGGCGCGCAGATAGTCGAAGGTGCGCCGGGCCGAGGCCTGGATGAGCGGATCGGGCCGTGTCTTGAGGTCGAGAAAGGCGTCGAGCGCATCGTCGATCAGCGGGTCGGCGAAACTCTGGAGCTGGAGGATCGTGCCTTCGGGAAAATTGACGTTGAGCAGCCCCAGCAGCGCCTCATGGACATGGGCGAACATATAGGGGGAGGGGACCAGCTCCCAGCTATATCCCCAGCCGTCGTCGATGGTGAGGAATGCCTGTTCTTCCTCGACCCAGGCAGCGAGCGGCATGAAGTCGGAATAGCTGTCGCGCTCGACGCTGCGGCGCAGCCGCGCCAGCGTCATGCCCGATTGATAGCTGGTCATGGCCGGGGGCCCACTTCATTCTGGCCATCGTCGAGGTGGTCCCGGACCTGTTCGAGCACGTTCACGCGGGACGCGGGCGAAACCGGGGCGACAAGATAGTCGCCGACCACCCATTGCGGGCGCTCGACCAGCGAATAGACATAGCGCGGCATGTAGAGCCGGTCGGGACGCTGCCGGTCGGCATAGGGCAGGATCAGCGTGCGGACCGAACGCGGGGGCTTGAGCATCGGCGTGACCGGCTGCTCGATCAGCCCCTGCAGCTCGCGATAGACGCTGTCGCGATAACCGGCGAAGGCGCCCGATGCCGCTTTGCCAGAGCCTGATCCGCCCGAACTGCGTGCGGACTTGCCGTCCTTGAGCAGTTTCCTGTCCCTGGTGACCGCCGGATCGGACTTCGATGCGACGCCCGCAACGGCATCGGCATAGGCTTTCTCAGGATGGATGCATTGGCCATGATCGTCGTTCTTGCAGCTGAACTTCTCGCTATAGGGCGACATGACCGAACCCAGCGTGGCGCAGCCGCTCAGCATGAAGGCGGCGCAGACCGGAAGAAGCCGGGAGAGGGCGCGCGATCGGCGCGCGGGCGATAGAGGCCGCATGGGCGATACTCCCTGTTGGATGAGGAGCCGGCGCATCAGAATTTGCTCCCGGCGGTCGGCTTGATTTCGAGGGTGACGCCCTCCTGAATCACGACCACGACGTCCTTCGCCGCGCCGACCTCGACGATCGGCCCCGCCTGACGCGCGAGATCGAGATAGAAATCCGTGAGCTTCTCGGACGATCGCGACAGGCCGCCGGCGATGCCGGCCTGTGCGGCGTCGCCCGCATCGAGCGTGCGCACCGAACCCAGCGCCGAGGTCGAGACGTCACCGACGGTGTTCTGGACCGTATCGGCGACCCCGGTGATGGTGCCGGCGATGAACGCGCGGGCGAGCGCAGCCCCGGCGCGGGTGACGACCTTGCCGGAGAGGCCCTTCTTGCCGTCGGCGTCGACGAAGAAGCCCTTGATGGGCTGGTCGACGACCGAGCGTTCGTCGAAATCGACGCAGGAGAGGCTGACCAACTGGACCTCGACCCGTTCCTTCGCGAGCGACCCGGTGGCGTTGCCGATGACGAAGCAGCCGGCGAGGTTGGCTTTGACGTCATTGGGCAGGACGGCGGGGGCTTGCACCCGCGCGATCAATGGTTCGGGATTGTTGGTCGCATCCCGGCTCGCCAGCGCATCGATCCCGGTGAGGAGCCGCGCCTTCATGAAACCAGGTGGCAAATAGATGGTCCGCGTCTTTTTTTTAGCGGCCTGTGCCCCATCGGCGGCCGCGACCGGGCTGGTCGCGGCGCCGATCGCGCCCACGGTCTTCTCGACCGGCGGGGCCGGAGGCGCGGGCGGCGCGGCAGGCGGTGAGGGCGGCTTCGCGACGGACGGATCGATGTCACCGGTCGCGGGCGGTTCGGGAAAATCGGGAACCGAGCCGGGTATTGCCGGAGGCAGATCGCCGTCGAGCGCATGGGGCGGCGTGCCGGCGCCGGGCACGACCTTGCCTTCCTCGATGGCGGTGACGCGATCGCCGAGCAATTGCTGTCCGTCGAGGATCTTCTGGAGGTCGCCGCGCAGCTTGACCTCGAGGCTGTCGCCGCGAAGCCCCGCGCCCATGTCGAGCTTCGAGCTGGGCGATGGCGCGGCCTGCTCGGTCTTGTTGCCGCTCGCCGTATAGAGGCCGAGCCCCAGCACGCCGATCGCGCCGGCGACGCCAAGCTGCCTTAAGCGCAGCTGCTGGCGTGCGGTCAGCGTTTGCCACCGCGTCTTGAGATCGAGCAGCGCGGGGCCGCGCGTATTCTCGCCAGAACGAGGGCGGTCCGCCTCATAGCCGTCGAGGTCGAGTTCCTCCGCGCGATCGTCAGGACCGCGCCCGCGGGGCCCGCGACCGCCGCGAGAGTCCCCGCCGCTCATTGCCCGGCTCCCCGGCGAACGACGATCAGCCGCGCGGCTTCCCCGGCCTCGATATTGCCCCGGTCGAGCGTGATCGCGAAGATGTTGGCGCCGAGCGCGCCGTCGAGAAAACCGCGTTCGTCGAGCTGCGCGCCGCCAGCGGCAGAGACCAGATATTCCGATGCCGAGAGGCCGGACCCGTCGATCTCGATCCGGCGTCGTTCCTCCAGCGTGGCGCCCGGCAGCGCCCGGAGCCGGATCGGACCTGATCGCGGCGCGACGCTGGTGAAGCTCGCCGGGATCCGGTCCTGGAGCATCGAGAGCGTGATCGAGACCGCCCGTTCTTCTTCGACCAGGGGCCCTAGCAGTTCCTCATTGGCGCGGGCGCGCTGGGGAGCACCGGGCTGGAGCAACACCGTCTGCGCCGGAATGTCCGACGGCTCGGCATAGAGCGCATAGACCGCGCCGTTGCAGGTGATGAAGAATTCGGACGGTACGGTGACGAAGCTGCGCGTCACCATCCCGGCATCGTCGATCTCGCGAACGAGGAACTTGATCCAGGCGTCCGATCCGGCACGCTCGACGGCGATCGCCTTTTCGGCCGAAAACCTGACGTCCTCGATTTCGCCGCCCGCGCAGACGACATGGTTGATGTCGCGATTGGACAGGCGAATGGTGCTGGTTTGATCGGGCAGCGCGGTGACGGTCTGCGCCATTGAGGGCAATGGCGTGGCCAGGAGGGCGAGCGCCAACGCCCGCTTAACGGGGGTTCGCATCGAAATTTTCCTCGGTAAGGGCGGTCAGCCAGAAACGGCCATTGTCGATCACGTAGCGAATCCGCAGATTGCCCCGGAATTTGCGGATCACGCCGCCGATCACCCGGACCTTCTCGACCGGCACGAGTATCTCGGTCCGGGTCCAGGTCACGGGCTGATCGGGACGGATGTAGGTCGCGATCGAGAGCGTGGGGTTGTTGGCCAGTTCGTCGAGCAGCCGGTTGAGGCTGTCGCGCAGGCTGTTGTAGGTGGACGGATGCGTGATGCTCAGCAGTTCCTGGAACTGCCGGTCGGCCGAGTAGGCTGAATAGGTTCCCGAAAGCGACACGACATTGCGAGTCATCGAGCGCAGATAGGCCTCGGACGGCTCGCCGCCCGTGACATAGAGGTCGCCGCCCGCGCCGAAGGGGACGATGACCGTCCGGGTGTTCTGGTTGGAGGTGTAGATCACCATGCCCAGCACCGCCGTGATACCGAACAGGCCGATGACGGCGAGCTTCAGCAGTCGGTTCTCCTCGAACAGGTTGCTCGCTCCCTGCAGGTAGCGGTGGATGCCATAGCTGCCGGGCTTGCCGATCAGCGGATCGCGTGGGGGTGTGTCGGGGGATTTGCGTCCGAACATGGCCCGCCTCACTCGTAGAACCGGGTCTGGGTCGGACCCGGATAGTTGGACCAGCGGACAAGCCCCCAGCGCCAGGCCATGTGCGGGATGAAGCCGCGCGGCTTGGTGCGGAGCCAGGGAACGAAAAGGAGAAGACCCGCGACGAGCGCCCAACCGAGCATCCCGCCCACGATCACGGCGACGAAGATCACCGTGATCACGAGCACGAACTCGTCCGATCCAAACCACAGGATCTGGACAGGTTTGTGCAGATATTGGGGTAGCCGCTCGTCCACGAGCCTTCTCCTCCTTGCGTCGTGACCTCCCTGCGAAGCTGGTTGAACTTCGGGGGTTGTCCCGCCAGTGCGCCTCATGCGCCCTGGCCCGTTGAGGTCCGCCGACCGCGCCCAGGCGCGGCGGCGGACCAATCCGTCAGATGACCATTCCGAATGTCTGGAGGATCGAGTCCGCCTTGATCAGGCAGACGGCCGCCACGATGGTCGGGATGCCGATCATGATGTTCGAGAAGAGCCTGCTCACGCCGAACAGGAAGGCCGCGACGCCGCCGACGAAGCCGAGCGGGCCTTTGACCCCTTGATTGACCACGATATCGTAGATGTCGTAGCCGAGGTCGCCGGCCGCCGGCGCCGAGAAGGCGTGAGCCCCACCGGCCCCGAGCAGCGCGAGCAGGGTTACGGGAATGCCGACATTGGCGATTGAGGCGGATTGTCTGCCGAGTGTTTTCAACATGCACTTGCTCCAGGGAAGATGGGCCGCTCCGGGGACTGCTTGCCGGCATCGATGAGGATCGCTGTCGGCCGACGGCGAGGCTGGACGGCCCGGTTCGGGTCCCGCCGCCGGCATTGGGATTTGCGCGGCAGCGGCAGGGCCGATGCACCGCGCGTTCGCGATGTGAGGAGCCGGAAGGCGATCAGCGGCCGGCATTGGCGAGCGCCTTCTTACCGTCGAGGAACGCCTCGATCTCGGCCTGCCGGAAACCGGAAATCATCTGTCCGTCCGCGATCAGGGTTGGCGTGCCGGTGATGCCGGTCTTGCCGACGATTCCTGCATGCGCCTCGACCCTGGCCTTACCTTCCGCGCATGTGCGCAAAGGCGTGGGCGCGGCTCCGGCGTAGATCGCCTTGAACGCCGCTTCCTTGTCCGGGGAGCAAAGGACATGCTCGGCCTTGGCGGCGGCCTCGGCGTGGATGCCGGAGACGAAGAAGATCAGGCGCCGTACCGGCTTGCCTTCGGCGGCCTTCGCCGCCCAGAAGCGCTCGAGCGCGCGGCAATAGGGACAATCGGGATCGGTGAATTCGACAACCGTGGGCGCGCCCGCCGGACCGATGGCGAGAGCCATGCCGGTGTCGATCCCGGCGAGTTTCTTCGCTGAAGCGGTGTTCTGCGCCAGCGCGGTGAGGTTCTGGCCGTTGCGGTCGTAGATTTCCGCGAACAGCAGATGTTCGCTGTCAGGCGCATAATAGATGATGCGGCCGCCTGCCGTCGCCTGATAGATCGGGCCCTTGACGGGCGCCGGCCCGAAATCCTCGAATTGCAGATTGACGAATGTCTGCCGCAATTCGCTTTCCGCGTCGCGCGCGGCGGCGGTAAGCGGATCGGCGGCTTGCGCGAACGCCGCGCCTTGAGCGGCAACCAACAGGGGGAGAGCGAGGGTTGTGGCCCCCAACTTACGGATGCGCATGCGAAGTCTCCTGAAGAGTGCTGGCGGGGCGGGAGAGCAGGCGCGCATCGATATGCGTGCCCGTTCCCACCGGGATGTGATCGGCGGTGACGGTTGCGGGCATCGGCTCCGTCCGGTTCGTCGCGGCGGCGCGCAGAACGAACCCATCGACCGTCGCCACCACGATGCGCGGCTGCTCGGCCACCGGCGCGACAACTGTCTGTCGGCCATGTCCGCCGGGTCCGGCACAGGCCGTCGTCGTGACGATCAGTGCGCCCAGGGCAGCCGTCATCGCTTTGGCAATCGGCATCATGCACGACTCCATGCTGGCGCCCCGCGCCATGGTTGATGAATACTTAATGGTCCGAAGTATCAGGTCCGATTCGACTTGAACCCTCGGAACACGATCTGAGTGATTTGAAACGAAGAGGATTGCAACAGGACCCGGCAGCGTAGTGCCTGAAATGGCGATATTAGCCGTAAATATGCGAACTTAGCCTTATAAACTCGCTTTCGGGATCACATGGCCTGATCCGGTGCCGGTTCGACAATGAAGTTCCTGAATGATCCGATGTGGAGGAAACGGGAAATTATCTGCCCATTGCGCGTCAGAAAATAAATATGCTCGCGCATCCGTTGCAAATGAGCAGAAATATTCCTCTAAAATCATCGGCATCTATTCTTGATGCCGACCGCTTCGCGATTCTACCTTCGCCGGATAACCCACAGAGCCCGACGGGCCGAACCGGGGAGGAAGGACATATGGCATCCGATGGAAAATTCGCCGACGTCGACCTGTCGATCTTCAAGGAACTCAAGAAGCTCTCCGGCGAGAAGATCAGGCAGGCGCGAAAGGCGCTCGGTTTGACGCAGCTGGAGGTCGCCACCGAAATGGGCGGAAGCCTGCGCTGGTATCGCGCGATCGAGTCCGGCGATCCGGGGATAAGGCTGGAGGATCATCTGATCGCACTGCTCCGGCTCGGTGCATCGACCGCGCATATCGCGCTGCCTGTCCTCTATGCGGGCCAACGCATGCGGTTCCCGCGGCAACTGATCCACGGCGACCTCGCCTACATCGAGCGCAAGTGCATCGAGGCGATCTCGGACGCGGTGATCACCGGGTTGAAACAGGACCTCTTGCCGGAATGGTCGCGGAACGACGGGAAGGACCGGTCATGAAAATTGACGGTCCGGTTCGGGCGTGACGCTGGGACAGGAGGAAAAGATGGCGATCTTTCATTTCCATGTGAATATCATCAGCCGCGGCGCTGGACGCAGCATCGTCGCGGCCGCGGCCTGGCAAAACAGCTGCCGGCTGTACGATGAGCGCTACGGCCGGTTTTCCAATTTCGCGAACAAGCGGGCGGTCGCCTGGTCGGCGCTGATACTGCCGTCCGGGGCCCCCGCGCAGTGGGAGGATCGCGAGTGTTTCTGGAACGCATTGGCAGCAGCCGAAATCCGCAAGGACGCGCAGCTCGCCAGGCAGTTCGACGTCGCGCTGCCCGATGAACTGGACCTGCCGGCGTCGATCGCGGTCCTGCGGCGTTTCGCCAGCGAGATATTTTGCGTCGCGGGTTTTGCCGCCGACCTGACGCTGATCGAGATGGGCGACACGCCCAGGGGCAAGCGCCACCATGGCTATCTGCTGATACCGACCCGTCCGATCGTTGACGGGCTGTTTGGCCAGAAACCGCGCGAATGGAACAGTCGCGGGAAGCTGCTCGACATCCGTGCCGCTTGGGCGAGGGTCCTGAACGATAAGTTCGCGGCGCTGGGATATGATGTCCGCGTCGATCATCGATCCAATGAAGAACGTGGCATTAAGGCGGCACCGGTTGCGCATATCGGCGTGGCCCGCAAGCGCATCGCGGCGCGCGCCCGGCAAACATCCTGACAACACCTTACGTTGATGAACATCGGTGGCTTTGCTCATCGCCGCTTCTGGCGCCGCACTCAATTCGCTTTAGCTGCCGTCGATTCCGATGCGTTCCCGATCGCCTTGTTGAGCGCGGCATAGCGGGTTGCGAGGCGCCCATTGCTGTCCGCCAGATCGCGCGACGCCTGCAGCATCGTCCGCTGGCTGTCGATGACGTCCAGCCAGGTGATGACCCCGCCCCGATAGCGCGCGGATGCCAGATCGAACGCGGCCCGCGCGCTGTCGAGCCGCGCGGCCAGCATCGCGTTCTGCTGCTGCTCGGCGGTATAGCCATTGAGCGCATCGTCGATCTCTTGCCAGGCCTGAAGCACGGTCTGCTGGTAGGAGACCGCCGCTTCCTTCTGCTCCAGCTCGCGAAGCTGGACGACGCGCTTGCGCCGCCCGCCATCGAACAGCGGCAGGCTGACGCTCGGCCCGATCGACCAGGCGCGGCTCGCCCAGTCGAACAGGTTCTCGGCTCGATAGGATTCGAGGTTGAACCCACCGCCGAGGCGGATGCTCGGATACATGTCCGCTTTGGCGACACCGATATTGGCAGTGACGCTGTGCAACCGGGCTTCTGCCGCGCGGATATCAGGCCGGCACAACGCGATCTCGGAGGGAAGGCCGAGCGCCAGATCGGGCAGCGCGGGCTTGCCGGCATCGGCCACCGGCTTCAGCAGATCGCCTAGGGCGCCGGGCCGTTCCCCCAGCAGCAGGGCGATCTGGTTGGCCTGCGCGGCTTCCTGGGCGAGCAGCGCGGGCAGTTGCGCCTCGATCCCCTGCAATTCGCTACGCTGGCGTTCGAGATCGAAGTGATTGTTAATCCCACCCGTGGTGCGGGCCGAGAGAAGATCGGTGCGTTCCTTGAGCGCCGTGATGTCCTCCCGCGCGAGCGCAATCTTGCGCTGGGTCGCGCGCAGATCGAAATAATTGCGCGCGACGTCGCTGGCAAGGCTGAGCCGGGCATGATCGAGCAGCGCGGCCTGCTGCGCGACGCCCGCATCGGCCGCCTCGAGCGACCGCCGGACCTTGCCCCAAAGGTCGAGCTCCCAGGAGGCGTCGAGCCCGGTCTGGTAGAGCGTGAACGGCTCGCTCAATAGCTTGACCAGGGCATCCCGATCAGAACCTGACGAGGAGCTCGATACCACGTTGAGCAGCCGCGTACTGGCGCCATGTTCGCTCTGGCGCTGGCGCGACACCTGCCCGCTGGCATTGATCTGCGGCAAGCCCTGCACCGCCGCGCTACCACGCTGGACGCGCGCCTGCGCGACGTGCAGCGCGGCGGTCTGGAGGTCCGGGCTCGCGGCGAAACCGCGGCGCACCAGTTCATCCAGCACGGGATCATTGAACGCCCGCCACCAATCGGCAGGCAATGTGGCGTCCGTGCCGATGGCCCCATGCAGGCTGGCGTCGCCGCTGCGCCAACTCGTCCAGTCGGCGGGCGCGGAGGGCGCCGGCTTCGTGAAGTTCGGTCCCATGGTGCAGCCGGCCAGGGCAAGTGCCATCAGGGAAGAAGCAATTGCCTGCCGGATCGGGATGCTAGATGCGGGCGGAATGAAGGGCATGGCGAAAGTCCAGTTCATCAGGCGAGGCGGTTGCGGAAGAGCCATGCGGCGAGCGGCAGGGTAATGGCTGCCACCACCAGCATCGGCACGAAGTCGAGGGCGACATCGGCGAAGACCGCGCCCTCAAGATAGATGCGGCGCACCATATCGATGCCGAAGCGCAGCGGATTGACGTAGGTGATGAGTTGGAGGATCTGCGGCATGTTGCGCACCGGCGTCAGCATGCCCGACAACAGCATCAACGGCATCACCAGCAGGAAGGTATAGAGCATCGCCTGCTGCATGGTGAGCGACAGGGCCGAGATCGACATGCCGATGCCGACACCCGCGGCCGTGAACGTGACGAGCCCCAGATAGAGCAGCCAGTAGGAACCGTTCATCGGAATCTCGAACCAGAAGCGGATGATGAGCAGGATGATGGTCGACTGGATGAGGCCGACGAGGATCGAGGGAATAGCCTTGCCGATCAGGATCTGCATCAGACCCAGCGGCGTCACCAGCAGCTGGTCGAACGTTCCCTGTTCGCGCTCGCGCGCGACGGACAGCGCCGACAGCAGCAGGGTCTGCAAAAAGCTCAGCGCCGCGATCATTGCGGGCATCAGCGTCCAGCGCGATTCCAGGTTCGGATTATACCAGGCCCGCCGCTCGACGGTGATCGGCGGGCTGCCGCCCAACGAGCGGCCATAATCGGCAACGATCGCGCCGATCTGGCCTGCCGCCGCCCCCGCCGTCGAACTGTTGCGGCCATCAAGGATGATCTGGATCGGCGCGGTATCGCCCACGGTCAACCGATGCTCGAAGTCGGACGGGATGCTGATCGCGAGCAGCACCTTGCCGCTGTCGATGAGGTCGCCGATCTGCGCGTTGGACGCGAGCGCCGCCTCGCGCCGGAACACGCCGGTGCCGTCGAGCCGCGCAAGCAATTCGGTGGAGGCGGCGCTACGGCTCTGGTCGACCACCGCATAGGGCACATGGGTCAGGTCGTAGGTCGCGCCATAACCGAACAGCAGGGCCTGCATGAGGGCCGGGGCGAACAGGATCGTGCGGTTGGCGGGATCCTTGACCAGCGCCAGTATCTCCTTGCGGACGAGCGCGAAGGTCTGGGCGAGCCAGGCGATGAAGTCGGCGCCGAGTGTCAGTCCAGCAACGCGCATCAGTCCAGCCTCTTGCGCAAGGTGCGCCCGGTGACGAAGGCCAGCAGGACGCCGTAGGCGGCGAGAATCGCGCAATTCTTGAGGACCATTGGCCAGATCGTCCCGGCGAGGAACAGCGATTTCACCAGCTCCATGAAGTGCGTTGCGGGCAGAAGCTGGCTGACGATCTGGATCACCAGCGGCACATTGCGCAGGTCGAAGACAAAGCCCGACAGCATCATCGCCGGCATGAAGCTCGCCAGCAGCGCCATCTGGCTGGCGGCGAACTGGTTACGGGTCGTTCCCGAGATGAACAGGCCGAGCAGCAGCGCGACGATCAGGTAGAGCAGCGAGGCGACAATGATGACGAGGAGCGAGCCGCGGATCGGCACCTCGAACAGGAAGCGCGCTGATATCAGGCAGACGCCCATATCGATCGCGCCGATCACCACATAGGGCGCAAGCTTGGAGAGCACGAGCTCCAGCGGGCGAACCGGGGTCACGAACAGCGATTCCAACGTGCCGCGCTCCCATTCCCGCGCAATCAGCAGCGAGGTGAGGAACGCGCCGATCAGGGTCATCACCAGCACGAGGAGGCCGGGCACCAGATACCAGGTGCTGACGCCCGCCTCGTTGAACCAGGTGCGCTGCACCAGCGTGATACCGCCTCCCGATCCGCTACCGGATCGATCCATTATATGGCGAGAGGCTGTCTGGATCCCGCCGTTCACATAGCCTTCGATTGCGGACGCTGTCGTCGAATCCGCGCCGTTGACGATAAGCTGTATCCGCGCATCGCCCGCGGCTCGGCGCTGGGAGAAATCGACCGGCACACGCACGATGCCCTCGACCTTATGCGCGCGGATCAGCCTGACGGCCTCGTCCATGCTCGCGGCTGCGACGGGCACGAGATAGGGTGAGCCGCCGATCCCCGCGACCGCTTCCTGAGCGGCGGGGGAGCGATCCTCCAGCACGATCGCGACCGGCGCATCCTTCACGTCGAAGGACAGGCCGTAGCCGAACAGCAAGATGAGCGCGAGCGGCAGCAGCAGACCGACGAACAGGTTGCTCTTGTCGCGCAGGAGCTGGCGCACTTCCTTGCGGGTCAGCGCGATCAGCCGCCTGTGGAAGCCTGAGGCGCTGCTCATGCGGCCACCTTCTCATTGGTTTGGCGGGCACGGTTCTGTTCGACGATGGCGATGAAAGCCTCGTTCATGTCGCTTGCGTCGTCGCCGGCCTGTTCGCGCATCTCGGCAGGCGTTCCGAGCGCGAGCAGTTCGCCGGCATCCTGGATGGCGATGCGGTCACAATATTCCGCTTCTTCCATGAAATGGGTGGTGATGATGATCGTGACGCCGCCCTGCGCCAGGCTGGTGATCGTGCGCCAGAAGGCGCGGCGCGCGAGCGGGTCGATGCCGCTGGTCGGCTCGTCGAGGAAGAGGATGTCGGGCTCGTGCAGCAGCCCCGCCGCCATGGCGAGCCGCTGCTTGTAACCGACCGGCAGGATGCCGCTCTGCGCCGACGCATCAAGATCGAACTGCGCGATCACCGCCTTGACCCGCTCGCGTTTCCGCTCGCCGCGCAGACCATAAGCGCCGGCGAAGAATTCGAGATTCTCCCTGACCGAGAGGTTGCCGTAGAGCGCGAACTTTTGGCTGACATAGCCGATCCGTGCCCGCGCCTTGGCGCGTGCCGTGCGCAGATCGACACCCGCCACCTCGAGATGACCGCTGGTCGCCGGGAGCAGGCCGCACAGCATGCGAAATGTGGTGGTCTTGCCCGCGCCATTGGGGCCGAGCAGCCCGAAGATCTCACCGCGCTGCACGTCGAAGGACGTGCTGGCAACGGCAGTGAAATCGCCGAACTTGCGGACGAGATCCCGCACGACGATCACTGGCCCGTCCCGTTCCCCGGCAGATGGCGACGCGGTTTCGGCCGTACCGTACCGATCCCCGTCTTCCTTGTTCGTGTTCGCATCATCGGCTGCTTGTGCCGGCTCGTTCTCATGCTCGCGCAACAGCAGCATGAAGGCGTCTTCGAGTTCGGCGTCGCGTGGCTGGACCCTTGTGTCGGACAGCAGGTCGGCCAGCGCTGCTTCGTCGCATTGCGGCCTGCGAATGAAATGAACGTCGCCGCCCTTGGGAACCGCATCGATGATCCGGTCCGGTGCATCGATCAGGCGGGCCTGGAGAACCCGCGCGGGCCGATCCGGCAAGGCGTCGGCCACATAACCGAGGCCTTCGGCCCTCTTTCGCAGCGCATCCGGCGGGCCGTCGGCCAGTATCCTGCCGTGATGGAAAACGAAAATCTGCCCGCAGCGCTCGGCTTCGTCCATGTAAGCGGTGCTGACGATGACGCTCAATTGCTCGTCGGCGATGAGCTGGTCGATGATCTTCCACAGGTCCCGGCGCGAGAGCGGATCGACCCCGACGCTCGGCTCGTCGAGCAGCAGCAGGTCGGGCGAGCGCACCAGCGTGCAGGCTAGCCCCAGCTTCTGCTTCATGCCGCCCGACAGCTTGCCCGCCGGCCGGTCGGTGAAGCGCGCCATGTCGGTCATCTCGAGCATCCGGCCGAAGCGCTCGCGGCGCACCTCCTGCGGCACGCCGTGGAGGTCGGCGTAGAGATCGAGATTTTCCTGGACGCTCAGATCCTCGTAGAGGCCGAAGCGCTGAGGCATATAGCTGATGCGGTTCTGCACCGATTGCGGATCGGCGCGCACGTCGATGCCCAGCACATTGAGGCTGCCCTCGTCGGGGCGCAGCAGCCCCGCCATCATTCGCATGAGCGTGGTCTTGCCCGCGCCGTCGGGACCGACGAAGGCGGTCAGCTCGCCCGCGCGGACGGTCAGCGAGATGTCGTCGATCGCATCGAACGGCTTGCCGTCGGGCGCATCGAAGCGTTTTCGCAAGCCCTCGATCGCGACCGTTATGTCGGGCTCGCTCACCGCGCCGCGCCGCCATTGCCGGTATTGATCCGCACCGTCACCGGCTGCCCAAGCCGCAGGCGGTTGGCCTTGTCCTCGACCTGCACCCGGACCTCATAGACGAGGCTGGTCCGCAGTTCCTCGGTTTCGACCGACTTGGGCGTGAATTCGGCGACCGACGAGATATAGCCGATCCTGCCGGGCACCGGTTGATCGGGCATGCTGTCGCTGACCACGCTCGCCGCCATGCCCGGCTTGATGCGGCCAAGGTCGGGCTGGTTCACATAGACCCGCACCCATTTGGGATCAGCGAGGGCGATGGCGAACACCGCCTTCTGCGGCGAGGCCATGTCGCCCGGTTCGAGCAGGCGCGAGCGCACCACCCCATCGACCGGCGCGCGCAGCACGCCCTGGTCGATCCGGTGCTGGAGCAGCGCGACCTGCGCCTGCGCCGCCTTCACCTGGGCTTCACCACCCGCGACATCTTCCGCCCGCGGGCCACGCCGGGCAAGGCGGAGCGCTTCGGCCTGTTCGCGCGCCCTTGCCCGCGCCGCCACTGCCGTCTTGCTGGCATGATCGACATCCTGCGCGCTGACCCCGCGCCCCTGGGTCGAGGCGGCAATGCCGCGAAGACGCGCGAGATCACCTTCCGCGCGCGCCGCCTCGGCTTCCACCGACGTCAGGCGCGCCTGGGCCTGGGCGATTTCCTCCGGCCGGGAGCCATTGCGCAGGCGCAGCAGATTCTGCCGCTGCACCTCGCCCTGGGCTTTGGCTTCCTCGGCCTGCAGGTTGAGCGACACGGTATCGAGCGTGGCCAGGATGCTTCCCGCCTTCACGCTGTCACCTTCCTCCGCCCGCACTTGTGCGATGCGGCCGCTGTCCTCGAACGCGAGCGAAACCTGCCGCACATCGACATTGCCCTGAAGGACAAGTTCGGTCTTGCCGGCATCTTTCCCGCCACACCCACTCAGCGCCAGTCCGGCCATGCCGAGGATACTAAGGGTGCGATTGTGCATGTGACGACTCCGGACGGTGAGGACTGCGGCGAAAAGAATGTTAGTCTAAATCGGATTTAATGTTCGACTTGTCCTACAATCTGATCCGGTTCAAGAGCAAATCATGAATGGCAAACCCCTCCGAGGCCCCCGGTCGGACGGTGCGGCGACCCGCGCGCGCATATTGGAAAGCGCTGGCACATTGTTCGCGTCGCAGGGGCTGGCCTCTACCACGAGCAAGGCGATCGCCGCGAAGGCGGAAGTCGACCTTGCCTCGATCAACTATCATTTCGGCAATCGCGATGGCCTCTACCGGGCCGTGCTGGTCGAGGCGCATCGACGGTTTGTACGGCTTGAGGAACTCGAGCGGATATCTGCAAGCCAGGTGATGCCCGAAGAAAAGCTTGGCACGCTGCTCGATGCCATCGTCGGCCGCCTCGCCGGGCCCTCGCATTGGAGTACTGCCGTGCTGGTTCGGGAACTTGCGGCGCCGTCCGCGCATTTTGCCGTCCTGCGCGACGAGGAAGCGCCGCCCAAGCTTCGCGTCGCGCTGCGGATATTGAGCGACGTGAGCGGGATACCCATCGGCGCGCCGGAACTGCTCTGCTGCCTGATCAGCGTGGCCGCGCCATGCGCCATGCTGCTGATCGCCGGCGATAACCTGCCTGCACCGGGCAGGGACATATTGCGGATCGATCGCCGGGCGCTGGCGGACCATTTGCATCGTTTCGCGCTCGCGGGCCTGAACGCTGCCGGGCAGGACTATCGCGCGCGCCATGAGGAAGACAATGCCCAATTGCCAGCCTGACATTCATCCGCGCCAATCCGGGCGGACAGCCGCATTTGTCTTTGGCTTCGTCTTCCTTCTGAAGGCAGTTCTTCGTCGGCTATGGCGAGAATCTGTTCGACTATGACCGCAATGCGACACGCCTCAGGATCGGCGTGGTATTGGCGCGGTAGCCTTGGCGTCCTAGCCTCGTGTAAGGCTATAAAGCACCGAGAGCCGACAAGTAGGCACTGGATTGCCCAAAAATGCGATCTTGGCCCCTTTGGGGACTTTCCGTGAAATGCTAACCTGACATTGCGTTGTGGTCTCCCCGCGCTGCCCGACGGGTCAGCGATCCATGCACTATTTCAATCAGAATGCTTCTGGCCGAGTGTGGCGCCCTTTTGCACCCTGTGGTCGCTGCATCGTCCGATCATCTCAGAGTTATCGGAAGAGGAGGGGGAAGGGAGAAAGCGCAAGCCGTGGAGAGATCGCTGCCGGTAGCTCCATTTCCCCAATCGCGCCTCTGGAGTCAGCAGACGGTCAGATTGGATGTTACCATGCCTGACCTGCTCGCGTTCTCCGACCTGAAGGCGAAGGGCATTCCTTTCACCCGGCAGCATGTAGCACGCCTGATCAAGCAAGGGCGGTTTCCCGCGCCGATAAAGTTGGGCGTCGGGACAAACCGCTGGATATCGTCCGAAATCGACGACTGGATCGATCTGCGTAAAGCCGATCGCGACGCATTATTGAAAGCGCGTGAGGCACGCGCCTAGGACCGCAGGGGCAATTCGCCCATCGCCAACGGTGTAGAACAGCCTCTGGCTGAACTCCGCGCGTTATCTGAACACGCGAATCGCCCGTACCCGCGGTGCATCCATGCGGGTGCCAGTCATGTCGTGACGGGATGCGGCCCCCGGGCATCAGCTGTGCCGGCACTTTTTTGAACATCCTGGAGCCGCGCATCACATGGAATCTGTAGCGCAGTTTGTAGCGCAAAACGCAAAAAGAGAAAATCACCTTGCGGCGATTTCCTTGCATACTATTGATTTCACTAGAGAATTTGGTGGACGCACTTGGGCTCGAACCAAGGACCCGCTGATTAAGAGTCAGCTGCTCTACCAACTGAGCTATGCGTCCACACTCGCTTTCGGATGACCCCTTGGGGTGTCGCCTTGGCGTGGCCGGGCGGTTAGCATTATCCTTCGGCTTTGCAAACAGTAATTTGCTTTGCGGCAGGATTTTTCGCGGATGGCGGTTGCTCAGGCCCAGTTGCCGCTGGACCGGCGGCCTTTGCGCGTGGACCTTTCGATCGCCATGATGATGCCGATGCACAGCATGACCGTCAGCATTGACGACCCGCCATAGGACATGAAGGGCAGGGGGATGCCGACCACGGGGGCGAGGCCCATCACCATCATCAGGTTGATGGCGACATAGAAGAAGATGGTCGTGGTGAGCCCCGCCGCCACCAGCCTTGCATATTTGTCCTGAGTGCGGAGTGATACGCCGATGCCCCAGCGGAACAGCAGCAGGAACGCGCCGATCAGGAATATGCCGCCAGCCAGCCCCCATTCCTCCGCCATGGTCGCAAAGACGAAGTCGGTATGACCTTCGGGCAGATAGTCCAGGTGGCTTTGCGTGCCCTTAAGGAAACCCTTGCCCCACAGGCCGCCCGAACCGATGGCAATTTTCGACTGGCTGATATGGTAGCCCGCGCCCAGGGGATCGCTTTCCGGGTCGAGGAAGATGAGAACGCGGTTCTTCTGATAATCATGTAGGAAGCTGAACGCGATCGGGATGATCGCCGCCAGGGCCAGTCCCGACCCGACAAACAGGCGCAACGGCAGCCCTGCCAGGAACATGACCGTCACTCCCCCCGCAGCAATCATGGTCGCGGTGCCAAGGTCAGGCTGCACCAGGACCAGCGCCCACGGCACCCCGATCAGCACCAAAGCGGGCCAGATGGCGGTCCATCGCCGGATTTCCCCCACCGGAAGCAGCGCATAGAAGCGGGCAACCGCCAGGACGATCGCCGGTTTCATGAACTCCGACGGCTGCAACTGCATGAAGCCAAGATTGATCCACCGCTGACTGCCGCCCGCGACGCCGCCGATCAGTTCGACCACGACCAGCGACACAAGCACCACGCCATAGGCCGGGAAGGCGAAGCGGGCGAAGATTTCAAGCGGGATGCGGCTCAGCACCAGCGCCATGCCGGTGAAGATCACGAAGCGCACCGCTTGGTTGATGGCCCAGGGCGTGATGCTGCCGCCCGCAGAACTGTACAGTACCAGCGTGCCGAAGCAGGCGATCGCGAAGAGAATCCCCAGAACCTTCCAGGGAAATTGGGCCACGGGTTCAGGGACGATGTTCATCGCGCGCCGCCCGGATTGGAATCAGGAGGGGGCGGCGCATCATCTTCCGCAGGCTGCGCGCTGGCATTTTGCGCCGGGGCGGGGGAAGAGGCGTTGCTGGCAGTGGCGTTGGCGGCCTCTGTCGCATTCGCGGCTGCTTGCGGCGGGGCCTCTCCCTTCTCAATGGCCTTGGCGAGGCGGAATGCCGCCATTTGCCGCGCCATGCGCTCGGCAGGGGTGCCGCCCCAGCCCTTTTCCAGAGTCTCCAGCTTCTCCATCGCCTTGGCCTGATCGAACAGGAAGGACATGGTGTCGCTCGCGATCATCGGCGCGTCCTCGATCCGGTTGACGTGGCCGCCATGCTCGATGATGCAGGCGATGGCGTAGCGGGGATTGTCGAACGGAGCAAAGCCCTGGAACAGGGCATGATCGCGCAGCTTGAAGGGCAGGGAGGCATTGCCCCTGACGCCGCCCGCGCGTTCGCTCATGGTGATACGGCGTACCTGCGCTGTGCCGGTCTTGCCAGCCATCATGACGCCGGGAATGCTCATACGCGCCGCGCCGCCGGTGCCGCCGCCGTTGACGACCGCGCTCATGGCGTCGCGGATGGTCACCAGATGCTCCTCGTTCACGCCGACAGGCGCGGGAGCCGAGCGGGACGCGCCATGGAGGAAATTGGGCATCAATTGCCGCCCGGTCGCAAGCCGGGCCGCCATCACCGCCATTTGCAACGGATTGATGAGCATATAGCCCTGGCCGATGGTCGCATTGACGGTGTCGTAGACCTGCCATTTCTGCCCATATTTCTTGAGCTTCCAGGCGGGGTCGGGAACCGTGCCGTAACTTTGGCTGGGGAAGGGCAGCGGGAATTTCTGCCCCATGCCGACACGCCGGGCCATGCTGGCGATGCGGTCCATGCCGATGCGCTGCGCCATCTGGTAGAAATAGATGTCGCAGCTCTGCGCGATGGCGGTGCGCATGTTCACCGCGCCGTGGCCGCGCCGCTTGTGGCAGTGGAACAGTGTGTTGCCGACACGGATCGCGCCAGAGCAGCCGATGGTTTCGGACGGTTTGACGCCCGCTTCCAGCAGCGCCAGCGCCACCATGGGCTTGACCGTCGATCCGGGGGGATAGAGGCCCTGGAGCGTCTTGTTGCGCAGGGGGACATGATCGTCCTTCGACAGCATTTCCCATTCCAGGCGGCCGATGCCGTCGGAAAAGCTGTTGGGATCGAAACTGGGCATCGACGCCATGGCGAGGACGTCGCCATTGTGGCAGTCGATGATGACGACGGAGCCGCTCTGCGTGGCGAGCCGCCGCCCGGCATATTCCTGCAACCCGGCGTCGATGGTGAGCTTGATGGGGTTGCCCGGCGTATCGGGCCGGGTGGTCAGTTCGCGCACGATCTTTCCGCGCGCGGTCACCTCCACCCGTTTCGCGCCGGGCTTGCCCGTCAGTTCACGGTCGAAGGATTTTTCCAGCCCGTCCTTGCCGACCTTGAACCCCGGCGTGATCAGGAGCGGGTCCTTGCGCTCCTCATAATCCTTGGCCGATGCCGCGCCGACATATCCCAGCAGATGGCCGACCGTGGCCCCTGCGGGATAGTAGCGGGAAAAGCCCTGACTGGGCGACACCCCAGGCAGGTCGGGCAGGCGGACGCTGACGGCCGCGAACTGGTCATAGGTCAGCTTTTCAGCGACCTGCACCGGGCGGAATCCCGCCGACTTATCCAACTCTGTCCTGATGCGCTCCACATCTTCGGGCGAGAGCGAGAGCAGCTGCGCCAGGCTGCGGATCGTGCCTTCCGGGTCAGTGACGCGTTCCGGGATCAGGTCGACGCGAAAGTCGGTGCGGTTGTTGGCCAGAGGCCGCCCGTTGCGGTCGATGATCCATCCGCGCCGGGGCGGGATGAGCGTCAGGTTGACGCGATTGCTTTCCGACAGAAGGTTGTATTTCTCATTTTCCGCAATGCTGATCCAGGCCATCCGCCCGATCAGCATCGCCCCGAAACCGGCCTGAATGCCGCCGATCACCATCGCCCGGCGCGTGAAGGTGAAGGACAGGGCGGCTTCGTTGACGGTCTTCTTCTTGAGCCTGGGCAGCTTCATGCCATTACACGCCAGCGGTCGATCCGGGCGCATTGCCGCACCACGAAGGGGAAAAGCAGGATGGTCCAGAGCATCTGTGGCGCGACAAGATACAGGTTGATGTCTCCTCCGCCAGCCATGCGCGCGAACAGCACCCCGCCCGCGATGCAGAAGATAATCGCCAGCGCCGCGATTAGCCAGTCCTGCCGGTAGCTTCGCCAGACCATGCGATGTTCGATGGCGTCGATCCCGATCAGCGTCACCGTCCACAGAAACACGGCCGATCCGATCGGCTGGCCGCTCATCATGTCATCGAACAGGCCGAGCGGCAGGCCGATCCAGGTGCGCCACAATTCCGGCCGCAGCAGCCGCCAGGACAGCAGCAGCAGCAGCCCGAAGGGGGGCATCACCGGCGCCTGCGCGATCACTGGCAATATTGTGACGGCCGAACCCAGCATCACCGTGATCACCGGTGTCCCGTTCAGGCGGAAGGCCGATGGCTGGCGGCCCAGGCGCGGAACATGGCGTAGGTGCGGGTCGATCATGGCGTGATGGCGTTGGCCGCTGCCCCGGCGTCCACGGGCACCGCGTCTGCCGCCGGATCGGTCCGCGTCACGGCCTCTTCAAAGGAACGTTCGACCACCACCGCATCGACCTTCGACGGGTTGGCGAGGGGGACGCCATAGGCGATCTCGCCCTGCGTCCGCACGACGACGGCGACGGGTATGTTGGGCTGGTAGACGCCGCCGACGCCGGACGTCACCAGCAGGTCGCCCGGATGGAAGGGATTGCGCCCCGCCGCCAGCGCCCTGATTTCCAGCGTGCCGTCGCCCAGCCCCGTGGAAATGGCGGGAACGCTGTCATTGGCGCGGCGCACCGGCACGATATTGCTGGTGTCGGTCAGCAGCAGGACTTCCGCCGTGTTGGGCGTCGTGTTGTGGATGCGGCCGATCAGCCCTTCGGGCGCGCGCACAGGCATGCCCGTCCGCACGCCCTGCCAGCGCCCGGCATTGAGGCGGGCGAAGCGGCGCGTGCTGCTGGACGAGGAGGCGATCAGCCGGGCGGTCAGCAGTTCGCTGTCGTCGGTCTCCACCAGTTTCAGCAGCTTTTTGAGGCGGATATTTTCCTGCGCCACCGCCTTGGCTTCGATGATGCGGTTGCGATCCGCCTCCACCTGACGGCGCAGCGCGATATTCTGGGACCCGGCGCGCCAATAGGCGGCCAGCACTTCGTCCAGCGAGCTTGCGCCGCTCACCATGTTGCGCATCGCGATCGACGCCGGACGCGTGATTTCCGCCGTTGCGGTGCGGATCACCGCGAAACCCGTCGGATCGAATATGGCGACAACCACCAGGAGCAGGCCGACGGCGGCGCCCGTCATCGCCACCACATAGCTGGCGAAGAGGCTGTATTGCGCCTTCCGGTTGTGCCCGGGGCGTCGGCTGGGTGGCCGCGCCATCCTGTTTCCCCCTGACCTTAAGCGGTCTGCAACACGCCCCGGAAGATCGGGTCTTCCATCGCCCGGCCCGTGCCGATGGCGACGCAGGTCAGCGGATCTTCTGCGATGGTGACGGGCAGGCCGGTTTCGTCGCGCAGTTCATCGTCCAGCCCTTTCAGCAGCGCGCCGCCGCCGGTCAGCACGATACCCTGATCGACAATGTCCGCCGCCAGTTCCGGCGCGGTATTTTCAAGAGCGATCCGCACGCCTTCCACGATGGTGCTGATGGGTTCCGCCAGCGCATCGGCGATCTGGCCCTGGTTGATGGAGATTTCCTTAGGCACGCCGTTCACGAGATCGCGGCCCTTGATGTGGATCGTCTCGCCGACGCCGTCTTCGGGCGGCTGGGCGACGCCGAACTGCTTCTTGATACGCTCT
Source organism: Sphingobium sp. DC-2 (assembly GCF_000722555.1). Taxonomy (NCBI): domain Bacteria; kingdom Pseudomonadati; phylum Pseudomonadota; class Alphaproteobacteria; order Sphingomonadales; family Sphingobiaceae; genus Sphingobium; species Sphingobium sp. DC-2. Next base: position 216,889 of record NZ_JNAC01000075.1, on the reverse strand, counting down.
GCCGTGGCTTCGCCGATCAGCAGGTTGTGATGGCGGCGCACGAAGGACACGATGGCTTCGTCCATCTTGTCGCCGCCCACGCGCACCGATGTCGTGTAGGCGAGGCCGCGCAGCGACAGCACGGCGACTTCGGTCGTGCCGCCGCCGATGTCGACCACCATCGAACCGATCGGCTCCGTCACGGGCATGTCCGCGCCAATGGCGGCGGCCATGGGTTCCTCGATCAGGAAGACCTGGGAAGCACCCGCATTGCTGGCCGCATCGCGAATCGCGCGGCGTTCGACGCTGGTCGAGCCTGACGGGACGCAGATCACGATTTCGGGGAAGCGCCAGGGGCGCGACTTGCCGCCATGCACCTTGGTGATGAAATGCTTGATCATCTGTTCGGCGACGTCGATGTCGGCGATCACGCCGTCGCGCAGGGGGCGGATGGCCTCGATCGAATCAGGGGTCTTGCCCATCATCAGCTTGGCGTCGTCGCCGACCGCCTTCACCCGCTTCACGCCGTTCAGCGTCTCCACCGCCACGACAGACGGTTCATTCAGCACGATGCCGCGCCCGCGAACATAGACGACGGTGTTCGCCGTGCCGAGATCGATAGCCATATCCTGGGAGGAGAGTTTGAAAAGTCGCGAGAAGATCGACATGCCTGTTCCTGTTCAGCCCGGTCATCCCGGCGACGCGAACCGGGGCGTTCGGAGGTGCCTGCCACGTTCCGCCGCCCCTGTCATCATTCCCTGCGGCGAGGTAAAATTTTCGGGGGGTAACGGCTCGCGGAATGCGCTCGCTTGGGCTAGTCACTAATCAATGTCAATACGCCGTCTGCCCGAACATCTGGTCAACCGCATCGCAGCGGGCGAAGTGGTCGAAAGGCCCGCCAGCGCGCTCAAGGAAATCGTAGAAAATGCGCTGGATGCCGGTGCGCGCCGCATCGCCATCCGCCTGAGCAATGGCGGGCTGGACCGGATAGAGGTCAGCGACGACGGCTGCGGCATGACGCCGGAAGAGATCGCGCTGGCGGTGGAGCGCCATGCGACATCCAAGCTGCCCGATGACGCGATAGAGAATGTGTCCACCCTGGGCTTTCGCGGCGAGGCGCTGCCTTCCATCGCCAGCGTCGCCCGCCTGTCGATCGACAGCCGCCCGGCGGGCAGGGACGGATGGAACCGGACGCTGGACAATGGCGTGCTGGTGTCCGAAGGGCCTGCGGCCCTGCCGCCCGGCACCCGCGTGACGGTGGAGCAGCTGTTCGCCCGCGTGCCAGCGCGCCGCAAGTTCCTGCGATCGGCAAAGGCGGAATATGCCGCCTGCATCGATTGCGTCCGCCGCCTTGCCATGGCGCATCCGGCGGTCGCCTTCAGCCTGGAGCATGACGGCCGCCGCGCGCTGGGCGTGCAGGGCGGCGAGGGCAGGGAGGACCGGGTCGCGGCGCTGACCGACCGGGCGCTGGCGGACAATCATGTCGTCGTCAGCCTGGAGCGGGAGGGTATCCGCCTGTCGGGCGTCGCCTCGCTCCCCACCTATAATCGCGGCGTCGGGGACCATCAGTTCCTGTTCGTCAATGGCCGCCCGGTGCGCGACCGCCTGCTGGTGGGGGCGGTACGCGGCGCCTATGCAGACATGCTGGCGCGGGACCGGCATCCGGTCGTCGCGCTGTTCCTGGACGTTCCGCCGCTGGAGGTGGACGTCAACGTCCACCCCGCCAAGACCGAGGTGCGCTTTCGCGACCCGGCGCTGATCCGCGGGATGATCGTGTCCGGGCTGCGCCGGGCGCTGGATGCGGAAGGATTTCGTTCCGTGCAGCAGGCCGATGCCGCCGGGCTCGCGGCCTGGAAGGCTGAACCCGTGTCGCCAACGCCGATCAGCGCCATGCCGATCTTCGCGGCGGCGGAGGCTTATGTGCCCGTTTCCGCGCCGCCATCGCCGGGGGTTGCCGATCGCCGCGCGTCCTTTCTGACGCCGCCGCCCCAGGCCCGCGCGGAACCTGCGGCCGCGCCCGCGCCGGAAGGGCAGAGCTTTCCGCTGGGGGTGGCGCGCGGCCAGGTCGCCCGCACCTATATCGTGGCGGAGGCGGAGGACGGGCTCGTCATTGTCGACCAGCATGCCGCGCATGAACGGCTGACGCTGGAGCGGATGCGCCGTGCGATGGACGGGCAGGGCGTCGCCGCCCAGGCGCTGTTGCTGCCCGAAGTGGTGGAGCTGGACGAACCGGCCTGCGACCGGCTGGAGGCGCGGATCGAGGAGTTGAAGGCTTTTGGTCTGGAGCTGGAGCGCTTTGGCCCTTCCGCCATGCTGGTGCGCGCCACGCCCGCCATGCTGGGGCAAGGCGATGTGCAGGGGCTGGTGTCGGATCTGGCCGATGACCTTGCCGCCTATGACAGCGCGCTGTCGCTCAAGGAGCGCATCGATCTGGTCGCGGCGACGATGGCGTGCCACGGGTCCGTCCGGGCCGGGCGGGTGCTGAGCGTCGCGGAAATGAACGCATTGCTGCGCGAGATGGAAGTCACGCCCCGCAGCGGCCAGTGCAATCATGGGCGGCCGACCTGGGTGAAGCTGGGGCATGGGGATATCGAGAAGCTGTTCGGGAGGAAGTAGGGGGCCTCGTAATCCTCGCTGCGCCGCAGGCGTCGGAAGGGGGAGGATTTTATCTCCGTCTATCGATGGGCAGGATTTTGGGGCATAGCAGTGGCATGAAACGCATCCTGTTCCTGCTTGCCCTTTGCGCGCTTCCGTTTCCCGTTTCGGCCGCAGCGCCAGCCGCCGATCCGTGCAAGGACGCGCCGTTTCCGCCAGAGCCGTGGACAAGCTGGATGCAGAGCGGTGCGGAAATGGCGGCGGGAGAGGCGCATTCGGCGCCCCGGCTGATCCTGGGCAAGCCGGTCGTCGCGGCGCTGCGGCCTGCGGTGCAGGTTCAATATGCGGTGAAGCCGGAAAAGCTACGGCCCAAAAGCTATGGCGGCCTCTTCACCCTGTCGGTCAAGACGGCTGCGCGGGTGGGAGTCGGGCTTTCGGGGCCCGCCTGGGTGGACATCGTCACCGGCGATCAGGCCGTTCCTTCCATAGCCCATGGCCATGGGCCGGAATGTTCCGGCATCCGCAAGATCGTCTGGTTCGACCTGCCCGCTGGCGTCCACCTTTTGCAGATCGCGGACTCACCGGCGCGGGAAGTGCGGGTGATGGCGGCCGACGCGATCGCCAACCAGCCGCTGCCGCCGCCGCCATCCGGCCGGGATTTTTGACGGTGGAGCAGCCGCTTCGGTCAGGCGGGGCGAGTGCGGAACATGGCGATCGGCATCATCGTCATCACCGTCTCGTCATTCTGGTTGATCAGCGCTGCCCTGCTTTTGACGATGCCCATTTCCGGGCGGCTGCGGGACAGCTTCTTTTCCACCGCTTCCGATGTGCCGCGCAACGTGTCGCCCGGCCGCACCGGCTTTAGCCAGCGCAATTCGTCGACCCCGATCGCGCCCAGACTCGCGTCCTGATGGCCGGACGCCTGCATATGGGTGACGAACATCTTCATGAAGAAGGCCGTGCTGTGCCAGCCGCTGGCGGACAGGCTGCCGAAATGGGTTTGCGCCGCGGCCTCGTCCGACAGATGGAAAGGCTGGGCGTCATATTCGCGGGCGAAGGCGATGATCTCTTCCCGGCTGATGGTCAGCGGGCCGAATTCGACCCGGTGGCCGATAAGGACGTCTTCGAAATAGATGGTGTCGCCCATAGGCTGGTAACTCCGTTTCGTCTGAAAACGGTCTAGGCACGGCTTACGTTTACGTCAATGTGAAGCTGGGACAATCCACTGGCGCAGCACCCGCCATGCTTCCGCCTTCTTCTCCCGCGACAGCATGGCGTTGGCGCCGCTGCTGGAGGGGAGGTCGATCAGGGTAAGGGCTTGACCGGCCGCGCCGATCTGCCGCCGTCCGTGCAGCGATGCCGCCTTGCCGTTGAAGGCCACGGTGCGCAGCGCGGGCAGCCGGGCGATGAAGGCGTTTAGGTCGCGAAGCTCCGCGTCCCGGATCGCGCTGTCCAGGCTGCCGGGCCGGTCGGCGCTTTCGATGACGTCCCACAGTCCGATGCCGCGCGCACGCAGGCGTTTGAGCCGCAGCGCATAGGGGAGGGCGCGCAGATCCTCGTCCAGAACGCCGCCCATCAGCGTCCAGAAGGCGTTGCCGCGATGCGCATAATATTCGCCCTGCCTGATCGACGCGTCCCCCGGCAGGCTCCCCAGCACCAGCAGCGTCGTGCCCGCATCGATGCTGGGCGGAAAGGCGGCCTTGCGCTGCGCGGGCATCTGGCCGGGACGCAGCGCCATGGGTCAGACGTTGAAGCGGAACAGCATGATGTCGCCATCCTGCGTCACATAATCCTTGCCTTCCGACCGCCACTTGCCCGCTTCCTTGGCGCCAGCTTCGCCGTTGAACTGGACATAGTCGGCATAGGCCATGGTTTCGGCGCGGATGAAGCCCTTTTCGAAATCGGAATGGATCGCGCCCGCCGCCTGCGGGGCCTTCGACCCCTTGGTCACTGTCCAGGCGCGCGCTTCCTTGGGGCCTACGGTGAAGAAGGTGATGAGGCCAAGCAGTTCATAGCCCGCGCGGATGATGCGGGCGAGACCTGCTTCCTCAAGGCCCAGCGCTTCCAGATATTCCGCGCGTTCCTCGACCGGCATGGTGATAAGCTCGGCTTCGATCGCGGCGGAGACGATCACGGCCTTGGCCCCTTCGGCCGCCGCTTTCTCGAACACGCGCGCGGAATGGGCATTGCCCTGCGCCGCGCTGTCCTCTTCGACGTTGCAGACATAGAGGACGGGCTTGGCGGTCAGCAACTGGGCCTGGCGGAAGATGCGGTCTTCCTCGTCATCGCGGGGCTGGGTGAGGCGCGCGGGCTTGCCTTCGCGCAGCAGGTCCAGCGCCTGGCCCAGCACGGCGGCGGCGGCCTTCGCTTCCTTGTCGCCCTGCGCGGCCTTCTTGGCGAAGGCGGGAACGCGCTTTTCCAGGCTTTCAAGGTCGGCGAGCATCAATTCGGTCTCGACCGTCTCCGCATCGGCGATGGGATCGACCTTCCCCTCCACATGGGTGATGTCGTCATCCTCGAAACAGCGCAGAACATGGACGATGGCGTCCACTTCGCGGATATTCGCCAGGAACTGGTTGCCCAGCCCTTCGCCCTTCGACGCGCCGCGCACCAGCCCGGCAATGTCGACGAAGGCCAGTTGCGTTTCGATGATCTTGGCCGATCCGCCGATCTTCGCGATCGTTTGCAGCCGCTCGTCGGGCACGGCGACCTGGCCGACATTGGGCTCGATCGTGCAGAAGGGATAGTTCGCCGCCTGCGCCGCCTGCGTCTCCGTCAGTGCATTGAACAGGGTGGACTTGCCCACATTGGGAAGCCCGACGATACCGCAACGAAAACCCATGGAACTGCCTTCACGTCAGAATGATGGGCGCGCCGATAGCCTGTTCCGCGCGCGAAGGCCAGCCTGTGGTCAGCGGCGGAAGAAGAAGGTGACCGCCGCGACGTGGTTCATGCGGCTGGCGCCGCCGCCCTGATGCACATATTGGTTGAGGTAGCCGATTTCGGCGGTGGACTTGCCCATCAGCCCGATTTCCGCGCCCGCGAAGCTGCGCAGTTGTTCAAAGCCCGCCCTTTGGCCCCAATCCGTGCTGTTGAGCGCGGCGAAGCCTTCGGCATAGACCAGCGCGTTGACTGCATCGCTCCCCGGCTTCAGCGGCTTTTCATATCGCAGCATTTCCCGCAGCCGCCATCCCGTGCCGCCGCCGTCGGATCGCCAGCGCTGCTCCAGCCGCGTGCGCGTGGACAGCTCGCCCTGCCATGGCTTGCCGATGGTCCAGCTCACCTGCTGGAAGCTGCGTTCCTCATTGACGTCGCGGCCGTCCCGCACCGGCAGCATCACATGGGCATAGCCCTGATAGACTGACAGGCTGGGCGACAATTTCCATCCGATCGCGCCCCTGAGGATCGTCTGATCGATGCGCGACACGCCGTTGCCGATGCGCGGCTGGATCTCCGTGAAATAGAGCAGGTCCCCCGATACAGGCCCCATCGCCGTCAGGTTCAGCCAGACCTGCTCATCCTGCGTCGTGGCGGCATGGGCAGGCGGCCAAGCCAGCGAGATGAGGCCAAAGGCTGACGTCAGGGCGCGGACAAGTCGAAAGCTGGGCATGGCGGAGGGCTTAGATATCCGGCCTTGCCCCGCCATGTCCCGAAAGTAACTTTTCGTGACGGATCAGGTGATGACGCTGGGGCGGTCCATGCCGGTATAGCCTGCAATGTCCGCCACCTCCTGCGCCGCGCGCACCAGAGGCTCCAGCGCGTCCGCCGTCTGCATCCCCAGATCGCCGTCCGTGCCGACATAACGCTCGATATAGACGCGCAATGTCGCGCCCTCCGTGCCGGTGCCGGACAGGCGGAAGACGATGCGCGATCCATCCTCGAACAGCAGGCGGACGCCCTGATTGCGGCTGACGGACTGGTCAGTGGGGTCGGTATAGGCGAAATCGTCGGCGGCGCTGATGACGCCGCCGCTGTTCGCCGTTCCGGGGAGGCGGGGGATGCTGTCGCGCAATGCCGCCATCAGCGCATCGGCGCGATCCTTGGCGATCGCCTCATAATCATGGCGGGCATAATAGTTGCGGCCATAGGCCGCCCAATGACCGGCCATGATCTCCGCCACGCTCTGGCGGCGGGCGGCAAGGATGTTGAGCCATAGAAGGACCGCCCAGATGCCGTCCTTTTCCCGCACATGGTCCGATCCGGTTCCGGCGCTTTCCTCGCCGCAGATCGTCGCCATGCCAGCGTCGAGCAGATTGCCGAAGAATTTCCACCCCGTGGGCGTTTCATAAAGGGGGATGCCCAGCTTTTTCGCCACGCGGTCGGCAGCGCAGCTTGTCGGCATGGAGCGGGCGATGCCCTTGAGCCCGCTGGCATAGCCGGGCGCGAGATGCGCGTTGGCGGCAAGCACCGCCAGCGAATCCGAAGGCGTCACATAGCAATGCCGCCCGATGATGAGGTTGCGGTCGCCATCGCCATCGGAAGCCGCGCCGAAATCGGGCGCATCGGGGGCCATCATGCGGTCATATAATTCCCTGGCATGGACCAGGTTCGGATCGGGATGATGGTGGCCGAAGTCGGGCAGGGGGATGGCGTTGCGGACGGTCCCCTGCGGCGCGCCCAGGCGCTTTTCGAAAATCTCCACGGCATAGGGCCCGGTGACCGCGCTCATGGAATCGAAGGAGAGGGTGAAGCCTTCGTCCATCATCCGCCGGATGGCGGCGAAGTCGAACAGCGTTTCCATAAGCCCGGCATAGCCAGCGACCGGATCGACGACCTCCACGGTCATGTCACCAAGGCGGCTGGTCCCCAGCCTGTCGATATCGACATCATCCGCCTCAAGGATGCGGTATGTGTCGATGGAGAGCGTGCGCGAATGGATCGCGTCGGTCACCTTTTCCGGCGCCGGCCCGCCATTGCCGACATTATATTTGATGCCGAAATCCTCGTCCGGCCCCCCCGGATTATGGCTCGCGGAAAGGACGAGGCCGCCGAAAGCGCCCGATGAACGGATGAGATGCGAAGCGGCGGGCGTCGACAAAATGCCGCCCTGTCCCACCAGCACCCGCCCGAAGCCGTTTGCCGCCGCCATCTTGAGCAGGATCTGGATGACTTCGCGGTTCAGGTAGCGTCCGTCGCCGCCCGCAACCAGCGTCTGGCCTTCAAAGCCGGTCAGGCTGTCGAACACCGACTGGATGAAATTTTCCGCATAATGAGGCTGCTGAAAGACCCGGACCTTTTTGCGAAGGCCGGACGTGCCCGGCTTCTGGTCGGTGAAAGGCGTCGTCGCAACGGTCTGGATCACCCGCATCCCCTTGGGAAAATGGAAAGTCGGGTTCCTCTATGGCCCGTCAATGCGACGCTGGGCAATCCGCCATTTGCGCTTCACCGCAATGGCGCGCCGGGCAGCCGCTTGTTGGGAGGGCTGCCCATGTGGACAGCGATGATCAGGAGTCCGCCAGCCGCAATGCGACCTCGTTCATGAAACGGGCATCATCTCCCTTGGCGAGCCATTCGGCTTCCGCGCCGATCGCGCCCAGCATATCGGCGAGCGCGTCCATTTCGCTCTTGTGATAATTGCCCAGCACATAGCCATGCACCCGGTCCTTGTGGCCGGGATGGCCGATGCCGATGCGCACCCGCCGGAAATCGGGGCCGATATGGGCGTCGGTAGACCTCAGGCCATTATGCCCCGCATTGCCGCCGCCGCGCTTCACCTTCACTTTCATCGGGGCAAGGTCCAGCTCGTCATGGAAAACGGTGACTTCCTGCGGCGTCAGCTTGTAGAAGCGCATGGCTTCGCCGATCGACCGGCCGCTTTCGTTCATGAAGGTGGCGGGTTTCAGAAGGATGATCTTTTCCGGCCCGATGCGGCCTTCCTGAACCCATCCCTGGAATTGCTTCCTGGGCGCAGAAAAGCGATGCATGTCCGCGATCAGGTCGGCCGCCATGAAGCCGACATTGTGCCGGTGCATCGCATATTGGGTGCCGGGGTTGCCCAGGCCCGCCCAGATTTGCATCCAACATCTCCAAACAAGCAAATCCCCGTCCGCTCTGAGCCTGCCGGAAGCGCCTTCCCCTTCACGTGAGGAAGAGGGAAGGCCTCGACAAGCTCAGCCCGAACGGGGGTGAGCGAACCGCGATAACGGCTGGCGTTAAGCTTATTCGCCTTCCGCCGGAGTTTCGTTGTCGCCTTCGGCGCTCTTGAGCGCGGACGGGGCAACGATGGTGGCGATGGTGAAGTCGCGATCCTCGATCGCCGTCTTCGCGCCCTTGGGCAGGGTGACGGAGCTGATGTGGATCGATTCGCCAACCTCGAAGCCCTTGAGGTCGACAACGACATCATCGGGGATCTCGGCCGCGTCGACGACCAGTTCGATCTCGTGACGGACGATGTTCAGCACGCCGCCCTTCTTGAGGCCGGGCGAAGCGTCTTCATTTTCGAAGCGCACCGGCACGTTGACGCTGACGGTGGCATGTTCCGAAACGCGCAGGAAATCGGCGTGCAGCGGACGATCGGTCACGGGATGGAAGGCGACATCCTTGGGCAGGGTGCGGACCTGCTTGCCGCCGACTTCGACCATGACGACCGAGTTGAAGAAGTGGCCGGTGCCGAGCAGCTTGTTGAGGAGCTTTTCCTCGACATGGATCGACTGCGGTTCTTCATTGTTACCATAGATGACGGCGGGAACGCGGCCCTCACGGCGGAGAGCGCGGGAGGCTCCCTTGCCTGCCCGATCGCGTGCCTCGGCCGACAGCGTAAGCTGCTCGCTCATTGCGTGTCTCCAAAAGCAGATTGTCTCAAACTTCCCGCAACGCCTCCAGGGATGACCATCACGGGAAGGCGGCCCTGTAGCAGAAAGGCGGTGGAAGGCAAGGGTAGGAACGATTTATTGCACGCGCGTGACCCGGTAGCCCGCCTTCTGGAGCAAGGTGATCAGATTGTCCCGGCCGGTCAAATGCCCGGCGCCCACGGCAATGAAAGGCCGCCCCTTGAGCCCGCCCACCACCTTGGCCCAGTCGCGATTGCGGTCGATCAGCACGGCTTGCTCCACCGCCGGGTCAGGCTGCTCGCCTGCCTGATCCTCGCGCGAGAGAGCCGCCATGTCGCCTGCCAGCCACGCCTTGAGGATGCGGCCGTAAAGCGCCTGCATGCCGTCAGCCTCGCGGACCGTCTGGAGCAGCAGGTGCCGCTGCGCCGTTTCGGGGAGGCCGTCGAACGCGCCGAACTGCCGCGCCACCGTTTCCAGTCCGCCGATCGGCTTGCCCGCATCCCTGAACAGCGCGATCAGCGCCGGTTCGACGCCATCGGCCCCGCTGACGTGCAGCGGCTGCTGCGCGGCGGCGGACAGCAGCATGGCCGCGGCCCAGCTTTCATAGCCGGACAGCATTTGCAGGCTGGTCCCGCTCTGCTGGACGAGGCTCTGCAATTCGTCCCGCTCCCCGGCGGGCAGGCGCGTTTCCAGCGGCGGCAGATTGGGGCTGCGGCCCAGTTTCTCGAAGGCGGCGGTGGTCAGCGCCTGATCCTGAATCTCGGCGGTTTCCAGCACCAGCCGGTCCGCTTGCTCCAAGGCGCGATCGATCGTGGCCGTGCGCCAGGCGACGTTGCGGGGCAGCACATGGATCGTGCCGAACAGCCATCCGTCCAGCGCCTTGCCCTCGATACGCCAAAGGGCAGGGCCGCCCTGCGCCGGGGGGGCAGGCGGCTCCTTCCCGCAGGCCGCAACCAGCAGCAGCGCGCAAAAGCCCAGCCATCGCGCCAAAGTGGACAGCAGCTTCACTGGGCGACCCTGGCCGATGCTATGCCAAGCGCTTTCAGTTGATCCTGCACGCTGCCCTTGCCCGCCAGATGGCCTGCGCCCACGGCCATGAACACCGTCCCCGGCCTTGCCAGCCGGTCCCGCACCCAGCGCGCCCAATTGGCGTTGCGCTGTATCAGCAGCACTTGCGCCAGTTCCGGCGTCGCTTCCAGCGACTCGTTCATTTCCTCTGCCAGCCGTTCGGGATCGCCCTGCTGCCAGTGGCCGATCAGCCGCGCGAATTCGCTGTCCATGCCGGGCAAGCCGTCGATGGTGGCCTCCAGGAATTTCAACTGCTGCTCCATCGGAAGGCCAGCAAAATAGCCAAGCTGCTGTTCCACCGTTTCCAGGGCGCCGACTTTCTTGCCAGCGGCCCTGGCAGCGGCGGTCAGCGTCTTTTCCGCGCCAAGGTCGGCGCGATAGCCCAGCTTCTCCAGCGGCTGCACCGACAGGGCCATGCCCGCCATCCAAGGATTGAAGGCTTCGAACATCTGCCAGGGCAGCCCGTTCGCGGTCATCGCCTCCTGATAACGCTGCCTCGCTTCGGGGCTGAGACGGCTCGACAGGGTGACGCCATCCCTGGCCATCGCCGCATGGGCCATCGCCGCCGCCATCTCTTGCGGGTCGCTGGGCTCCTCAATCTCCAGCACCAGTTCGTCCGACCCGTCGAAAGCACGCTTGACCCCGCCATCGAACCAGTTGACGCCGGGTTTCAGCACATGGACGGTGCCGAACAGATAGATGGTCGTGTCTTCGTCACTGACCCGCCACAGCGCAGGGCGCACGAGGCTGCTCTGCGCCACGGCGGGGCGGGCGGTGACGGATTGCTCCTGGGCGCAGCCGCTCAGCAGCAACAGGCCAGCAGTCAGGAAGCGCGGGAGGGGCCATTTCATCGTGATGCCGGTTCCATCCAAAGTGTTTGCCAGCATCCATGCGGGGCAGGGGCGTTCAGGGCAAGCGGATTAACCGCCTTCATCGCCCGCTTTTCCTTGACCGTTTCGCCCTGCTGCGCCAATGCGCGCGCGATCAATATAGTCATTTTCGCAAGGGACCGTCCGTGGCGACAGGCAAGCCGCTCTCCTTTCAGGACCTGATCCTGACCCTGCACGCCTATTGGGGCCGCCAAGGCTGCGTCATCCTGCAACCCTATGACATGGAAGTCGGCGCGGGCACCTTTCACCCCGCCACCACCTTGCGCAGCCTTGGCCCTGACGCCTGGAACGCCGCCTATGTGCAGCCCAGCCGCCGCCCCACCGATGGCCGCTACGGCGAAAATCCCAATAGGCTCCAGCATTATTACCAATATCAGGTGATCATGAAGCCGTCCCCGGCGAACCTCCAGGAACTTTATCTGGGGTCGCTGGCGGAAATCGGCATCGACCCGCTGGTCCATGACATCCGCTTTGTGGAGGATGACTGGGAAAGCCCGACGCTGGGCGCGTGGGGCCTCGGCTGGGAAGTGTGGTGCGACGGCATGGAAGTCACGCAGTTCACCTATTTCCAGCAGATGGGCGGCTTCGACTGCAAGCCCGTCGCGGGCGAACTCACCTACGGCCTCGAACGCCTCGCCATGTATATTCAGGGCGTGGACAGCGTCTATGACCTGAAATTCAACGACGCGGGCGTCACCTATGGCGACGTCTTCCTGGCCAATGAGCAGCAGATGTCGAAATGGAATTTCGAGATCGCCGACACGGAAAAGCTGTTCCGCTGGTTCAGGGACGCGGAAGCCGAATGCAAGGCGTCGCTGGAGGCGGGCGTCCCGCTCGCCGCCTATGACCAGGCGATCAAGGCGAGCCATGTCTTCAACCTGCTCCAGGCGCGTGGCGTGATCTCGGTACAGGAACGCGCCAGCTATATCGGCCGGGTGCGCGACCTCGCCAAGGGCGCGTGTGAGAAATGGATGGAAGTGAACGGGTGGGCGGCGTGATGGGGCGTCTCAACAGCCGTTCGTGTCGAGCGAAGTCGAGACACGCTCGCACGACCTGCCCATCACGTCTCTCGACTTCGCTCGAGACGAACGGAAGATTTGAAGCATGACCGACTTCCTCCTCGAACTGCGCTGCGAAGAAATCCCCGCGCGCATGCAGGTCAAAGCGTCGGAAGACCTCGCCCGCCTCTTCACCGAGGAACTGGCGAAGGCTGGCCTCAAGCCGGAGAGCATCGACAGCTTCGTCACGCCGCGCCGCCTTGCCCTGATCGCGCGCAACCTTCCGCTGGAAACCGCTGCCGTCAGCGAGGAGTTCAAGGGCCCGCGCACCTCCGCGCCCGCGCAGGCGCTGGAGGGCTTTCTCCGCAAGACCGGCTTGACGCAGGATCAACTCGAAGACCGCGACGGCATATGGTTCGCCACCGTTAACAAGCCCGGCCGGGCTACTGCGGAAGTCCTTGCCGAAGCTGTCCCCACCGTCGTCCGCGCCTTCCCCTGGCCCAAGTCCATGCGCTGGGGCGCCGCCTCGCAGACCACCGAGAGCCTTCGCTGGGTCCGCCCGCTCCAAGGCATCGTCGCCATCCTTGGCGAGGAACTGGTGGACATCGAGATAGAAGGCATCCGCAGCGGTTATGCGACGCTCGGCCACCGTTTCCATCATCCCGGCGAGATCACGATCGGCGGCGCGCATGACTATGCCGAAAAGCTGCGCGCCTGCCATGTGATCGTCAGCCATCAGGAACGCCAGGCGAGCATCGAGGCGAAGGCCGCCGAAGCCGCCGCCGCGAAGGGCTATGCCGTGATTGAGGACAAGGGCCTCGTCGCGGAGAATGCCGGGCTCACCGAATGGCCCGTTCCGCTGCTCGGCGATTTCGATCCGGCTTTCCTTGAGGTTCCGCCTGAGGTCATCCAGCTAACCCTTCGGATAAACCAGAAATATTTCGTCCTGCGCGATGCGTCGGGCAAGCTCGCTCCTGCCTTCATCTGCACCGCCAATATCGAGGCGAAGGATGGCGGCGAAGCGATCATCGCAGGCAATCGCAAGGTCCTCGCCGCGCGCCTCTCCGACGCCCGATTCTTCTGGGAGCAGGATCGCAAGACCAAGCTCGCGGACCATGCCAGGAAACTGGAACGCATCACCTTCCACGAAAAGCTCGGCACCGTCGCGGACAAGGTGGAGCGTGTGGCCAAGCTCGCCCGCTGGCTGGTGGAAGAAGGCATCGTCACTGCCGACGCGCGCCCCTTCGTTCGTGTCGAGCATAGTCGGGACACGGTTAGCGCATCCGATGGTCTCTCGACCCTTCGACAAGGCTCAGGACAGGCTTCGCTCGAAACGAACGGCTCTCTTGCCGACCTGGCCGAACAGGCCGCCCGCCTCGCCAAGGCCGATCTCGTCACCGAGATGGTCGGAGAGTTCCCCGAACTTCAAGGCGTTATGGGCGGATATTACGCCCGCGCCGAAGGCCTGCCCGACGCGGTGGCCGATGCCATCCGCGATCATTACAAGCCGGTGGGACAGGGGGATGATGTGCCGACCGCGCCGGTTACGGTGGCGGTGGCACTTGCCGACAAGCTGGACACGCTGCGCTCCTTTTTCGGCATCGATGAAAAGCCCACTGGCTCGCGTGATCCTTTCGCGTTGCGCCGGGCTGCGCTTGGCGTCATCCAGATCGTGACCGCCAATAATCTGCGGATGGCTGTCGCTGAGGGCGATCTCCTCGACTTTTTCGCGGACCGCCTCAAGGTCCAGCAAAGAGAGGCAGGCGTCCGCCACGATCTCATCGACGCCGTGTTTGCGCTGGGGGGCGAGAACGACCTTGTCCGCCTGCTCGCCCGCGTGAAAGCGCTCCAGTCCTTCGTCGCGACCGATGATGGCACGAACCTGCTCGCAGGGTACAAGCGCGCGGCTAACATCTTGAAGAAGGAAGAACCTGCGTCCGTTCGTGTCGAGCGTAGTCGAGACACGGATAGTGCAGCCGATGGTTCTTCGACCGCGCTGGGAACGAACGAAGGCTCCAGCCTCCCCTACACCTCGGAGCCCGCCGAAGCGGACCTCATCGCCGCGCTCGACACCGCCGAACCCCGCGCCACCGCAGCCGTGCAGGCGGAGGATTTCGAAGGCGCGATGGCGGCGCTTGCGACTCTCCGTGCCCCGATCGACGCTTTCTTCGACAAGGTCACGGTCAATGATGCGGATCCGGCCAAGCGCGCCGCTCGTCTGGCGCTACTCGCGCGGGTGCGGGATGCCGTTCATGCCGTGGCCGATTTCTCGAAAATTGCGGGTTAGCGCCGAAAATTGCGGGTTAGCGCCGAAAGATGTGCCCGAAATCGGGAAAACCGGTGAACTAGGAACGCAATCATCGTAAAAGCGGGTGCTTTCGCCGCCCGCCAGTTGTTAGTATATTGTTGCATCGCACAAACACACGGCAATCAGTGCAGGAGAGCCGCGACTATGTTGACAAGGGAAGAGGCCAGCATGAGCACCACGCAGACACGCTATGTCTATCGCTTCGGCGGCGGGGTCGATGACGGCGGCAAGGGTGACAAGAATCTGCTGGGCGGCAAGGGAGCCAATCTGGACGGCATGGCCGCCATCGGCCTGCCCGTTCCTCCGGGCTTCACCATCACGACCGAAATGTGCACCCGCTATTATGAGGATGGCGGCGTCTTCCCCGAAAGCCTGAAGGCGGAAGTCGCCAGCGGCATCGCCCATATCGAAGGCGTGACGGGCAAGAAGTTCGGCGATGCGGCCGACCCGCTGCTGGTTTCGGTCCGATCCGGCGCGCGTATCTCCATGCCCGGCATGATGGACACGGTCCTCAACCTCGGCCTCAACGACGAAACCGTCCTCGGCCTCGCCGCCGCAAGCGGTGACGAGCGTTTCGCCTGGGACAGCTATCGCCGCTTCATCCAGATGTATTCGGACGTGGTGCTGGAACTCGACCATGGCGCGTTCGAGGAAGCCCTTGAAATCGCCAAGGAAGATCAGGGCTATACGCTCGATACGGAAATGACCGCCGACGATTGGAAGGCGCTCGTATCTGAATATAAATCCCTTGTTTCAAAGCTTTGGAGCAAGCCTTTCCCGCAGGATGTGAACGATCAGCTGTGGGGCGCAATCAGCGCCGTGTTCGGCAGCTGGCAGGCCGATCGCGCCAAGGTCTATCGCCGCCTGAACTCCATCCCGCATGATTGGGGCACCGCCGTCAATGTGCAGGCGATGGTCTTCGGCAATATGGGCGATACCTCGGCCACAGGCGTGGCGTTCACTCGTGATCCAGCCACCGGCGAGAACGCTTATTATGGCGAATATCTGATCAACGCCCAGGGCGAGGATGTCGTCGCGGGCATCCGCACGCCGCAGTACCTGACCAAGCAGGCGCGTGAGCGGGCAGGGGCCAAGCCGCTGTCGATGGAAGAGGCGATGCCGGAAACCTACGCCGAACTGGCGCGGGTCTTCCAGATCCTCGAAACCCATTATCGCGACATGCAGGACATCGAGTTCACGGTGCAGCAGGGCAAGCTCTGGATGCTCCAGACCCGTTCCGGCAAGCGCACCGCCAAGGCCGCGCTCAAGATCGCCGTCGATATGGCGAACGAGGGCCTGATCAGCGAGGAGGAAGCCGTCGCCCGTGTCGATCCCGCCGCGCTCGACCAGCTCCTGCATCCTACGCTTGACCCCAAGGCGCCGCGCGATGTGCTGACCAAGGGGCTTCCCGCCTCGCCGGGCGCGGCTTCGGGCGCGATCGTGTTCGACGCCGATACTGCCGAACGCCGCAATGAGCTGGGCGAGTCCGTGATTCTCGTCCGTGTCGAAACCAGCCCGGAAGATATTCACGGCATGCACGCGGCCAAGGGCATCCTGACCGCGCGCGGCGGCATGACGTCACACGCCGCCGTTGTGGCGCGCGGCATGGGCCGCCCCTGCGTTTCCGGCGCGGGCAGCCTGTCCATCGATAATGCCGCAAAGACGCTGCGCATCGAAGGCCGCACGCTCAAGGAAGGCGACATCCTCACCATCGACGGTTCGACCGGCGAGGTGATGGCGGGCGAAGTGCCGACCGTGCAGCCTGAACTGGCGGGCGACTTCGGTACGCTGATGGGCTGGGCTGACAAGGTCCGCCGCCTCAAGGTTCGCGCCAACGCCGAAACCCCGCTCGACTGCCAGACAGCGCGCGATTTCGGCGCGGAGGGTGTGGGTCTGTGCCGCACCGAACATATGTTCTTCGACGCGGCCCGCATCACCGCTGTCCGCGAAATGATCCTCGCGGATTCGGAAAAGGGCCGCCGCGCCGCGCTTGAGAAGCTGCTGCCCGAGCAGCGCGACGACTTTGCGCAGATCTTCATGGTGATGGCGGGCCTGCCGGTCACCATCCGCCTGCTCGATCCGCCGCTGCACGAGTTCCTTCCCCATGGAGAGGCGGAGTTCGAGGAAGTGGCCAAGGCCGCGGGCGTCGGCGTGGACGCGCTCAAGCGCCGCGCTGCCGAACTGCATGAATTCAACCCGATGCTCGGCCATCGCGGTTGCCGCCTCGGCGTCACCTACCCCGAAATCTACGAGATGCAGGCCCGCGCGATCTTCGAAGCCGCGCTCCTCATCAAACAGCGTTCGGGCGAAGCGCCGATCCCGGAAATTATGATCCCGCTCGTCGCCACCAAAAAGGAACTGGAGCTGATGAAGGCGATCGTCGATCGCGTCGCCAGCGAAGTCTTTGCGGAACAGGGCGCGACCGTCGATTATCTGGTCGGCACCATGATCGAACTGCCGCGCGCTGCGCTCAAGGCGGGCGAGATCGCCGAAGTGGGCGAATTCTTCTCCTTCGGCACCAACGACCTGACGCAGACCACCATCGGCATCAGCCGTGACGACGCCGGGCGCTTCCTGACGCAATATGTGGACAAGGGTATCTTCGCCCGCGATCCGTTCGTCAGCATCGATGTGGAGGGCGTGGGACAGCTCATCGAACTGGCCGCCGAACGTGGCCGCGCGACCCGTCCGGGGATCAAGCTCGGCATCTGCGGCGAACATGGCGGCGATCCCGCCTCGATCGCCTTTTGCGAGGCTACGGGCCTGGATTATGTCTCGGCCTCGCCCTATCGCGTTCCCATCGCCCGCCTCGCTGCCGCCCAGGCTGCGCTGGCCAAGAAGTAGCGCTCATCCCCTGACCTCTCCCGCTGCGGGTGGGGTCAGGGGAGGCCCTGTCACCGCGTTTCTATATACCGCCGCTCATGCTCGCGGACCTTGCCGGTTTCGAGCAGCCGCGCCTGTGTGCGCCATTCCTCGCGCGCGATGACGCCAGGTTCGCGGCCCAGCCGCGCTTCCAGCGTCGCCTGCTGCTCATCCGTCATCGCGCCGATCTGCGCGTAGCTGTGATAGCCTGCCTCGTTCAGCGCCGCCGCGTCCCCGGCCGAAATTCCCCTGATCCGGGTCAGGTCGTCCTGCGTCCGTGCACCGTCAGCCCGGACAGCCGAGGGCGCAGCGGTGGCTGCGACATGGGCGTCACGGTCCTTGATCGTCTGCCGGTGGGCCAACTGCTCATCGCGCCAGAGCTGCTTATATTTGCCCCGGCCGCTCATCATCAGGCCCAGGACAAGCCCGATAAGCAGCGCGATGAGGAGCAGTGCAATCTCGTTCAAGGTGAAAGCCATTCCGGGCCTCCTTTCCTCCGCGAAACGAGCGGCACGGCGTAAAGTTGCCCTGTCCGGCCCGCTGCGGCGCTGCCGTAAAAAAAGTGAAAAAGGGGGTTGCCCAATCATCCGCCCCCCTCTATCTGCCGCTCCACAACGCGCCCGTAGCTCAGCTGGATAGAGCATCAGACTACGAATCTGAGGGTCGGACGTTCGAATCGTTCCGGGCGCGCCATTTTCTTTCCATAAGAAAATCAGCAGCTTGATCTTGGATGTTGATGAGGCTTCCAAGCTGATGCGTTGTGCCTTGGGCGGGGGCTTATGGCTTTCCGCGTGCTCGCTTCATTAAGGGAAATGAGGCGAGGTTCTCGGCCTGGCCTTGGCTGACAGGCTACAGCGCGCTTCGTTGACGAGAACAGCCTCAACTCATTCCATCCCGCGCCAGTGCAACCATCGCGTCGATGTCGACATGCTTCTCCAGTTCTCTGGCGATCTCGTCGAGCGCATCTTCGATCGAAACAGCATAGTCGACGAAGGACGAGCCTGATCCCAGCCTGTCCATGACTGCCGCGCGCAGCCCCGTGCTGGCGAACAGGCCGTGGACGTAGGTGCCCCATATCAGGCCATCAGCGCTGATCGCCCCGTCCGAGCGCACTCCGTCGAGCATCGCGAAGGGCCGGGCGCAGCCGGGCCCGGCACTTGTCCCGACATGCATTTCATAGCCGGAGAAGGATTGGCCGAACGCTATGCCTTCCACCCGTTCCAGCGCCTTGCTGCCGGTCAGCCGCGTCTCCATGTCGAGCAGCCCCAGGCCTTCGACTGAACCCGGCGGCCCTTCCATGCCGTCCGGGTCGGCGATGAGGCGGCCAAGCATCTGGTAGCCGCCGCAAATGCCCAGCACCGGCTTTCCCTGCCTGTGATGCGCACGGATATCCACATCCCAGCCCTGCGAGCGCAGCGCATGCATGTCGGCGATGGTCGCCTTTGATCCGGGCAGCACGATCAGCGCAGCTTCCGCCGGGATAGGCTGGCCGGGCGGCACCATGACGAGGTCCACGGCCGGTTCCAGCTTGAAAGGGTCCAGATCATCGAAATTGGCGATGCGCGGAAGGATGGGGCAGGCGATCATCACCTGATCGCCCTTGCGCGCCCTGGAGCGTTCCAGCACCACCGCATCCTCGCTGGGCAGGCGCGCCGTGGCGCTGAGCCAGGGGACGACGCCAAAGCCGCGCCAGCCCGTCAGCTGCTCGATCTGCCGGTAGCCGTCTTCGAACAGGGCGGGTTCGCCGCGAAACTTGTTGATCAGGAAGCCGCGGATCATGGCCGCGTCCTGCGGGTCGATGACCGCCCGCGTTCCGGCGAGCGCGGCGATCACGCCGCCCCGGTCTATGTCTCCGACAAGGATCACCGGCACATTGGCGGCGCGCGCGAAGCCCATATTGGCGATGTCGCCCGCGCGCAGATTGATTTCCGCAGGCGATCCCGCGCCCTCCACGACCACCATGTCGCATTGAGCCTTCAGCCGCCGATAGCTTTCCAGAACGGCGTCGAGCAGTTGTCCCCGCGCGGTCCTGAAATTGCCAGCGCCCAAGGCGCCGCGCACCTTGCCATGGACCACCAGTTGCGACGTGCGGTCGGCCTGGGGTTTCAGGAGGACAGGATTCATGTCTGTATGCGGTGGCACGCCTGCGGCAATGGCCTGTAGCGCCTGTGCCCGGCCGATCTCTCCGCCATCCATGGTGACGGCGGCGTTGTTCGACATATTCTGCGGCTTGAACGGGCGGACGCTGTAACCGCGCCGGGAGAGGGCGCGGCAAAGCCCGGCGACCAGCACGGACTTGCCGACATCGGACCCTGTTCCCTGAAGCATGATCGCGCTCATGCGCCGCTCCTGCATGCGGGGCAGGCCGGGGTCAACAGGTCAGGCGGACAGGATCAGGCGGAATAGCGCCGCTGATATTCTACTGCGTCCAATATCTTGCCGCCAGCCATGAAGACCGCGCCGGTGCAGGCAAGCGCCAGCAGATGGCCGCCGGTGCCGGGATATTGCTGCATATAGACGGCGCCCCGCTCGGTCGCGCCGAGCGCAAGGGCATAGATGACGAGAAACGCCTCGAACTTGGTCTTGATCGTGAAGAGGCGTTTGATCCGGTCCATACCGCCATGCTCTGGGAATATCGTATCAAGGCATGAGGTCGCCCGAAAGTTGCAAATGGTCAACCAGCGTTAACCACGATTGTTCAATCCGCGCGATAAGGCGGGTGTCGGCCAGGTCCCCTGGGGCGATTTCCTCCGGCCAATATTGATCGACAATGGCCGCGATCTGGTCCAGCTTCGCCTCGTTCACCAGAAAGCGCGGGTCGATATTCGCCGGGTCGGCCACGACGCGCAGGCGCAGGCAGGCCGGGCCGCCGCCATTGGCCATGGACTGGCGCACATCCACGGGGATGAGGCGGCGGATGGGGCCGTTGCCCGCCAAGAGATGTTGCAGCCAGTTCCACACGGCGGGGATCGCCTGCGCCTCTGTCGGCAGGATCAGCGCCATGCCCCCTTCGGGCAGCGTCACAAGCTGAGCGTTGAAGAGGTAGCTGCGAATGGCGTCGTCGAGGCTGATCGCGCTGCCGGGCACCTCGATGATCTGCACTGAAGGAAGGATGTCGCGAAGCTGCGCATAGAAGCGATCCTTGTCCGCAAAGGCAAGCTCATGCGCGAACAGCAGATTTTCATTGGCGACGGCCACGACGTCATTGTGGAAAGCCCCTGCCGCGATCGCCTGATCCGATTGCTGGACGAACAGGGTCCTTGCGGGATCGAGGCGGTGGAGGCGGGCGACGGCCTTGCTGGCTTCCAGATGCTGGCGGGCAGGGAAGGGCGCGCCGGACTGGCCGTGGACGAATATTTCCACGCCGGGCGCATCATGGCTGTCGCAAAGGCGCATATGGTTGGCCGCGCCTTCATCGCCGAACGGTGCCGGGATGGGCATGTGCACGGCAAAGGCGCTCTGATCGGAAAAGGCGATGCGCAACTGCGTCAGCGTCTGCGGCCATTCATGGCTGCGATGCGGCATGGTGACCAGATTGGCGACGGTCAGGTGGGTTCGTCCATCCGCCGTATCCGCCGCTGGCGAGACGGTCGCCGCATTGGCCGCCCACATGGACGAAGCCGACATGGCGGCGGCGCGAATGTGCGGCTCGGCATCGCCGATGCCGGTGCCCAGCGCCGCCAGCCATCGCCCATCAGGCCGCCACTGTGGCAGGAATATGCCCTGGCTCAGGCCCAGGCGGATATTCGTCCGCATCTTCTCAATGCCTTGCAGCGCGGCGGCGCGCGGTTGCGACACCTGCCCGGCATTGCTGGTGGAGGCGAGATTGCCGACGCTCAGCCCCGCATAATTGTGGCTGGGGCCGATCAGCCCGTCAAAGTTGATCTCCCTGACGCTCATGTCCGCGCCGCCATGGTGAAGGTATCGCCCGGTTCGATCCCCAATATCGCGGCGCTGGCCCGGTCCAGCGATACCGATCCATCCTCGTCCTGATCGATGAAGCCATAGGCGCAGCGATAGCTGCCCAGCCGCCCGGCCGCGACCAGCATCTTCTTCCCCCCTTCGGAATGGATGGCGGATAGGGGGACGTCCTGCGCATCGGCCACGGTGCGGAGCGAATTGGTCTGCCCGACCATGGTCGGCCCTCCATCGAAAATGTCGATATAGCCGGGGGAGGTGAAGCCTTCGGTTTCCAGCATGCGCATCGCCGCGCGGCCGTTGGGATGGGGCAGGCCGATGACGGCGCGCGCGGTGTCGCTCAGCATGGCGGTGTAGATGGGCGTCTTGGGCATCAGGTCGGCGATGAACTGGTTGCCATGGACGGCATTGAACTCGTCCGCTTCCTGAAAGCTCATGCCGAAGAAGCGCCCGGCCAGCCCGTCCCAGAAAGGCGATCCGCCCGCTTCGTCAATGACGCCGCGCAGTTCGGCGATGACACGGTCGCCGAAGCGGGATCGATGGTTGCGAATGTAGAGATAGCGGCTGCGCGCCAGCAGCAGGCCCAGCCCTTCGGCACGCTCGCGCGGATGCAGGAACAGGCCGCCCACCTCCGTCGCGCCCTCCAGGTCAGTGACCAGCGACAGCATTTCGGCGCGGAAGGTGCGCGACAGTTCGCGGCTGTGCTGGGTCAGCACCCCCAGCCGATAGGAGTAGAAGGGCCAGTTCCGTCCGACCACCGCATGAATCTGGCAGGTCCCGCGAACCTGACCCGTCGCGCCATTTTCCAGCACCATGACGATCAGTTCATCCTCCAGCCCCTCGCTTTGGCGGGCGAGCGCCTGGCCGGTCCGCTCCAGCTTGGCCGCCAGCGCCCCCCGGTCCGCGGGCAGGTTGGTGAAGCCGCCGCCGGTCAGCTTCGCCATTTCGTACAAAGTCTGCAAATCGTCCGCGCGCGCCGGGCGCATGAAAAAGCTCAAACCATGCCTCCTGCTGGAGAAAAGCGTCCCTGCGCCATGCGGAGGAGGGCGAGCGCGGAAAGCTGCGCCCGTTCGGCAAGGCTGGGGACGATCAGATATTCGGCGTCACTGTGGATATCGCCGCCACGCACGCCCATCGTATCCACCACCGGCACCCCGCAGGCGGCGATATTGTTGCCGTCGCACACGCCGCCCGTGTCGCGCCAGCCGATCGGCAGGCCCAGTTCGGCGCCGCAGTCGCGCACGAAGGCGAACAGGCTGGCCGCGCGCGCGTCCATCGGCTTGGGCGGACGGCCAAAGCCGCCATGGATGTGGATCGACAGGTCGTGATCGCGCGCCACGGCTTCGGCAAGGCTTGCTATGGCGGCGCGGGCCTGCTGCTCCCCTTCCAGGCTGCGAGGTCGGAAATTGACCCGCAGGACCGCATGATCGGGAACCACATTGTTGGGTGACCCTCCATCGATCCGCGCGGGATTGCAGGTGAAGCCGGGGCCGCCGGCCGCCTTCAGCCGCAGCGCCAGATCGGCGGCCGCCAGCAGGGCGTTGCGTCCTTCCTCCGGGTTGCGGCCCGCATGCGCGCTTCGCCCCGTCACGATGAAGGAGAAATTGCCGCTGCCCGCCCGCGCTCCCGCCAGCGTGCCGTCGGGAAGGCAGGGCTCATAGGTCAGCGCCGCCAGCTTTCCCCGTGCGCTGTCGCGGATAAGGGCGGCGGAGGAGGGGCTTCCCACCTCCTCATCGCTGTTGATCACCACCTCATAGCCGATCCGCGATGCTTCACCGGACGTTTCGAATGCCTGGAGCGCGGCCAGCATCACGGCGAGCCCGCCCTTCATGTCCGCCACGCCGGGACCGTTCAGCCGCTCCTCATCGATCCAGCGGATCGACTGGAAGCTGTGACCAGCGGGAAAAACCGTGTCCATATGCCCGGTCAGCAGCAAGCGGACAGGCGCATCCGGCCGCACCGACAGATGGAGGTGCCTGCCATGCGGGACATGCTCGATCCGCCCATCGGCAGCAATGGCGTCGACCGGATCGGCATCCACCAGCCTGATCTCGCCCGGCAAGATGGCGAAGCTGTCCGCCAGCATGTCCGCCATGGCGGCAAGGCCATCCAGATTGCGCGACCCGCTGTTCACGGCCGCCCAGCGCTGCACCAGCGCCAGCATGGGGAAGGCTGCGGCGCGGTCCAGAAGATCGCGATCGGAGGACGAAAGGCCCTTCATCCCAGAAGCCTATCAGAGGCCGGGCCGCGCCTCCACCCCTAGCCGGACGTTGCTCTCCCCTAGAAGTCGTAGGTCAGCGTCAGGCGGCTCAGCGTATCGAAGTCCCGCGCCGACAGCAGCGTTTCGGATTCATATTGCACATTATAGGACAGGGCGGCGGACCAGCGCGTGGCCACCTTCGTTTCGATCGAGGTCAGCGAATTGAGCGTGTAAACGTCGCTTTCGGCATAGCCGGACGCCAGTTGCTTCAACGTAAGGCCGGGAGCCAGCCGCCAGACGAGGTCCATCGATCCGCGAGCGCCCAGCTTGGTTTCCCGCTCGCCGCTGATATATTTGGCGTGGCGGACCGATGGGCCCATGTCCACGGACACATCCAGCGGGGTGCTGAGGATGAGTTTGTAACCGATGCCCGCCGACGCGGTATAGCGCTCGTCATAGCCGATCGACGTGTCCCGCTCGAATTGCGCCAGCCCATAGGAAAAGCCGCGCGAATTGAACTCGTATCGGGGTTCGTAGCTCGCCGTGTAGCGCTCGCGGGAGGTTACGCCATTGGCCCGGCGGTAATCGGCGCTGGCGCTCAGCTTGTGCGACCACTGGATGCCGGTGCGCTTGAGCGACAGATTGCCGCTGAGCCCGATTTCGCTGGTGGAGCCGGTGGACCGGAATCCTCCCGCCTCCACCCGGCCGGTCCAAAGCTCCGAAAAGCGCGCCTCGCGGATGATCGTATCATGCGTCGCCTTGGTCCGGTCCTTCCAGCTGTTGACCAGGCGCTGGATTTCCTCGGCCGAAGCGGGGTTGGTCTGCTTGGCGATCTTGGCAACGGTCGCGATCTCGCTCTCATTCCCGTTGGCGATCGCCGCTTCCAGCATCTCCCGCACGGAAGACGGCAGCAATGGCGGAGCGTCCGCCCATGCCGGGAAGGGAATGAGCAGCAAGAGAAAAGCGAGATAGCGGTGCATGACGCATGTGACGTAGCCCAGGAGGCCCGCCGAATTAACCCTTTTTCAGATCAAGGTCCTGAATTCCTGTAGAATATCCCGGTACAGCTTGCGCTTGAACGGCACGATGATGTCGGGCAGCGTTTCGGGATCGACCCATTTCCAGTCGCGGAATTCAGGATGCTCCGTCTGGATGTTGATGTCCGCGTCACTCGCCAGAAAACGGGCGAGGAACCATATCTGCCGCTGGCCGCGATAGGCGCCGCCCCAAAGCTTGCCCATCAACTCTGGCGGCAGGTCGTAGAAATGTTCGTCCCTTGCCTTGGCGATGATTTCGACATGGTCGTGGCTGATGCCCGTTTCCTCGCCAAGCTCGCGCAGCGCGGCGGCCTTGACGTCTTCGCCTTCATCGATGCCGCCTTGCGGCATCTGCCAGGCTTCGACCTTGTTATCGAGGCGCTGGCCAACGAAAACCTTGCCATCCATGTTGACCAGCATCACCCCGACGCACGGCCTGTATCCCATTTCCGAATCATTTGGCATCGACGCCATGACGTCCCCTGATCATTGTTCCGGCGAAGGATGTCCGCCGCCATTTGCTATGCGCCGAGGATAAGCGGCGAACAGCCTTTCGTCCAATAATCAAAATCAGTCGCCGCCACGTGCGGAAGGCTTTTTGCGCTGAAACGGGCGGGGGATGGACTTACGCGGGGCAGGTGGCATTTGTGGGAAATGCCCGATCCCGCCCTTGTCTGGTTCCGCCAGGACCTGCGCCTGTCCGATCAAGCCGCCCTCGCGGCAGCGATGCGGGAAGGGCCGGTCATTCCGGTCTATATCCTGGACGATGCCGCCCCCGGAGAGTGGAAGATCGGGGCGGCGCAGCGCTGGTGGCTGCACCGTAGCCTGGAGAGCCTGGCCAAGGATCTGGAGGACCGCGGGTCCCGCCTGATCCTGCGGCGCGGGAACAGCGCGGAGGAGCTGGAGCGGCTGGCGAAGGAGACCGGGGCCTGCGCCGTTCACGCCCTGTCGCATCTGGAACCCTGGTGGCGCAATGCCGAGCGAGCGGTCGCGCGCAGGCTCCCGCTCCACCTTCACGACGGCGCGCTGCTGCTGCCGCCCGAATGCCTCAAGACTGGCGGCGGCACGCCTTACCGCATCTTCACGCCTTTTGCCCGCGCGGTGATGGAGCATATGCCCCCCGCAAAGCCCATGCCTGCGCCAAAGCGTATCGATGGGCCTGCGAAATGGCCCCCTAGCGAGAGGCTTTCCGGCTGGGGCCTGCTGCCAGCGCAGCCGGATTGGGCAAACGGCTTTGCGAAGGAATGGACGCCGGGTGAGGCGGGGGCGGCGAAGCGGCTGCGCGACTTCGATGACGAGGTGAGCGGCTATGACCCGGCGCGCAATCTGCCCTCTTGCGAAGGCACGTCGCGCCTGTCGCCCCATTTGCATTTCGGCGAGATTTCTCCAGCCGAGATATGGCATCGGGTCAGCGGCAAGGGCGAAGGCGCGGCGGTGTTCCTGAAGGAACTGATCTGGCGCGATTACGCCCATGTCCAGATCTGGGTCATGCCGGAATATGGATCGAAAAACGCCCGCGGCACCTTTGACAACATGCCCTGGCGCGATCTGCGCGAGGCGAAGGGCGACTTTGCCGCATGGAAACGGGGACGGACCGGCTATCCGATCGTGGACGCGGGCATGCGCCAGCTATGGGCGACCGGATGGATGCACAACAGGGTGCGGATGATCGCGGCGAGCTTCCTGATCAAGCATCTGCTGATCGACTGGCGTCATGGCGCGCGCTGGTTCTGGGACACACTGGTGGATGCCGATTACGCCAACAACAGTGTCAATTGGCAGTGGGTCGCGGGCAGCGGGGTCGACGCGAATATCTTTTCCCGGATCATGGCGCCGCTCGTCCAGTCTCCAAAATTCGAAGCGGCGGACTATATCAGGCAATGGGTGCCCGAATTGGCGCAGCTTGACGACAAGGTCATTCATGATCCCGATGCCTATGATGCCCGCCCACGGGATTATCCAGCCAAGCGCGTGGGCCACAGGCAGGGGCGCGAGCGGGCCCTGGCGGCTTACCGGCACGTCAAGCGGTGATTGCGTGCCGGGCCGTGAGCGGGCAGAGGTGACAGGATGAACGCTATCGATCCCCGGCGCGGGCGGCGCGCTTTGTCCGTGCGGAAGCTTTCCCGTCCGCAGCGCGGCCGCTGGGCCTCGCGGCTGATCGGCCCGCAATTCCATCGCCTGCTGAACCGGATCGACGCCGGTCTGGAAAAGGGCAGGCTGGAAGCCGTGCTGCCTGATGGAACGATGCGGATATTGGGCGGGCGCATGCCCGGCCCGGTGTGCGAAGTGCATCTGATCCGCTGGCGGGCGTTGCTGCGGCTGGCCCTAGGCGGGTCGGCGGGCTGGTATCAGGCCTGGGCGGCTGGCGAGTGGACCAGTCCCGATCCGGTGCCCCTGTTCGAACTGTTCATGGCCAATGCGGTGGCGCTGGGCAATGTGGCGCGGCCGCGCGGGCCGGGGCGCTGGCTGGGCAAGGCGGTGCATTGGGCCCGGCGGAACAGCCATCGCGGATCGCGGCGGAACATCGCCTATCATTATGATCTGGGCAACGACTTCTACAGCCTGTGGCTAGACCGGAACATGCATTATTCCAGCGCCCTGTTCCGCGATCCAGCCGACCGGATAGAAAGCCTGGAACGGGCGCAGCAGCGCAAGGCCGACGCGATATTGGACCGGCTGAACCTGAAGGACGGCAGCGCTCTGCTGGAAATCGGGTGCGGCTGGGGCGGGCTGGCCGAACAGGCGATGGAGCGTTGCGCCATCCGCTATGACGGGCTTACGCTGTCGGTGGAGCAGGCGGAATATGCACGGGACCGGCTGGGGTCAGGCGCAAATATCCTGCTCACCGACTATCGCGATGCGCAGGGACAATATGACGCCATCGCCAGCGTGGAGATGGTGGAGGCGGTGGGGCAGCGTTACTGGCCCGCTTATCTGGCGGCGATCGAGCGGCTGCTGAAACCCGGCGGCCGGGCGGCCATCCAATATATATTGATCGACGACGCGATCTTCGACAGCTATGCGCGCGGCGCGGACTTCATCCAGAGCTATATCTTCCCCGGCGGCATGCTGATTTCGGAAAGCCGTTTCCGTGTGCTGGCGGAGCAGAAGGGGCTGGAGTGGCGCGACGTCCATTATTTCGGGCTGCACTATGCCGAAACGTTGAAACGATGGCGTGAGCGTTTCGACCGGGCCGTCGATCAGGGCCTGCTGCCCGCCAGCTTCGACCAGCATTTCGTCGCGCTGTGGCGCTATTACCTCATGTATTGCGAGGGCGGCTTTCGTGGCGGCACGATCAACGTCGCGCAGGTGACGCTGGTCAAGCCCGGCTGACGATCAGCCGATGCGGCAGCGATAGCCGCTGGGATGATCGGCCTGCACCAGATTGGCGATCGCCTGGCCTACGACTTCGGGACCCTTGAGCGTCGCCGGATCTTCGCCGGGGAAGGCGCGGGCGCGCATAGCGGTGCGGGTCGCGCCGGGGTCAACGATGTGGGTGCGGATGGCGGAGATATTCTTCACTTCCTCGCCATAGGCGCTGACCAGCACTTCCAGCGCCGCCTTGGACGCGCCATAAGCGCCCCAATAAGCGCGCGGAGCGGCCGCAACGGAGGATGTGAGCGCAACGACGCGCGCATCGGCGCTGGCCCGCAGCATGCCGTCGAAGGCTGCGATCAGGGCCTGGGGCGCCGCAATGTTGAGCGTCAACTGGCGGGCGAATTCCTTGGCGTCGATCGCCGGAACCGCGGCCAGGCTGCCCAGCGTGGCGGCGTTCAGCACCAATATGTCCAGCGCCTGCCAGCGGCCGGAAATCGCCTGGGCAAGGCGGCCGATGCTTTCGCCGTCGATCAGGTCCAGCGGCGCGATCGTCGCGCTGCCCCCGGCCTGATGGATTCGTTCCTCGACCTCCTCAAGCCCTCCGGCAGTGCGCGCGGTCAGGATGACGTGTGCGCCCGCAGCGCCGAGCGCCTGCGCCGTCGCCGCGCCGATGCCCCTGCTGGCGCCCGTGACCAGGGCGAGCTTACCGGAAAGAGGAAGGGTCGACATGAGGCATCCCGTTCGCCCCTTGGTGACGCGGGGCCTTTTTTGAGGTGAGAAAGGTGAAAGCGGCGGCCCTTCATCAAAGGCCGCCGCCACGCAGCGCCGCTGGTCAGACGACCCGTTCGGCGAGCAGTTCGAACTGGTTCCTGACCGCCACCTCATCCTGGTCGGTGAGGGTGGTCGGATAATCGCCGGTAAAGCAGGCGTCGCAATATTGCGGGCGGATGTCCGCGCGCTTCGCTTCGCCCAGCGCCTTGTAGAGGCCATCGATCGAAATGAAGGACAGGCTGTCGGCGTGGATGAAATCCTGCATGCCGCCAATGTCCATCCGATGCGCCAGCAGCTTGGTGCGTTCGGGCGTGTCCACGCCGTAGAAGCAGCTATGCTTGGTCGGCGGGCTGGCAATGCGCATATGCACCTCCGCCGCGCCTGCTTCCCGCATCATCTGCACGATTTTCAGGCTGGTGGTGCCGCGCACGATCGAATCGTCGATCAGGACGATGCGCTTGCCCGCGATCAGCGCCCGGTTGGCGTTGTGCTTGAGCTTCACGCCCAGATGGCGGACCTTGTCGCCCGGCTGGATGAAGGTGCGGCCGATATAGTGCGACCGGATGATGCCGAGTTCGAAGGGGATGCCCGACTGCTGGGCATAGCCGATCGCGGCAGGCACGCCGCTGTCCGGCACCGGTATGACGAGATCGGCCTCCACCGGATTTTCGATCGCCAGTTGCGCACCGATCGCCTTGCGGACCGAATAGACGCTGGATCCGTCGACGATCGAATCGGGGCGGCTGAAATAGACATGCTCGAAGATGCAGGGGCGGGGATGATTGTCGCCGAAGGGGCGATGGCTGCGCACTTCCCCGTCATGGGTGACGATGACCAGTTCGCCGGGGTCGATCGAGCGGATATAGTCGGCGCCGACCACGTCGAACGCGACTGTTTCCGAAGCGAAGATGGTCGCGTCGCCCAGCTTGCCCATCACAAGCGGGCGGATGCCCAGCGGATCGCGGCAGGCGATCATGCCTTCGGGCGTCATCACGATCAGCGAATAGGCGCCCTCGACCTGTTTCAAGGCGTCGATGAACTTATCGAGCAGCGTCCGGTAGGTCGAAGTCGCGACCAGATGGATGATGACTTCGGTATCGGAGGTGGACTGGAAGATGGATCCGCGGCGGATGAGTTCGCGGCGCAGCTTCATCGCGTTGGAAATATTGCCGTTATGCGCGACGGCGAATCCGCCTGAGCTAAGCTCCGCATAGAGCGGCTGGACATTGCGCAGCGACGTTTCGCCGGTGGTGGAATAGCGCACATGGCCGCAGGCGGCGTTGCCGGGCAGGCCGCGAATCACATCGTCACGGTCGAAATTGCCCGCGACATGCCCCATCGCCCGGTGGGTGTGGAAATCATGGCCGTCCCAGCTGGTGATTCCGGCCGCTTCCTGTCCGCGATGCTGAAGTGCATGGAGGCCAAGGGCAGTGATGGCCGAAGCGGTTTCGGCCTGAAAAACGCCGAAAATGCCGCATTCCTCACGCAGCTTGTCGTCGTCGAACGGGTTGGTCGTAAACATGGGTGCGAGCGGGTCCATAGCCGATCCTGTCGCCTCATTGGGCGCGATGGCGCGCATATAGTGCTTCGATACCCGTTTGTCGCCTGCCTGTCACAAAAAAGCCGGTGGGCCGGGCGAAACCCAGTGTTTCCGGTGACGGAGCAGGTAAAAGCCCTACTGGCCTTGACGCACTGGCGCGGCTAAAGAGCGTCGCGAAATGCATCGCTTCGCCAATCCCGCCCGCTTCCTGAAAATAGCACGGCCGCTCACCGGCTGGCTGTTCTGGCCGGGACTCCTGCTGCTGACGGCGGGGGCGCTGTGCGGCCTGTTCGTGACGCCGCCCGATTATCTCCAGGGTGAAACGGTGCGCATTCTCTATATCCATGTGCCCGCCGCCTGGCTGGGGATGGGGGGATGGAGCGGGATCGCGATCGCGGCGATCATGCAACTGGTGTGGCGTCATCCGCTGGCCGCCATCGCCGGACGGGCGATCGCGGCGCCGGGCGCGCTGTTCACCGCCATATGCCTGATCACCGGCTCCATCTGGGGGCGGCCGACATGGGGCACCTGGTGGGAATGGGACGGCCGCATGACGTCGATGCTGGTGCTGCTGTTCCTCTATCTCGGCTATATGGCGCTCGCCAATGCCAGCGCGCGGCAGGCGCAGGGCGGCGTCAGCCCCGTCACGGCCATTTTCGGGCTGGTGGGCGCGGTCAATATCCCGATCATCAACCGCTCCGTGGTGTGGTGGAACAGCCTGCATCAGGGACCCAGCATCACCATGCGCGGATCGAGCATCGACATGACGCTGCTGTGGCCGCTTGGCTTCACGCTCGCCGGCTTCACCCTGCTGTTCGCCGCGATCGTGCTGATGCGGATGCGCACCATCCTGGCGCAGGCCAAGGTCGAGGCGCGCATGCAGCGGATGGCGCGGGGATAGACGGCATGAACCAGTGGGCCTTCGTCATCGGCGCCTATGCGCTGACTTTTGCAGCGACATTCCTGCTGTGCCTGCGATGCTGGCGCGCGATGCGCAGTGCCGAAGCTGCTGCCCAGAAGCTATCGGAACGGCCATGAAGGCGAAGCATCAACGGTTGATACTAGTGATCGCCGCGCTCGTGGCGCTGATCGGCGCGGGCCTGCTCGCGGCCTCCGCGCTACGTGACGAGGCGGCCTATTTCTACGCGCCCGCGGACGTTCATAGCAAAGGGGTCGAGCCCGGAAAGGCCATCCGCCTTGGAGGAATGGTCGTCAAGGGCACCCTCAGGCACGCGCCCGATGGCGTCACCATCCGGTTCGACGTGACGGATGGCAAGGCGACGGTGCCCGCATCCTTCAAGGGGATAGCGCCCGACCTGTTCCGCGAAGGGTCCGGCGTCGTGGCGGAAGGTGCCTTCGACACATCCGGCACCTTCATCGCGACCAACCTGCTCGCCAAGCATGACGAACGCTATATGCCCCGCGAACTGGAAGGCATGAACTATGATGAGAAGACGCACGAGATGAAGGCAGAGCGTTGAGGATGGGCCTCATCATCGCCGCCCGCAGAGCGGGCGGGGCGCGTCCATGATCGCGGAGGCGGCCCTGATCGCGCTGTGGCTGGCGTTCGCGCTGGCGCTGCTGCAATTGACGCTGGCGGGCTTTGGCCTTGCGGGCGGGAAGCCGGAATTGCTGGCGTCGGTGCGGCCCGTCGCCGTGGCGCAGGGCGTGCTGGTCGGGATCGCCTTCGCCCTGCTGATCGCGCTGTTCCTGCGGTCGGACATGTCCGTGGCGCTGGTGGTGACCAACAGCCATTCGATGAAACCGTGGCTCTACAAGTTCGCCGGGACATGGGGCAATCACGAAGGATCGATGCTGCTCTGGGTCACGGTGATGGGCGTTGCGGGCGCGGCCGTGGCGCTGTTCGAGCGGGCCTTGCGCCGCGATACCCATATGGCGACGCTGGGCGGGCAGGCGGCGATCAGCCTGGGCTTCTATGCCTTCCTGCTTTTCTCCTCCAACCCCTTCGCCCGTGTCGATCCCCCGGCGCCGGACGGGCAGGGGTTGAATCCCTTGCTCCAGGACCCCGGTCTCGCCTTCCATCCGCCCACGCTTTATCTTGGCTATGTCGGGCTGTCGGTCGCCTTTTCCTTCGCGATCGGGGCGCTGCTGACGCGGCGGGTCGATGCGGCTTTCGCCCGCGCCATGCGGCCATGGGTGCTCGCCGCGTGGGTGCTGCTGACGCTGGGCATCACGGCGGGCAGCTATTGGGCCTATTATGAGCTTGGCTGGGGCGGCTGGTGGTTCTGGGACCCGGTGGAAAATGCGTCGCTGATGCCCTGGCTGGCGGCGACGGCGCTGCTGCACAGCGTCACGGTGCTGGCGACACGGGATTCCCTGCGCGCCTGGACGGTGATGCTGGCGGTCATCGCCTTTTCCATGTCGATGGTTGGCACCTTCCTCGTCCGGTCGGGCATATTGACCAGTGTCCATGCCTTCGCCGTCGATCCTGAGCGGGGCACCTTCATCCTTGTCCTGCTCGGCTTCTACATTGGCGGCGCATTGGCGCTGTTCGGCTGGCGGGTGGGGGCCGTGCGCGAAGGCGCACCGTTCGAACTGGTCAGCCGCGAAACCATGCTGGTCGTGAACAACCTGCTGCTGTCCGTCATTCTGGGGCTGGTGCTCATCGGCACGCTCTATCCGCTGATGACCGAAGCCTTTGGGCATAAGGTGTCGGTGGGCGCGCCTTATTTCGACCGGATCGCCGGGCCGGTCGCGCTCATCCTGATGCTCGTCATGGCGGCGGGGCCGCTGACGCGCTGGCGGCGAGACAAACTGGGCTTAGTAGCGCGGCGGCTGCTGGTTCCGGGCGCGATCGCCCTGCTGGTGGCGGTGGTGCTGGCGACTGTGGCGTGGGGGCGGATCGGCGTCCTGCCCTTCCTTGGCCTGACTGTCGCGCTGTCGGTGGGGGCGGCGAGTGTCGCTCCCCTGTGGAAGCGCAATCTTCGCCGCACTCCCTTGTTCACCTGGGGCATGGTGATCGCCCATCTCGGCTGCGCTGTCAGTCTGGCGGGGATGGCGTGCGATTCGGCCTTCACCGTGGAAAAGCTGGCGGCGGTGCGGGTGGGCGATACGGTGCAGGCGGGCGACTGGAAGCTGCGCCTGCTCCAGATCTCGCCCATTGCGGGCGATAACTGGACGGCGTTGCAGGCGGATATGGAAGCGGTGCGGGGCGGCGGCAGGGCTGTCACGCTGCATCCGCAATCGCGCTTCTTCGCTTCGCCTGCGACGGCCACGACGGAAGCGGCGCTGCTGACGCGCTGGAACGGCCAGCTCTATGTGGTTCTGGGGCAGGAGGCGGAGGATGGCCGCTGGCAGCTGCGCATCTGGTGGAAGCCCTTCGTGACGCTGATCTGGCTGGGCGGCGTGATGATCGCCCTGGGCGGAGCGCTGGCGCTGGTCGGGCGGGAAAGGCGCGGCTGGCTTCTCAAGTGGCGGGGAAGGGTGCTGGCATGAAAAGGCTGCTGATCTGGCTGCCGCTGGCCCTGTTCCTCGGCTTCTTCGCCCTGTTCGCCAGCGGCCTGCTGAAACCGGATGACCGGGTGATCACGTCGAAGCTGGTGGGCAAGACTCTCCCGGCCTTCTCCCTGCCCGCCGCCGCGAGCGACAGGCCGGGCCTTGCCAGCACGGAACTGGCGACCGGCAAGCCGCGCCTGCTGAATATCTTCGCCAGCTGGTGCCTGCCTTGTGCCGCCGAAGCGCCTCAGTTGATGGCGCTTGCGCAGCAGGGGGTGAATATCGACGCCATCGCCATCCGCGACGCGCGGGCCGATGTCGACCGCTTCCTTGCGCGCTACGGCAATCCCTATGCGCGCATTGGGCTGGACGCGCGCAGCAATGTCCAGATCGCGCTCGGCTCGTCCGGCGTTCCCGAAAGCTTCGTGATCGATGGCAAGGGGCGCATCGTCTATCAGCATGTGGGCGACATCCGCGCCGACGATGTGCCGATGATCCTCCAGCGGTTGAAGGACGCGCAATGAGGATGCTCGCCGCCCTGATCGCGATGCTGCTGAGCGCGCCGGTGCTGGCGCAATCCGCCCTGCCGCCCGCACCCTATGCGAACCGGCAGATCAGCGATCCGGCACAGGAGCGCAAGGCCAAGGCGCTGATGGAAACGATCCGCTGCCTCACCTGCCAGAGCCAGTCGATCGCCGACAGCGACGCCAGCCTGGCGGGCGACATGCGTTCGCAGATACGCGAGCGGATCATGGCGGGGGAGGAGCCCGAACATATCCGCGCCTGGCTGATCGAGCGCTATGGCGATTGGGTGAGCTATGAGCCGACGGCCGATCCGATCCTGTGGCCATTATGGGGCGCGCCGGTCCTGCTGATCGGCCTTGGCCTGCTGGTGCTGCGCGGCCGTATCAGGAGGAAGCGGCCATGACGGGATGGATCATCGCCCTGACGCTCGCCGCGTTGCTGATGCTGGCGCTGATCGTCATCGGCC
Source organism: Sphingobium sp. DC-2 (assembly GCF_000722555.1). Lineage (NCBI taxonomy): Bacteria > Pseudomonadati > Pseudomonadota > Alphaproteobacteria > Sphingomonadales > Sphingobiaceae > Sphingobium > Sphingobium sp. DC-2. Next base: position 182,188 of record NZ_JNAC01000075.1, on the reverse strand, counting down.
GCATGCCGCGCAAGACGTGGGAGATTGCGGCCGCCGCCCTGCTGCTGGGCCTTGCGGGCTATGCTTGGCAAGGCAATCCGGGCCTTGCCGGTGCCCCGCGCCACGCGGCCAGCGCCGCGCCCGAAAAGTTTGACGAGCAACTGGCCGAGCGGCGGCGCGGCCTGGCGGAGCGTTTCGGCCCGGCCGGTCAATGGCTGCTGCTGTCGGACGGGCTTGGCAGGCAGGGCAAGACGAAGGAAGCGGCCAATGTGCTGCTGTCCGGCCTTAGGCAGATGCCCAACGATCCCAACCTCTGGCTGGGACTGGGCAACGCTCTCGTCGCCCATGCCGATGGCGTCGTGCCGCCCAGCGCCGATTTCGCTTATCGCCGGGCCATGGCCATCGATCCGAAGGCTCCCGGCCCCCGCTATTTCTACGGTCTGGCGCTCGCGCGATCTGGCCAGCTGCAGGCGGCCAAGGATATGTGGACCCCGCTGGTCGAAAGCGCGCCGGACGGGTCGGGCATCAAGGCGGAACTTCAATTCGCCATCGCGCGTATCGACATCCTGCTCGCGGCAGATGGCGCGGGGCGATAGCGAAGGGCTGTACGGCGTTGCGCGGGCCTTGCACCCATGATAGGGCGCGCCGGATTTGCGGGCTAGGCCAGTAATATGGCCAGCTCACCCTTGCTTGGGTGTCGGAAGCTTATGACGATTCGGCGTGTCCTTAATGGCTGACGCGACAGTAAGCATGGAATCGCACCCTGCGGACGGTCAAGAGCAGGAACATGGGCATGCGGGGCAGAAGGCCACGCTGAAGCTGGTGGTGGGCGCGATCGGCATCGTCTTCGGCGATATCGGCACCAGCCCGCTCTACGCCTTCCGCGAAACCTTTGCCGGGCATCATCATCTGGCGCTCGACCCCGATCATATATTGGGCGTGATCAGCCTGATGTTCTGGTCGATGATGCTGGTCGTGACGTTGAAATATGTCACCATCATCATGCGCGCCGACAATAAGGGCGAAGGCGGCAGCCTGGCGCTGCTGGCGCTGATCAACGGGCAGACCAAGACGCAGCGATGGTCGCGCGGCATCATCTTGCTGGGCGTGTTCGCCACCTCGCTTTTCTACGGCGATTCGATGATCACCCCGGCGGTTTCAGTGCTGTCGGCGGTGGAAGGGCTGGCGGTCTATAATTCAAGCCTTGAGCCCGTGATCCTGCCCGCGGCGGTGGTGATCCTGGTCGGGCTTTTCTGGATACAGGGGCTGGGCACCAACCGGGTGGCGTCGCTGTTCGGGCCGATCATGCTGATCTATTTCGTGACGATCGCGACGCTGGGCGTGATCAGCATCGTGCAGACGCCGGGCATCCTCTATGCCTTCAACCCCTATTGGGCGGTCATGTTCTTCGTCACTGACCCGTTGCCTGCCTTCCTCGCCCTTGGCGCGGTCGTGCTGGCGGTGACGGGGGCGGAGGCGCTCTATGCCGATATGGGCCATTTCGGCCGCAGCCCCATACGCGTGTCCTGGCTGAGCTTCGTGCTGCCTGCCCTGATGATGAACTATATGGGGCAGGGCGCGCTGCTGTTCCGCGAAGGGGCGGCCGCGCTGCACAGCCCCTTCTACCACCTCGCCCCGCAATGGGCGCAGCTTCCGCTGGTCGGCCTGGCGACGATGGCCGCGATCATCGCCAGCCAGGCGGTGATTTCGGGCGCCTTTTCCGTGACCCAGCAGGCGATCCAGCTTGGCTTCATGCCGCGCCTGCGCATTTCGCATACCAGCGCGTCCACCGCCGGGCAGATCTACATCCCCCTGATCAACTGGGGGTTGATGGTCATGGTCATCCTGCTGGTGCTGGTGTTCCAGACATCGTCCAACCTCACTGCCGCCTATGGCATCGCGGTGACTGGGGCCATGTTCATCGACAATCTGCTGCTGACGGTGCTGCTCTACCGCCTCTGGAAATGGCGCTGGTATTATTCCGCGCCGCTGCTGGCGATCTTCTTCCTGGTGGACGGCGCCTATCTGGCGGCCAATTTCACCAAGGTGCCCGATGGCGGCTGGTTCCCGCTGCTGATCGGCTTCGTCGTCTTCACGCTGCTGACCACATGGTCGCGCGGGCGCAGGCTGGTTCAGGACCGGCTGCGCGAGGCGGCCATGCCGATCCCGGTCTTCGTGGCGTCGGCGGCGAACAGCGCCGTGCGGGTGCCCGGCACTGCCGTCTTCATGACATCGACGCCCGATGGCGTCCCCCATGCGCTGCTGCATAATTTGAAGCACAACAAGGTGCTGCATGAACGGGTGATCCTGCTGACGGTCAAGATCAGGGACGTTCCGGTCGTGGAAGATGACGGCCGTTGCAAGCTGGAGGATCTGGGGCGCGGCTTCTTCCGTCTCGTGCTGCAATATGGCTTCATGCAGGAACCGGACGTGCCCGCCGCGCTCAAAAACGTTTCGGGCTGCGGCCAGGCGTTCAAGATGATGGACACCAGCTTCTTCCTCGCCCGCCAGACGCTGCTGCCATCGGCCAAACCCGGCATGCCCCTGTGGCGGGAGAAGATTTTCGCCTGGATGCTCCGCAACGCGGAAAGCGCGATGGAGTTTTTCCGCCTGCCCACGAACCGGGTGGTGGAACTGGGCAGTCAGGTCGAAATCTGAGCTTGAGCTTGCCCGGCGCAAAAAGGGCGCGGCCTTGCGACCGCGCCCCGCATCATTTCCGTCCTTTGCCAGCCTGATCAGGCGGCGTCGCGATCCTTGCTGATGTCGACGATCTGGCCGCCATTGATGGCGATCTTCTTCGGCTTCATCGCTTCGGGGACTTCGCGGACCAGTTCGATCGTCAGCAGCCCATCGGCAAGGTCGGCCTTTTCCACCCGCACGAAGTCGGCCAGTTCGAAGCGGCGTTCGAAACTGCGGTTGGCGATGCCGACATGCAGGAACTTGCTGCGGTCATTGGATGCGGACTCATCCTTGCGGCCGATCACCTGCAACAGGTTCTGCTGGGCGGTGATGTCGATCTCATCCGGGCGGAAGCCAGCGACGGCCAGCGTCACGCGATAGCGATCCTCGGACAGGCGTTCGATATTGAACGGGGGGTAATTGTCGCCCTGCTGCAACCTCGTATTATTTTCGATCAGGTCGAAAAGGCGATCGAAACCAACGGTCGAGCGGCGATAGGGGGTCAGGTCAAATCCACGCATTGTCATCATCTCCAACAGAGCAAAATGAACATGCCGGACCCGAAAAGGCGTCCGGCGATACGATGCCCGGCCCCATGCGGCGGCCGTGCCACGCGGATATGGTTGAGCGATTTTCGGGATTCAAGATGATGCACGCATGCAATGCCACTGGAATCAAAAGTGCCCGGACCGTGTTTTCACGATCCGGGCACTGATGGACGATTGCTCGTCTCCCCCTTGGTCTGCCTCAACCGCTTTTCAGCCCCCTAAGCTCAAAGCGGGATGCAGTATCCCTGAACCACGGCCATTTTTACCTGTGCTTCGACAAACTTGCTATGGCTCCAGCAGCCCGCTGTCACGGGCTATTTCCGGCCGCAGCCATTTTCCTCACGGCCCTGTGGCTGACTTGCAACAATCCGTGGCGCTTGCCGTTACCCGATACCCTGCTAGACGGGCAGGGCACATCCTTCCTCAAGGGGCCGTTCGCGCCACATGATATTATCTCGCTATGAACGCATGATCGCCAAGCGCTATCTGCTGCCCGGCAAAGGCGAAGGCTTCATCTTCCTTGTCGCTGGGATCAGCCTGGCCGCCGTGATGCTTGGCGTCGCCGCGCTCATCATCGTGATGAGCGTCATGAACGGCTTTCGCGCCGAACTGTTCGACAAGATCGTCGGCTTGAACGGCCATGCCGTGGTCCAGGGCTATGGCGGGCGGCTGCCCGACTGGCGGGCCGTGCTGAAGGAAGCGCAGGCGACGCCCGGCGTCACCAGCGCGACGCCGCTGATCGAACAGCCGCTGCTGGGCAGCTTCCAGGGCCGGGTCGAAGCGGTGCTGGTGCGCGGCATGACCGTAAGGGACATCCGCAGCAATGCGACGCTCAAGGGCAAGGTGCTGGCCGGCAGCCTCGATGACCTGACGCCCAATGGCGGGAAGGTGGCCATCGGATCGCGCCTCGCCGAAAATCTGGGTGTCCAGCTTGGCGACAGCCTGACGATCATCAATCCGGCGGGACGGTCCACCCCCTTCGGCACGGTGCCGCGCCAGGTCGCCTATCAGGTCGCGGCGATCTTCGAAGTGGGCGTCTATGACTATGACAAGGCGTTCGTCGTCATGCCCATGGAGGACGCGCAGACGCTGCTGCTGCTCGGCGATGTCGTGGGGATGATAGAGGTGGAGACGGTCGATGCGGACAAGGTCGGCGCGATCCTCCAGCCGCTGGCCGCCAAGGTCGCCGGCCGCGCGGTCGTCACCGACTGGCGGCAGATGAACGCATCCCTGTTCGAAGCGCTCGCGGTCGAGCGGGTCGCGATGTTCGTGGTGCTCTCGATCATCGTGCTGGTGGCGGTGTTCAACATATTGTCGTCGCTGATCATGCTGGTCCGCGCCAAGACACGCGACATAGCCATTTTGCGCACGATGGGCGCGAGCCGGGCGGGGCTGGTAAAGATCTTCATGACGGTGGGCGTCACCATCGGGTCGCTCGGCATGGCGGCGGGCATGGTGCTCGGCTTCACCTTCCTCTTCTTCCGGCAGAGCGTGGTGAACGCGATCCAGTTCCTGACCGGCCAGAATCTCTGGGACCCCTCGATCCGATTCCTGACGGAACTTCCCGCCAAGCCGGACCCGGTGGAGATTGCCATCATCTGCCTGATGGCGCTGATCTTCAGCTTCCTCGCCACGCTCTATCCGGCCTTCAAGGCCGCCAATACCGATCCTGTGCAGGTGCTGCGCTATGAATGACATTTTGAAGGTCACGGGGCTGCGGCGCAGCTTCACCCAGGGCGGGGTCACCATCGACGTGCTGCGGGGCATCGACCTCAACATCGCGCAGGGAGAGATCGTCGCGCTGCTCGGCCCTTCCGGGTCGGGCAAGTCCACGTTGCTCCAGGCGGTGGGGCTGTTGGAAGGCGGCTTCGACGGGTCGATCCGCATCGACGGAGAGGAAGCGGCCAGGCTGGATAATGACGGCCGCACCCGGTTGCGGCGGGATGCGCTGGGCTTCGTCTATCAGTTCCATCACCTGCTGCCCGACTTCAACGCGGCAGAAAATGTCATCCTGCCGCAGGTCATTCGCGACCGGACCATGGATGAGGCGCGGGCGCGCGCGGAGTCGCTCCTGACCTCGCTCGGCCTTGGCCACCGGCTGGACCACCGTCCAAGCCAGTTATCGGGAGGCGAGCAGCAGCGCGTCGCCGTCGCCCGCGCGCTCGCCAACCGCCCCGCACTGGTGCTGGCGGACGAGCCGACCGGCAATCTGGACGAACGCACCGCCGATATCGTGCTGGCCGAATTCCTCCGCCTCGTGCGCGAAGAAGGCTCGGCGGCCCTCGTCGCGACGCATAATGAAAGGCTCGCGGAAAAGATGGACCGCGTCGTGCGGCTGCACGAGGGCCTGCTGGAGGATGGATCAGGCCAAGGCTGACGCCCCGTCCCTGACCGCCGCGACGACGATCTGGTCGCGGCCCTGCGCCTTGGCGCGCAACAGGGCGGCGTCGGCGGTTTGCACCAATGTTTCCGCGCGGCCATGGTCGGGGAAGACCGCAAGCCCGAAGGACGCGGTTACCGGGCCGACTTCCTGCCGCCGATGCTCAACGCGCAGGTTGCGGATATGCTCCTGCACCTGCCGCGCCCGCGCCATCGCCTGCTCCAGGTCGAAGCCGGGCATCAGCAGCACGAACTCCTCCCCGCCCAGGCGGAAGGCATATCCATCCTCCCGCAGGGCATCGTTCAGCACGCCGCCCACCGCGCGCAGCACCGCGTCGCCCGCATCATGGCCATGGCTGTCGTTGAAGCGCTTGAAATGGTCGATATCGACCATCATGCAGGCGAGGGGAGACTTGTTGCGCTCCGCCCGCATGGTCTCATCAGCCAGCGCCGTATCGAACCGCCGCCGGTTCGACAGGCCGGTCAGCGCGTCCACCATTGCCATTTCGCGCAACGCATCGCGCAGCCGCAGGTTGGCGAGCGCAAGCCCGATATTCTCCGCTAGCATCTCCAGATATTTCTCGGCCCGTTCCCGTTGCGCGGGCAGGACGCTCGCCGGTTCCTCGAAATAGAGCAGCCCGATGCTTTCCCCCTGAACCGACAAGGGAACGCAGATGGTGGGGCGGGTCAGCCCTTCGCCCAGATGCTCGCAGGGAATGTCGATCATCTCGCCGGTCGGCTTGTGCAACTGGCCACGGCGCAGCGCCCAGCAGGCTCCGGGCGAAAACTCCAGCGCCGACGCGGCGGGGGACAGCCATTCACAGGCCTGCCGCATGGCGTTGCGCCGGGCGTCATGGATGTAGAGCCTTCCCGCAAAGCCGGTCGCGATCTCCGGCGCGAAACGGCGGACCACTTCGACAAGGTCGCTGGTGCTGTCGCAGCCCTGGAGCCGCTGGGTCATGCGCGACAGCAGATCGCGCATGATCCGGTCGGCGTCGCGTTCCTGCTCCAGCCGCTGCCTTTCCAGGCCGTTTTCCCGGAAGATGCGGATGGCCTGCGCCATGTCGCCAATTTCGTCCACCTGCGGGAAGTCGGGCGGGATCGCCTCGAAATCATGAGCGGCAAGGCGCGTCACGACATCGCTCAGCCGGACGACGGGGCGCAGGATGCGCTGCTTGAGGATGAAGTAGAGCACGCACAGGAACAGCAATGCCGTCGCGCCCAGCATGAATTCCGACATGCGCCGCCATTCGCGCGCGGCGTCGGTGGCGCGGGAAACGGCCGCTTCGGTGCGCTGGTCCAGAATATATTGGAACTTCGCGACCTGAGCCGCCGCATTGTCCAGCTCACGCCCATATTCATTGCCGAACAGGATGGCGCGGGCGGTATCGCCATTGCCCGCCTGCGCCGCGGACAAGGCGGCCTCCTGCTCCTCAGTCAGCCCGTCTACCCAATGCAGCGCCTGTTGCAGGGCATTGAGTTCGCCCGGCGTCGCCCCGGCGTCCTTGAAGTTCGCGATGCGCTGTTCGACGGAGCGGAGCGCGGCCTTGTCCCGGCGATAGGCGATCAGATGGGTGGGGTCCCCCGTAATGGCATAGGCGCGGGCCTGCTCGGTCTGGCGATAGCTGTCCTCCAGCAGCGCACTGGTCATCTGGTCGAGCGTGGCGCGCTGCTGGACGGCGGCGCGTTCGGCCTGCTCGGCGCTGGACGCCATCAGCATGGTCGCGCCCGACGCCAGCGTCAGCGCGACAGTGGCGCCATAGGCCCAGTTGGTAATCGTGGATAAACGCATCCCTCAGCCTTAAGCCCAAGAAGTTTGGGCTTGCTTAACCGATTGCACCATGAAGGGGGAAGGGCGCGGCTGCCGGTCCCTCACGCTCATGCGCCGCGCGGCTTGGCCGGGCGCTTACTCACAGCTTTTCTGTCGCCGGGGACTGGCGTCGAATCATGTTCCGCGCCTATCACGGCACCATGCCCCATGCCGGTTTCGTACCCCTCCGCGTCTTTTCCTCCTTCACCATGCTGGAAGGCGCGATCGAGCCGAAGAAGATCGCGAAGCAGGCGCGCACGCTGGGCTTCCCCGCTGCGGCCATAACGGACCGGAATGGCCTCTATGGTTCGATGGCCTTTTCCGACGCCTGCAAGAGCGAAGGGGTTCAGCCCATCATCGGCGCGATGCTGGGCATGCTGCGGCCGGGGCGGCCCGCCAACGCGGCGGCGGTGCATGACTGGATCGCCCTCTATGCGCAGGATGAAGCGGGCTACGACAATCTGTGCGCCCTTGTGTCCATGGCCCATCTCGAGCGGCCGGTGGACGAAGCGCCGCATGTCACCCTGGACGCGATGGAAGGGCGGACGGACGGGCTGATCGCCCTGACCGCCGGGGGCGAGGGGGCGGTGGCCCGCCTGTTCGCCGAAGACCAGCCGGGCGCTGCCTTGGCCTATACGGAAAGGCTGGAGGCGCTTTTCCCCGGCCGGCTTTATATCGAAATCTGCCGCCGCTCGGACGCGATTGAGGAAAAGGCGGAAGCCGATCTTATCGATCTGGCCTATGATCGCGACCTGCCGCTGGTCGCGACCAACCCCACCTGCTTTGCCGAACCGCATTTCCATGAAGCGCATGACGTGATGCTGTGCATCGCCGACGGCGCTTATGTGGAAACGGCGGACCGGCGCAAAAGCTGCCCCCACGCATGGATGAAACCGGCTGCGGAAATGAGCCGCCTGTTCGAGGACCTGCCCGAAGCCCTGGCGAACACGCTGGTGGTCGCGCAGCGCTGCGCCGTCGCCGCCCCCAAGCGCAAGCCGATCCTGCCCAGCCTTGCGGGCGACCGCGAAGGGGAGGAGCGGCTGCTGCGCGAACAGGCGATGGCGGGACTGGAAGCGCGGCTGGAGAAGCTGGGCATAGGCGATGAGGAAAGCCGCAAGCCCTATTTCGAGCGGTTGAAGTTCGAAACCGACATCATCGTCCAGATGGGCTTTCCCGGCTACTTCCTGATCGTTGCCGACTTCATTCAATGGGCCAAGGCGCAGGACATTCCCGTAGGCCCCGGCCGCGGTTCGGGCGCTGGATCGGTCGTCGCCTGGGCGCTTACCATCACTGACCTCGATCCGTTGCAACTGGGACTGCTGTTCGAACGCTTCCTCAATCCGGAGCGCGTTTCGATGCCGGACTTCGACATCGACTTTTGCGAAACGCGGCGCGGCGAGGTCATCCGCTATGTGCAGCAGAAATATGGTTCCGATCACGTCGCGCAGATCATCACCTTCGGAAAGCTGAAGGCGCGCGCCGTGCTCAAGGACACGGGCCGCGTGCTCCAGATGAGCTATGGCCAGGTCGACCGGCTCGCCAAGCTGGTGCCCAACCACCCGACCGATCCCTGGACGCTGGAACGGTCGCTGAACGGCGTGGCCGAATTCCGGGCGGAATATGACAATGACGGGCAGGTCAAGCGCCTGATCGACTATGCGATGAAGCTGGAGGGCTTTCCGCGTCACAGCTCCACCCACGCGGCTGGCGTGGTGATCGGCGATCGCCCGCTTTCGCAACTCGTGCCGCTATATCGCGACCCCCGGTCGGACATGCCGGTCACCCAGTTCGACATGAAATATGTCGAGGGCGCGGGACTGGTGAAGTTCGACTTCCTTGGCCTCAAGACGCTGTCGGTGCTGCAAAAGGCGGTGCAGTTGCTTGCCGGGCGGGGCGTTACCGTAGATCTCGACAGCCTCGGCTGGGATGATCCGGCCGTCTATGAACTGCTTCAACGCGGCGATACGGTGGGCGTGTTCCAGCTGGAATCCGAAGGCATGCGCAAGACGCTCGCCGCCGTACGTCCCACCAACTTCGCCGACATCATCGCGCTCGTCTCGCTCTACCGGCCGGGGCCGATGGACAACATCCCCATGTTCGGGCGGCGCAAAAACGGGCAGGAACAGATTGAATATCCGCACATCCTGCTGAAACCCATCCTGGAAGAAACCTACGGCATCTTCGTCTATCAGGAACAGGTGATGCAGGCCGCGCAGATCCTGGCGGGCTACAGCCTTGGCGACGCCGACCTCTTGCGCCGCGCCATGGGCAAGAAGATCAAGGCGGAGATGGACGCGCAGCGCGCCCGCTTCGTCGAAGGCTGCGCCAGGAGCGACATTTCGGCGGGCAAGGCCAACGAACTGTTCGATTTGATCGACAAGTTCGCTGGCTACGGCTTCAACAAATCCCACGCCGCGGCCTATGCCCTGCTCGCCTATCAGACGGCATGGCTGAAAGCGCATTATCCGGCGGAATTCTATGCCGCGTCGATGGCGTTCGATATCCATCTGACCGACAAGCTCACCGTCTTCGTTGACGATATGCGGCGCATGGGGCTGACCTGCCTGCCCCCCGACATCAACCGCAGCCTTGCCGATTTCTCGGTCGAAGCGATCGAACATGAAGGCGGCGACCCGCGCCTTGGCTTTGCCGTCCGTTACGCGCTGGGCGGCCTCAAGGGCGTGGGTGAAAAGGCGATGGAGCAGCTTGTCGCCGAACGGGACATGGGCGGGCCTTTCACGTCGCTGGACGATTTTGCCGACCGCATCGAACCGCGCCTTCTGAACCGGCGGCAGCTGGAAAGCCTGGCCGCGTCGGGCGCGTTCGACGGCATTCACCCCGACCGCGCTGGCGTCCACGCCGCCGCCGACACGATATTGAGCGTCGCGGCCAGCGCCGCTGAGGCGCGCGAAAGCGGGCAGGGCGGGCTTTTCGGCGATGTCGAAACGCCTCATGCCGACGTCCGCATTCCGCCGCATCAGACCTGGTCTACCGCTGATCGCATGGCGCAGGAAAAGGAAGCGTTCGGCTTCTATTTCTCCGCCCATCCGGTCGACCGCTATCGCCACCTTGCCGAAGCGCGGGGGGCGAAAAGCTATGGCGCGATCTGCGCCGAGCCGGTGGCGGAAGGCGGCCGCGCCAACGCCGTGATGGCGGCCATGGTCGAAGAGGTGCGCTGGCGCGAAACCCGGCGCGGCGCGCGCTATGCCGCCGCGACCTTCTCCGACAGCAGCGGCCAGTTTCAGGCGAGCTGCTTCGAAGAGGATGCGTGCAAGGCCATCGAGGATATGGCGCGCGAAGGCGACTGTGCGCTGCTGATGGTGGAACTGGACCGCTTGCCGGGGGAGGAAACGCCCCGCGTGACGATCAGGGGTATCGAACCCTTCCACCAGCTTGCCAGCGCCTCTCGGATGAAGCTGGTGATCGACGCCAGCGATCCGGGCGCGGTGGACGCCCTTGCGCAACTGCTGACGAGGGCGCGCGGCGGACGCAGCGAAGTGTTCCTGCGCGCGCCTGTACGGGGCGGTCGTGCGGCGAAGCTGTTCCTGGGCGACGATTATCTGATCGGCGCGGATCAGGTTGACGCCATCGCCCTGCTGCCGGGCCTCACCATCCACTCATTCGAAAGGATGGATGCCAAGGCGGATGGCTACCGAGCCCAGAACCGCCGGTCGGGATTGAGGCTGGTGGCAAGCTGACCGGCGCGAGGCGGTGACGCGCGTCCGGGCCAGCGCTTGACGCCGGATCGCGGCGGTCATAGCGTCCGGCCCACGTCAGCGCTCTATTCGGAGACATACTCCCATGGAAGAAATCGCCACGGAGCGTCCGCCCGGATACCGCTATTCGCGGCGTGGCACGCTGGCGCTGATCCGGGAGCTTTCGGTGATCGACGACCGGCGCAATGCGCTGCTGCTCCTTTTGCAGTGGGTGATCGCCATCGGGGCCGGGGCGATCGCGATCCATGTCGACCGGGTTCCGGTTTACCTGCTTGCCGGGCTCGTCATCGGGTCGCGCATTCAATGCCTGGCGGTGATGATGCATGACGCCTGTCACGGGATGCTGTTCAGCAACCGCCGCATCAACGACCTGATCGGCGATATATTCGTCGCTTACCCGCTCGGTTTCAGCATTCACCTGTACCGCGCAAACCATATGTATCACCACCGCTACACCAACACCCTGCGCGACCGCGACTATCGCGTCCAACGGAGGGACCCTGACCAGCATTTCCCCAAAAGCGGCCCCGCCATGGCCTGGCTGCTGGTCCGCAGTGCGCTTGGCCTCAATTTCCATCGGATGGCGCGGGACAGCCGGGTCTGGGCGCCCTTCGCCAACTTCCACAATCCCGGACGTTTCGGTTACGACTTTCCGCTGAGCCTGCGCATTCGTTACGTGGTCTGGGCGCTGTGTTTTTACGGCCTGATCCTGTGGTCGCCCTGGCGCTGGCAGATATTGGGCCTCTTGCTGATCCCGCAATTCCTCTGGGCCAATGTCTTCAACCGGATTCGGGCGATGGCCGAACATAACGGCGTCGCCAATGAGCGGGAACTTAACGGCACGCGTACCGTCATCCCCACGCTTCTCGACCGGTTCCTGATCGCGCCCTTCAATGTGAGCTATCATCTGGAACATCATCTGTTCCCATCGGTGCCCTGGACCAACCTTCTCCGGTTGCACAGGCATTTGATGACCGACCCGGCCTATGCGGCGGACGCGCACATCACGCGCGGCTATTGGGGCGTGATCAGGGAATTGATGCCCCCAGCGGCAGCAAAGGACACCACGCTTGCCACGCCCGCCGAGGCGAAGCCGTAACCTCTGCATTCATCCAGGGCCTGCCTCCAGCGTGGCGCACTGCCAGTCCACCGCCAGCATTTTCCCCATGATGTGGAAATTTCATTCAAGGCGTCCCATCTGAGACATGCTGCCCAGGCATCCGCAGGCATGCCAAGACTGAAACCATTTTTCGCTGGAAATGGTTGGATTCATTATCATGTCGAACCACAGCGCGCCACCGCCCGGAGCGGCCACCGACTGGACCATTCCGCAGGATTGGGCCTCCTACTCTGCGGAGGAGCATGCGACATGGGACCGCCTGTTTGCGCGCCAGGCCGGGATGCTGCCGGACCGCGTGGTCCCGGCATTTATCGAAGGCCTGGACGTCCTGCGCATGACCAGGCCTGGCATTCCCGATTTCGATGAACTGAACGATCGCCTGTTCAGTGCCACCGGCTGGCAGGTTGTCGCTGTGCCGGGCCTCGTCCCCGACGAGACGTTTTTCGACCATCTCGCTCATCGCCGCTTCGTGGCCGGGCGCTTCATTCGGACGCCTGAACAACTTGATTACCTGAAAGAGCCGGACATCTTCCATGATGTGTTCGGGCATGTGCCGCTGCTCGTCCACCCGGCCTTTGCCGACTATATGCAGGCCTATTGCGAGGGCGGCCTGCGCGCCGCCAAGCTTGGCATGATCGAGGCGTTGGCGCGCCTCTACTGGTATACGGTCGAATTCGGCCTCATCCGGGATGGAGGTGGAGGCGGCCTGAAGCTCTATGGCGCCGGAATCGTCTCATCCTATGGCGAAAGCCTGTTCGCGCTTGACGATCCGTCCCCGAACCGGATCGCCTTCGACCTGGAGCGGGTCATGCGCACGCGCTACCGGATCGACAATTATCAGCAGAACTACTTCGTGATCGACAGCTTCGAAGATCTCCTCCGGCAGACCCGCGACGCTGACCTGGGGCCCGTCTATGATCGGCTGCGCGGCCACGAACCGATCGACGCCGGCGCCCTCATGCCTGCGGACCGGGTCCTCCACGCAGGCACCCAAGCCCATGCCGAAGCAAGAGCAAGGGTATGAATCACTCATCATTTTGCCCCCGGAAAATCTTGAGAGGAACCGGTCCATGACCCTGTTCGACAATCCCCTCGGCCTCGACGGTTTCGAATTTGTCGAATTCAGCGCGCCCGCCAAAGGCATGCTTGAACCGGTGTTCGCCGCCATGGGCTTCGTCATGATCGCCCGGCACCGGTCGAAGGACGTGCAACTGTGGCGGCAGGGCGGCATCAACCTGATCGCCAATTACGAGCCGCGCAGCCCTGCCGCCTATTTCGCTGCCGAACATGGTCCATCGGCCTGCGGCATGGGCTGGCGCGTGCGCAACGCGGCCAAGGCTTATGAACTGGCGGTCGAACGAGGCGCCGAGCCGGTGGATGTCAAGACCGGCCCCATGGAATTGCGCCTGCCTGCTATCCGCGGCATCGGCGGATCGATCATCTATCTCATCGACCGCTACGAAGATGAGGATGGCGGCCTGTCCATCTATGATATCGACTTCGTATACGAGCCGGGCGTCGACCGGCACCCCGAAGGCGCGGGTTTCAAGATAATCGATCATCTGACCCACAATGTCTATGGCGGCCGCATGGCCCATTGGGCGAGCTTCTACGAGCGCGTCTTCGGCTTCCGCGAGATTCGCTATTTCGACATCAAGGGGGAATATACCGGCCTCACCAGCAAGGCGATGACCGCGCCCGACGGCAAGATCCGTATCCCCTTGAACGAAGAGGGCAAGGCTGGCGGCGGCCAGATCGAAGAATTCCTGCGCGCCTATAATGGCGAAGGCATCCAGCATATCGCCTTCCTGTGCGACGACCTCATCGCCGCGTGGGACAAGCTCAAGGCGCTGGGCACCCCTTTGATGACCGCACCGCCCGCCACCTATTATGAGATGCTTGACGAACGCCTGCCCGGTCATGGCGAGCCGGTCGCGGAATTGCAGAAGCGCGGTATCCTGCTAGACGGTTCGACGCAGCAGGGCGATCCTCGCTTGCTGCTCCAGATCTTCGGGCAAGCCACAATCGGGCCGGTCTTCTTCGAATTCATTCAACGCAAGAAGGATGAAGGGTTCGGCGAAGGAAACTTCACCGCCCTGTTCGAGAGCATGGAGCGCGACCAACTGCGCCGTGGCACCTTGAATGCAGGGGAGTCGGCGTGAGGTAAGGATCTCGGCCGTGCGTCGGTCAGTTTGTAGGGCTTCTCTTTTGGATTGGCTGATCGGCAGCGATGTCCGTTAGCATTCGCTACCCCAACGCAGTCGGAGCGTACCCTCAAAATACCCTGCGCTTGCCTGCGCCCCAATGAGAATAAGTGGGAATATTGGTAAGGCGAAATCCGCAGATTTCCAAGCCTTACAGGCTTCTGCGCGCTCTCCTGGGAAGGAGAAGTGGCTCCCCGAGTAGGATTGAGAAAACATCGATAAAACCCCCATAAATCCGCTGAAATCTTGAAGGGGGCTGCGATGGATACCCCCTGAAATACCCCGATCTGCTAGTGACCGGCGTCGCTGGGAGGACGGGAATTTTTCCATTGGTGGATGTCAGATTCCCACCACGCGACAGCCCGGATGCCGACGCGAATCGGGCGAGGGAACTGCCCCGCCTCGATCTGACGATATATGGTGCTCCGGCTTAACCTGGTCTCAGCCTCGACCTCCGGTCGACTGAGCAGCCGGCCAGTGCGCGCCGGTGCGCTGGCATCATTCATTTCCTCACCTTTTTGGCTTCTTCATAAGCGGCGGACAGCCGGTCCCAGGTTGAGCGATCGCCACCCGCATTTGGATGGGCCGTCTTCGCCGCAGTCCGGTATGCGGCGTTGATCTGGTCAAGGCGCGCATCGGAAGAGACGCCGAGCACCTCCCACCACGGCGTCGGCCGAGGCAGTGCGACATGGCCCGCAAATGCCTGCTGGAGGTCCGCAACGCCCCAGCGCTCCTGACCCCGTAGCGCCTCGATATGCGCGGCGATCGCCGCGATGTTGTCCTGGACGGTGTCCCAGCGATCGCATGCGAGGACGTGCGGCTTGCCATCAAGGTCGAAGTAGAGAGCAACGCCGGGATCGTCGGGATCGCGACGGCTGAGCTTTTGGTCGCGCGCGCCCGAAGCGGTGTAGCGGATGTTGCAGGTCAGCACGATGTCGGTCGTCCGCCACTGCTGTCCATGCCGGGTCATGGCGCTCAGCTGCTCGCGCAGTCGGCGCTTGGCACTTGTCAGAGTGAGCGGCTGCCCGCCTTCGCGGAACAGCGATGCTTTGCGCTCAGCCGCGCGAGGGCGGCCCCGCGGCCAGTCGAGCGGGAAACCGGGTGCTATTTCCAGATTGCTCATTGCCGGGCCCGCTCCGCCTTCCAGCTTTCGAAGGCGACTTGATGCTTCGGGCACAGATGCTTGTTGGCTGCGGGGGAATTGGCGCAGCCGGTACAGATCGGCGCGTCACACGTGCCGCTCCTCTTGGCCGGCACCTTCCAATCACAGAGGAACGGTGCAGTCTGGCCGCATGAGCAGCGTTGACGCCTGCGCGTGGAACAGACGATCGCGGTTCCGCCCGCAGGCAGGCTGACAACCTCACAAACCATCTTGACGGTGCCCCCTCAGCAGCTGGTCGGCGAGCGAGATCATCTTCTCGTCCGGCCGCATGGCTTCGTGGCCCTCGTCCGCCTCGAATCCGATGATGCAGCCGACATCGCCTGGACCGAGACGTGGAGATGCTACGGCAACGACTTCCTCGAGACCGCTGAGGATGCGCAGTTCAAGCCGAACGTCGCCCGGCCGGACATCATAGAGCCATGAGCGCGAACGGATGAACAAGGTTGCCGGCAGCGCGTCCAGTTCGGCCTGCGTGATGGGAGGCCGGAAGCTGCCGGGCATATCATGCCAGAAGAAGGGAATGCGCCGCATCACGAGGCATTCCCCGATACTGCGTCAAGCTCCTCGGCATGCTGGGCCACCGCCTCGTCCCAGGTGGAGCAGCGGCGCATGTCGAGAGACACCCAGGCCGGGCTGCCGATGCCGCCCGACCACACCATTGTTTCGAACAGCAGGGGAGGGCCGTCGCCCAAGATGCGGTGATCGATGCCCAGGAAGACGGTCGAAACCGTGATGCCGTTCGCCAGGGTATCTTGCGCAACGCGCCTGTCGGCCGTTTCGAAGAACGCGGCCCATTCAAGCATATCGCATTCCACCGGCACGCGGTCGACCAGTTTGTAATAGATGGTCATGCGTTGCCTTTTGCATTCTGACGATCGCGAAAGTCCGCCAAGCGGACGGAGGCCCGCATCTGCAAATCCGTGATGCCCGTCAGCCAGATCTGATCGGCGGTCGCGAGTGGATATCGCTTGCCCAGCTGCTCGATCGCCTGGGCCGTCACCGCGGCGGCGAGTTCGAACAGCATGGACAGGGCGTCGTTGTGCGCGCTCGGGCCAAACCGCCGGGGATCGCCGATCTGCTGATAGGCATGATCCAGAAGCGAGGAGATGCGCGCCTCGATCTTTTCGCCGATCGCTACCGCCTCCGGCTGCATCGGACGCTCCAGATGACCAGTGGTCATGCCGCCTCCGTTTCTTCGATCGCCTGGCCGGCCGTTGCCTCCGCCGCTGGCGGGGCGGGAGGCGCAGCGAAGCGCATCAGGGGATGGGCCCAATTGCGGGCCTTGCGCAGCGCACGCGTGACCGGAGCGGTCAGTTCGCTGGCCTTCAGCTTGCCCCAGGTGCCGAATGCCGTCTTGTCGACATGCGGCTTGGCCAGCGCGAGGCGCTGGGCTTTGGGGAACAGGTCGACCAGTTCCTCGGTCGGTTCGGCATAGACGCGCAGATCCTCGTCGCGCAGGTTCACGCCGGCAGCCAGCACATCGTGCAGCGGCACCTGATAACCAGGCGCGTTCAGGCTCCGCTCGAGCATCAGCCCCGCGAGGAACGCAGCCGCCTTGTTCTTCCACACGGACGTTTCATTGTGGAAGGCGCTGAAGGCGGCCGGGAGATCCTCAAGGATCATGCTGCCATGGTCGCGTAGCTGAGCCCGCTCCTTTTCCCATCGCATTCCCGCGACCGACCGCGCCACATGCGGCGCGACAACTTCGGACACGCCGATGCTCGCCTCGTAGCCCCCAGCCAGCCGCCGGGCGCCGATCTGCCAGCCATAACCGCCCGCCAGTTCCTGGCGCAGCAGGCACCACAGGGCATAATCGCGGCCATATGTACCGTTCGACTCCGCGTCATCGAGGAGGCTACACCTCAACACTGCCCGGCGCAGGGTGCGCATGATCTGGACGCCGTCGGCGGTGAGGCCGAATTCCTCCTTGATCGCGAGGTCCGCCTTCTGCCGCTCGGAATAGCCGTAGCTGTTGTCGATCGCCGTCCCGCCTGGCGCGGGCTTCGGCATCAGAGCGCGGGCAGCAGCATCTGCTTCGGGCCGGGGGATCGGACCGGCGGAGACCGGCTTCGCCACGGCAGCGGGTTTGGCAGCATCGCGCTTCGCCTTGCGGCTCGCCCACCAGAAACGCGGTTCGAGCGAACCGTCCTGCTCGATCTCCAATGTCGCGAAGATATCGCCGGAAGGCAGGGCAAGCGATCGCCGCTGGTCGATTTCGGTCAACTCGGCCTCGAGCGGTTCGTAATCCGCATCGATCGCGGCGATGCCCGCATCGCGGGCGGCCTGGTCAAGCGCCGGGTCCGCGAGCAGCTGCTCGGCCCGCTTTTCCAGTTCCGCCATCTCGTTCTGGATGAAGGCGGCCCTGTCCGCGTCCTGCGGTGCGACATCGGCCGGATCCGCGCTTATTTCAAGATCGCGCGCTATGCCGCCATAGTTTCCATCGCGGGGAGGTTTTGCTTCGAAACGCAGTTCCCGGCCGGGTGTGTGGTTCTGAACCTGCGCGCGCAGCAGTTCCCTGGTCTTTTCCAGTTTCGCTTCCGCCAGCTGCATCAGCAGGGCTTCGTCCTCGACGCGGCCGCGCTCGTCCGCCTGATCCGCGAAGAGATCCAGTTCGTAGCGTCCGCCTGCATCGGCATAGGCTTTCTCGCCGACGAAGCGGAGCAGCTTCGTCAGTTCGCTATCGCCCACCTTGAGCAGCTTCCTGATCATCGCCGGTGTGGTGGCCGACATTACCGACAGCTGCTCGAAGACGTTGAGCTGGAGATGCTGGTGCTCGGTCGCGCCGTAAGCCCGCGCCTGCTCCTGGCTGATCTGACCGGCTTCCAGCGCGGCGAAGATCTTCGGATGCAGAGCGCCCAGCCGGGCCCAGCCGCTCACCGTCTCCAGGGTTTGGCCGTTGGTCTCCGCGATTTCCCTGAGCGAGCGACCCTTCGCATGCGCGCGCGCGACAGCGGCATAAACCTCGTACGGGCGCAGGTCGACGCGGACCAGGTTCTCCGCGAGGCTCAACTCGCGCAACTCGCCTTCATCCGTGATGTCACGGACGATCACATCGATGGGGTGATCGGCGGGCAACTTGCCGTCCGCGACCAGCTGGCTGAAGGCGCGAAAGCGGCGGCCGCCAGCGAGCGCGCCATATCGGCGCTTCTTCCCTTTGCCCGACGGCATCGGGTGCACGACGAGGGGATAGAGCTGGCCCCGCTTCAGGAGCGATTCCGCCATGCCGACCACGGCGTTGGCGTCATGTTCGTTGATGCGGCAGTTGTAGGGCGATACACATAGATCGGCGATCGTCATTGTCGTAACAGACATGGGGCTTCTCCCGCGGGGGGGGGTCGAAGCGAGACGCGTGCCTCGCTTCGACTTCGCCTGCCGGGCACAGTTATTCGGGAGGTGTTCCGGCAGAACGAAGGATGGGGTGGAGGCGACCAGCGCAAGCTGACGGCCCTCATTCGGATGATCTCGATCGAGCCGCTGGCACTCGCCGCAGCTGCACGGGCTGGCGATCAGCGGGAAGGCGCGGCCGACGCGGCTCAATGGAGCACCTCGTAGAAAGCGATGTCGAAGGGGTGGCCGGTGATTTCCCAGCAACAGCCGCGCGGGCCGTCAGCGGCCCAACCGGGCGGGACCATCGGATCGTCATAGGTGGCGCCAACGCCGCCATGAGCGAGCCAGACCCTGACCCGCTTGCCTTCGGCCTCGGCCGGGCAATATCCGGGATTGGGTTTCATGCGGCGGTCTCGCGCACGTAAAGGCGTTCGTTCGTCTTTGGATCGACGCCGACGCTGACAAGCTGCTCGACACTGCCGTCGGCGTTCAGCAACTGCGTTGTCGCGCCAAGCTCCAGCAGCACCCGCGTGGTGCGCGCGGCTGCAAGCAGCCACTCGCGCATGGGCGCGCGCTTCCACGCTCCAGGCCGCGCGCAGTGCGCTATGACATAACCGGCACTATTCAGATCCAGAACCACGCCCGTGCGATCGGGGCGCATGTTCGAAGGCATGGAATATTCCGGCATGCGCTGGCTGCCCAACCACCAGCACTGGAATGTTGCGCACGATTCCGGCCGGCCGGCATAGATCGCGCAGCCGCCGGACGTGCAATGGGCGCAGGTCTCATGCGCGGGCTTCACGAATGCAGGCGCCGTGACCTTCATCACGGTGCAGCAAAGGGTGCAGGCGCCGCAGCCGCCCTCGCCGCGCGCGCAGCGATCGCACCAGCGGCCGAGAAACCAGTCCCCCTCGGTGCCGTTGGCGGGCCGGTATGCGCGGACATCAGCCATTTGCCAGTGCCTCCTGCCGCGCCGGGGCGTCTTCGAACAGGATCGCGCGGAGGCGGTCCTTCGTCATCGAGCGGTCAAGGCGGTATGCGCGGCCGTGGATCTGCGCGACGCTGTCGCCGTCGCGGCGCATCGCGCGCAGTTCCTCCGCGCTGTAGGGTTGGGTGCGGCGTTCACGCATCAGGCGTGCGCCTCCTCGCGGCGCGCATCGCGGCGCGCGAGCGTCAGGAGGCGGCCGCGAACGCTGCTATTGGCGCGGCCGAGACGGCGCGCCATGTCCGTCGCGCTCACGCCACTCGCTTCCAGCCGCAGCAACTGGCGATCCTCCGCATCGGTCCAGGGGCGGCAGGACCTGCCGCCGCGCCAATAAGGCGCGCTGGGCGCAGTCTGCCTGCCGCGCAGGCGAGGCGGGGCATCCGCCCCCAGGCGCAGGCACTGCCAGTTGACGGTCGAGCGGCTGACCGGCGTTCCCGCATCGGTGAAATGTTCGGCGATGCGGGTCAGGCCCCAGCCGCGCTCGCGCAGTTCGGCCATTTCGGCCAGCTGCTCGTCGGAGAGGATGCGCCGCCCGCCCATCAGCCTTCCCCCAGCTGCCGGTCGATGGACTGGAGGTCCGCGATCAGCGCCCGCAGGCCATCGCGCGACAGGAGGGTGGCAACGGATTCATCGGTGGGCGCGTCGGGATTGCCCGCGAAGATCGAGAGCAGCGCGCCGCCGACCTCCGGCGCCGCGGCCCAGCCCATCGCCAAGCCACGGCAGACTGGCATGAGCATCACTTCGCCCGCGCAGAATGCATGGGGGAAGAAGCCTTCGCCGCGATCGTTGACGAGGATCGGAGCGGGGAAGGGCGCCGTCGGATGATCGGCCACATTGCCAACCTCACCGTTGCGGAAGCGATAGCCGATATCAGCCGCGTTCATTGGCAGCCCCCTGCATCAGCGTGGCGAGTTGCGCGGGTACGCCTGCGATCAGCCGGTCGCGGGTCGGTTCGTTGAGTTGGCCGAGCGCTGATGCGAGGCCATTCACGTGCGCCTGTACGAGGCCGAGCAACAACGCGATCGGGCTGACCGACGGATTGGAGCAGATCGGCGTCAGCGCAGCATTGCCAGCAGAGATGAAGGCCATGCCGAGCGTATCAGAGACATAGGCGATCGACGCCTTGTCCTGCTCGGTCAGTTGCAGGGCCGTCATGAGCAAAGCCAGTCGATGACGGTCGGCGCATATTTCGCGCCTGCCAGCACCCCAGCCACCCAGGTGCCTGCAATCAGCCCTTTGCGGATAGCATCCAGTTCGTCGGCCGGATCGGCCGCGCGGGCCCAGCGCTGGACCAGCGGCTCTCGGTGGAGATCGCACTGGCAGTCAAGCGGATGCAGTTTCGTGGAGATGACTTCATGCCGCATCGGGCAAGTCCTTTCCTGTGCAGGAGGTGCAGAGATCCTCTGACGCCCAGGCGCAGGCGGTGCCGGTGAGCGGATCGAGGCAGGCGTCGAATTCAGTGCAGCCGCAATCGAGGCAGATGCGCGGGAGTTCGACCGCGCCGCTGCCATAGCTGCGCAGGTCGATCAGCTGCTGCAGCACGCGGCGGGAAATGGGGAAGGCATCCGCCAGCGCAGCGGCCACGTCGGGGCTGATGGCGGCGACGTCCTTTTCGATACGATCGATCCAGGCGCGGCGGTCGATCTCGCCCAGACGCGGCGACGTGCTGACCAGCGCGGCAACGTCGTCGATCGACAGCCCGGCGGCGTGGCGGCGCTTCGCGAGATATGTGCCGGGGGTCACAGGCCACCCGTCCGATGGTGGCGCGCCAGAAAAAAGCTGCTGCGTGCGCAGGCGGCGAATGTCGGTCGCAGATCGCGGGGCATGGCATAGCGCGCCATCAGTGCGTTGTGCCTCCCGCGAAGCATGGCGTCCGTCCATTTTGCTTTGTTCAGCACTGACATTCTCCGGGCAGCAGAAAAGCCTTCCCGGAAGCGCATCATGCGCGACGGGCCGGCCGGTGGATCAAAAGTGGATCAAGAATTCAGGCCGGGGGGCCAATTGCGGGATCAGGGAGGCTCGCGCTGGCGGCCGCAGAGGCCGGCGAGCATCTGGTCGACGTCTTCGCGGACATCGAGCAGCTGCTTCTGCGCGATCGCCAGTTCGGCGGGCCCGGCGTCGGGCTTGGTCGCTTCGAGCAGGGCGAGTTCCGCCTCGCCATTTTCCTGCATGAAGGCCATGGTCGCGCGCAGCAGCTGCTGCTTGTCGCCAAATGCTTCGGCCGCCGCGACCTGGACGAGATCGCCATAGGCTTCGTAGATCGGCGCGCCCGTACCTCCAGCCGCCTGGAACGCGATGTCCAGCTTGATCGCGGCGGGGAGGTTGATCTGTTCCTCCCGATCGACATCGCCCCAGGCACGGACGGTGCGTTCGGCATAGCCGGTCACAGCCGCCATATCCGCCCAGCCGCCGTTCAGCTGGCCGGCGATGCGCGCGAGGGCGGTGTCGATCGAGAGCGGGGCGCGGCGCTTCGTCATGCTCCGGCTCCCTTCCCTGGTGCGACCCGAAGGGATGGGTTGGACCTCGCGCCCGGCCAGGCTGCGGCAGATCCCGGACGGCCGGAGCGCCCGAAAATAAAAGCCGCCGCCGGCTCGGGGGAATGTGAAACGGCGGCGGCAGGTGTGACCCCGGCGTGCAGTCGGTTACGGGAGCCGGGGGTCAGGGTCTCGATGGTCTCAAAATGGGCGGCGAATTGGGCGCGACCCAAGCATGCAGGTCCGATAGCGGCAAAGAGTGACCCGATCATCCGCGCACGCCTTCCAACTGGTCGCCGGCGGTCGCATCCTTGAGACCAAGGGCGACGGCGACAGCATGCGATACGCCGCGGCGGCAGGCACGGCGGCCCGCGAGCACTTCATAGACAAGGCGGCGGCTGAAGCCATGTTCGTCCGCCCACTGCCCATAGGTGACTCCCTGCGCTGTCAGGCGTGCTTTCGCCTGCGCAAAGGCCTGCGGCGAAAAGCCGCGAGCGCCTGCGCCGCCGGAGGCAGTTGGAGACTCGGCCATGATGTGCGATGCACC
This sequence comes from Sphingobium sp. DC-2, assembly GCF_000722555.1. Classification (NCBI taxonomy): domain Bacteria; kingdom Pseudomonadati; phylum Pseudomonadota; class Alphaproteobacteria; order Sphingomonadales; family Sphingobiaceae; genus Sphingobium; species Sphingobium sp. DC-2. Next base: position 159,258 of record NZ_JNAC01000075.1, on the reverse strand, counting down.
TGAATTGTGGAACTATGGTGCAATATTCTTTGAAAACGGAGAAACGTCAAGGTGATTCTTCAAAAACGCAGCCGTATGCATCACGGCTGCGTGAAGAGCGCATGCGCGTAGAACCTCATCAGGGGAAATTCTGCGAAAAAATAGGCGTTTCGCGCAACCGCCAAAGCTTTTTGGAAAACGGTGAACGGGAACTTCGGGCCGAATATCTGGATCTGATTTCCGAGCACGGGTTGGACGTCGGGTACATTTTGACCGGCCGACGAGACGGTGCGCGGTTAGGCGTCCGCGAATCCGCCATGCTCGACGTGTTCCAATGCTTGGATGTTCAGTCGCAAGACGCATTCTTGCTGCTCGCCCGGCGCATAGTGGGTGACACGCACAATCCGGCGCTGGGGGCTGCGTTACATGATCAGGGCATGGAATACAGGGGGGAATAATCGTGAGACGCGCGATCTGGGTAGCGGTCTTGGTTGCCGCTGGCGTAGCGGCATGCGGTGAAAAGGAGAGCGTGAAGGCGGAGAAAGAATTGGAACTGTTGCGGAAGGTGGGCGCACCTGGAAGAGAATTATGTGCCGCCGAACGTAAGGTCGCAATGGAGCGGCTGCGTGAAGGCGCCCCAAACGCCGAAATCGACGCTGAAATTGCGCAGCAAAGATGTCTCAACTTGGAGATGGAAGGGCGGTGGAACCGCTGATGGTGAACCCGCCCTTCATCACACAGGTTTTCGGGCCGAAATGAGGAAAGCGATCTGGCTCGTGCTGCCGCTTGTTGGCCTCGGCCTAATAGCGGCCGGGAAGGGCGGAAGCGATCACCGTCACCAGAAGATGGATGCCCAGCCACAGCAGAAGGATAGCAGCGCCACAGAGCCGGGCGGTGTGCCAGCGGCTACCATCCCGGTCGCCAATCGCATAGTAGGCGTTGCCCAGAACGTGAATTGCGACGAGAAGAACGACGATCGCCGCAGTGAGCTGTGCGCTCAATGGAAGGCTGTCGATGCCGCGCGCGAGGGCGTCCAATATTCCGTCCTTTCCCTGATCATATCGTCCGCTCTGGGCTTATTTAGCACGGTGCTGCTGGTATGGACATTCGCCGAGACACGCTCAACTACCCGGCGGGAACTGCGCGCCTATGTTTCGGCGAGGCCTGGAACACTGGTTCATTTCCGGCATTCGGATGGCAGTCAGGCGATCTGCTTCAGATTCACTCTTCGTAACGGCGGCACAACACCAGCGTATCAGCTTATGCACATGGGTTCAGCCGCCATCCTGACTGAGCAGCAAGCGGAACAGCATGCCACTCGATCCTGGAATGCCATACCCAAGATCGGCCGTCCCAAGGCGATGGTGGTGCATGGCGGGGAGGAGGCCGAAGGCGAAATTGTGCCCCCCGAGCCCGTGACCGCTGCACAATTGGAAGCTGTGCGCAAAGGAGAGGCAGAGTTTTATGTGTTCGGCCTTATCGTGTATCGCGACACGTTTCGGGAGAAGCGCTGGACGAAATTCTGCTATGTGCTTGATGCCGATGAGTTCAAGCGCGGCGAAGCCTTGGCAAGCAAAGCGATGGGCGAGCCGCAGCCCATGGCATGGCAGCTGGCACCGTTCGGGAACGACGCCAACTAGAGTACTGGTGGATTTTCAAGGCCTTTCCCCTTATGTTCTCCCTTCGCAGGGAGGCAGCCCCTATGGGGATCATGGAAGACGTACCTCGCCTGTCGCCGGAGATGGCGAGCAGGAAGCTGCAGGTGCTGGCGTTCATCCGGGTGTATCATGACAGGCATGGCGTCGGCCCCTCGCTGAGCGAGATGGCCGCGGCCGTCGGCACGAACAGGTCGCGCGTGCAGGACGCGATCCGCAAGCTGGAGCGGGAACAGCGGATCCATCGCGTGCCGGGGAAGACGCGCGGCGTGACGCCGATCGGCAGCCATGAGGAAGCGCTGCGCCAGCTGCAGGCGCTGGGCTATATCGTCAATCCCGGCCGGATGGAGATCGTCCATCCCGAGGCGCTGCCCCTGCTGGACATCGAGGAGGCCGTTACAAATGCGAGCCTGCCGCCGAACCCCGCCGCCGCGCATGATGCGCGCGAGCAGGGAGACAGCGGGAATGGCGAGGGCCAAGGGCGCAAAGCCCAATAGCATCGAAGCGGAACGTGCAAGGACGCAGGCCCATGCCCATACCGCATGGGCCCACCGCCATCCCCGGCTTGCGCGGGAAGAGCGCGCCCTCCGCAAGGAACGGGACGAGCAGCTGCGCAAATTTTCCCATAAGCGCAACGGCACGCCGGAAACCCACCATCATGCCAGCAAGGTCCGCCAGGGCGCGATCGCGCGGCTCTACAGCAGCGGGCGGCTGGTGATCGAGGAGGTCGCCTGGGCGCAGCAGATCCGCACCGTGGCCGAACGCATCGGCGCCGACGTCGCTGTCAGCACCGCCAGCCTGGAGACACGCGTCGACACCAGCCGCCATGGCGACGTCTTCTGGGAGGCGCTGGGGGCGGTGCGTGCGGAGGTCGCCTATTCGCGCTGGCGCGCGCAGCTGGGCGGCCGCGCCGCGCTGCCGCTCGACATCATCGTGAGCGACATGGCCGTTACCGAGGCCGCGCGGCTGTACCGCACATCGGCGCGGAAAGCGGCGGCGATATTGGAACAGTCGCTCCAGCTATGGGGAAGGATGATCGGCGAGGCCTGCCGGGAGATCAGCGCGGCCGATCTGGCGGCGGCACAGGCGGGCATCGCCTGAAGCCTTGCCATTCGGCCCTATGTTCCCTTTATGTTCTTTGAATGCGACTCGAACCCGGCCATCTCGTCTTCAAGGCATTGTGCGTGGTGCATGAGGCCAGGGATGCAGCGCATCTCGCGCCGATCGCGCCATCGGCGGGATTGCGCTTCGCCCTTGCATATCTGTGGAGCGTGAGCCGCACGGCGGAACGGTGGTATTATGACGAATTCTGGCAGGCCACCGTCGGGAAGCTGCGGCCGGGCCGGACGCAGCACAGCACCGATGTCCAGCGGCAGAACAGCCTGCACACCTGTTTCTGCGCGATTTCCCGCGCCGTAGGGTTCGAGGCGACCGTCGATTTCGAGGACCTTATCAAGCGTGCGCGAGGCGTTCCGACCTGGCCGACGGTGGAAGAAAGGCTGGGCGTTACAAAAACGAGCCTCCCCAAACGGTCATGAAAGCGGCAAATCCGACCCCGCATGAACTGCGTCCTGAGCCCATCGACCTCCCGTCGGTGGGCTTTTTCGCGTCGATGGAGGCGCTGCCATGGCCAAGCCAACCCGGCCTTCGATCGCCGATCAGCTCGAGCGCGCCAGCCATGAGCTGGACCTTCTGATCCGCGACGCCCGCAACATCCGGCACACGCGCGACTATGACGCGCTGGAAGAGCGGGCCCAGGCCATCGCCGCCTCCATCGTCGCGCCCTATCGCGGAGAGCGGCCGCCGTCGGCACCGCCGCTCGCGATCGAGACGCAGGGCGCAAAGTCCAGTGCCTGGTTCTGAACGGAGTTCCGTTATGATCGATATGTCCCGGCTCCGCTCCATCGCGCGGGAAGGCTCCGGCGAGGAACCGGTGCTGGTCACGCGCCGCTATCTGGCCGCGCTTCTCGACCTGGTCGATCGGCCCAGCGCAAAACCGCTTCTGGACGTCGAAACTTCGGCGCGGTGGCGGGCCATTCCATGACCGAAGCGGTTGATACCCCGGCACAGCGAGCGCCCGGCGATGGCGACGGCGCTGGGCCGCCCGCCGGCCGCCGCGAGATCGACGGCGCGACTTACTGGACCAACGCCGATGGCGGGCTGATCCCCGACGTCGCCGTGAAGCCGATCGACAAGCTCCAGGATGAGCTGGTGCGCAAGATCGTCGGCTTCGCACTTCCGCTTTCGGCGCAGGTCGCGCGCTTCCGCCAGCACAGCTTCGACGATGTCGATGATTTCGTCGCGCTGCTGGAGCAGGAATATCAGGCGAAGCGCGGCGGATCGAAGGGCAATCTCACCTTCACTTCCTATGACGGCCTGATGATGATCAAGGTCGCCGTGGCCGACGCGATCCTGTTCGGGCCCGAGCTCCAGGTCGCCAAGGGCATCGTGGACGAATGCCTGCGCGAATGGTCGGCCGAAAGCCGCGCGGAGATCCGCACGCTCATCACCCGCGCTTTCGACGTCGACAGCCAAGGGCGCATCAATCGCTCCGGGCTGTTCTCGCTGCTGCGCCTGGAGATCTCCGATCCGCGCTGGCAGAAGGCGATGACCGCCATCCGCGACAGCATCAGGATCGTCGGATCGAAGCGGTACATCCGCATGTACCAGCGGCCGAATGCTCAGGCTGCATGGCAACCCATCACCATCGACGTGTCGGCGGCATGAGCGCCCATGTCGTCGCCGGGGATCGGCTGAAGCGCGAACTGGAGCGGTCGGCCGAGATGGCAGGCTGCACCGTCGACTGCATGGTCGAGCGCTCCAGGCCGTGGGACGGACCCACCTATATCGGCGGGCGACATAGGCTCACGCTGCTGGTCGAGGGAGTGTCGAACAGCGCCTGGCTGGACACGCTGGACGAAAACTCGGTTTACCTGCCGGGCTTTGTCCTCGCCGAGCTGGACGTGTTCGGCGTCGAGGAGAAGGGCGAGCAGCTGATCGCCGAGATCTCCGCCCTCACCGTCAAGGAAGCTTAGTGCCAAGCCAAGCGCCGCGCTTCCGCCCGCCCGGTTGGCGCCCGCCCGAGCCGTGGGCCACCTCGAAGGACAGGACGCGGCAGCAGCGCGGCTATGGCGCCGAGCACGATGCCATCCGCAAGCAGGTGCTGATCGAGGAGCCTTACTGCAGGCAGTGCGTCGCTGACGGCGTGGTGCCACCTCGGCCGACTGCCGTTGCCGACCACATCGCCAACCAGGCGGAAGGCGGCAAGACGGTGCGGTCGAACTATCAGGGCCTCTGCTGGCCGCACAGCAAGGCCAAGACGGCGCGCGAATCGGCGCGAGGCAGGCGGCGCGGCGTCTGATCCCGCCCGCCTGGGCCGATGCCTGCGGGTCGCCCGGCGAGGCCGGCGAGGCCCGGCCGGGGAGGGGGAGGGGTGGTTTTGGGGGCAAACCCCCTGCCAGGACCGCACGTCAGGCATTTTCTTACGCAGTCAAAATCAAAGGGTAAAAAGTGAGGGCCTGGGATGGCGAGAGGTGGATCCCGGTCCGGTGCCGGTCGCAAGCGTAAAGACCCTACATTGAAGGAAGTGCAGGGCACATATCGCGCCGATCGCGACGCGAAAGTCAATGAGGACGTGCCGCTCGGCCCGATGATCGCGCCGCTGCACCTATCCGAAATCGAGCGCCAGCATTTCGCCGCGATCGCGCAAATTCTGGAAGATCAGAAGCGCGCGAGCCCACACTACGCCGATCATGTCGGGCTGCTTGCTCTGCGGCTCTCGCAGATTGCCCGCTACCAGGCTGTGCTCGAGGTCGAAGGCGACACTTTCAAGAGCCAGACCAGTAAGAAGATCGAGGGTAAGGAGGTTGTCTTCGAGATGATCCGAGCCCGTCCCGAGGTCGCCATGCTGTCAGAGGCGCTCCGCCATGCCCAGTCGCTGCTGGGCGAACTAATGCTCAATCCGTCCGCAGCGCTGAAGCTGGCCACCGGCCATAAGCAGCAGCAGGACAACGACTTCGCCGACTTCTGATGTGGGGGAGCAGCGTGAACATCCGGCGATTGCCCGCAAATACGCCGCTGACGTCTGTTCGGGTAAGATCCCGGCAGGGCTGCAGATCCGCCTGCAGTGCCGCCGCTTCCTGGACGAGGTAAAGCTCAGCAAGGTCCGGGCCAGTAAATTCCCGTTCGTTTTCGACGAGGAGAAGGCAGCGCGGCCGTGTCGCTTCATCGAAAAGCTGCCGCACAGCAAAGGGAAATGGGCGCGGTCAAAGGAGCGCCTGGTCCTGCAGCCGTGGCAGGTTTGGATCATCTGCGTCACCTTTGGATGGGTTTACCGGAACGGGGAGCGGAAGGGGCTTCGCCGGTTCCGCCGCCTGTTCCTGGTCGTGCCGCGCAAGAACGGGAAGTCCGCGATCGCGGCTGGCATCGGGCTTTTCATGCTCTGCGCCGACGGCGAGTTTGGCGCGGAGGTCTATTCTGGGGCGACGAATGAAAAGCAGGCGTGGGAGGTTTTTAAGCCTGCGCGCCTGATGGTGGAGCGCACGCCCGCGCTCAAGAAGCATTTCGGCCTGGAGGTGCCGGCAAAGTCAATCGTCAGGATTGCTGATGGATCGAAGTTCGAAACCATCGTCGGTGATCCCGGCGACGGCCAGAGCCCGAGCTGCTCCATTCATGACGAATACCATGAGCATGCCGACGACGGCCAGGTCGACACCATGATCACCGGCATGGGCGCGCGCGACCAGCCTCTGCAGCTGCTGATCACCACTGCAGGCGATAACCTGGCAGGCCCGTGTTATGCGCTGATCCAGGAAGAGCGGAAGATCCTCGCCGGCGTGGGCCGGGATGGTGGACCGCCGCTGGATCATGAGACGCTGTTCGTCGAATATACCATCGACGACGGCGACGATTGGAAGTCGGAACTCGCGGTTCGGAAGGCGAACCCGAATATCGACATTTCCGTGTCGGGTGACTTTCTTCGGGCGCGCATCCGCGATGCGGTGGCGACGCCTCGCAAGGCCGGCGTCACCAAGACGAAACACCTGAACCTCTGGGTTTCGGCGAAGGCGGCCTACTACGACGTCGAAGCCTGGCGCAAATGCAAGGATCCGGAGATCCCGGCAAACCCGCAGGACGCTCTCGCGCTTGAATGGCTGCGCGGCCGACGGGTAATATTGGGACTGGACCTCGCGTCGAAGATCGACATCGCGGCATTGGAATATCTGTTCTTGCCGATCGGTGAGAAGGCGACGTCGGAGGATCCGTTTATCCGCATTGGCCGATACTTCCTTCCGGCAGACACCGTGGCGGACGTTCCGGCCTATCTAGGATGGGACGCGCTCGGCTTGCTGGATGTCACGAGCGGCAACATCGTCGATTATGACGAGATCGAGGCGGCGATCAACGAGGCGGTGGAGCGGTTCCAGGTCGAGCGTGTCCCCTACGACCCGTTCCAGGCCACGCAGTTGTCGACGCGGCTCGCCAAGACCGGCGTGCCGGTGATCGAATATCGCCCAACGGTGCTGAACTTCAGCGAGCCGATGAAAGAGCTGGACGCTCTCATGCGGTCCCGCCGGATCATCCACGGCGGCGACCCAGTCATGGAGTGGGAGATCTCCAACGTCGTCGGCGCGCCCGACAAAAAGGACAACGTCTATCCCAACAAGCCGGAGGGACAGGCGCATCTCAAGATCGACAACCCGGTCGCGCTGATGAGCGCCCTCGGCGTCCACATGGGCGAGGAGAAGGAAGAAATGCCTGCATCGCCCTGGGATGACCCAGAATTCAGCATGAGCGGAGCGGACGAAGCCTGATGTCCCCCGATGATTATGTCCGCCAGTCCCGCGCTCGCACAGAGACGCGGTCGATCGAAGATCCGACCTCTCGCCTGAGCGAGAATCCCGAGGCCCTGCTGTCCATGCTCGGCGTGCTCGACAGCCGCGGTGCCCTGCCGCCGGTGTCGATCGACGCGGCGCTGGGCGTTCCCGCCGTCATGTGCGCGGTCGGCTTCCTGTCCCGCGCGCTTGCCAGCTTGCCCCTACAGGCATTCCGCGGCGGAGAGGGCGGGGAGAAGATCGACGGCAATCTGGCCATGCTGCTGAATGAAGCACCGAACGAGGAGGTTTCCAGCTTCGAATGGCGGCGGCACAAATGGCAGCAGGTGTTCACCGGCGGCCGCGGCATGAGTTGGATTGAACGCGCGGGCGTGAAGCCGGTCGCGCTCTGGCCGCTCGATCCGCGCGAAACGACGATCATCCGCCGTGATGGCCGGAAATATTACCGTAACGGCGGGCGTGAATATCCGGCGCGGGACGTGATCGACGTCACGTTCATGCCGAAGTCGGATCTGGTCGGCCATTACAGCCCGATTTTCCTCGGCCGAAAGGCGATCGCGCTTGCGCTGGCCATGAACGACTTCGCCGGCAGCTTCTTCGCCAGTGGCGGCGTTCCGCCGCTCGCGCTGGAGGGTCCACTTCCCCAGGGCGCGGAGGCGTTCAAGCGCGCGCAGGCGGACATCAATCGCGCGATCGATCTGGCAAAAAGGGCGGGAGCGCCATTTTTCGGCATGCCCCCGGGCCATAAGTTGAATCCGATTGGTATCGAGCCGGCCAAAGGTCAGATGACGGAAGCGCGGCTCTTCCAGATCCAGGAAGTCGCCCGGATCTGGGGCTTGCCTCCGGTCTTTGTGCAGGATCTGTCCAAGGGCACCTTCTCCAACACCGAGCAGCAGGATTTGCAGCTGGTGAAGCACACGCTCGGCCAATGGGCCAAGGCGTTCGAGGACGAGCTCAATCTTAAGCTGTTCGGCCAGCGCCGGCGCAGCCGCAAGGTGAAGCACAATCTGGACGGCATGCAGCGCGGCGCGTTCAAGGATCGGATCGAGGGCATCGCGCGCGCCATCATGACGGGCCAGATGACGCCGGACGAGGGCAGGGCGCTCGAGGATCGACCGGCCGATCCCAGCGGTGCCGGAGCCAAGCTCTACATCCAGGGCGCGACGGTGCCGCTCGGGACGACACCGCCGGTCGGTAACAGCGGCAAGCCGCCCATCAACGACAACAAGGAGGACGGCGACTATGCCGGCACCCAAACCGACGACTGATCAGCGTGAGTTTCGCGCGCTCACCGAGGGCCTAGAAATCCGCGCGGCTGATGGCGCCACAGATGCCCGGACAGCCAGCGGCTATGCCGTGCTCTATAACCAGGAGGCCAACGTCCACGATCTTTGGATCGAGACGATTGCACCTGGTGCGTTTGACAAGTCGCTCCAGGAGCGGGACGTCCTCGCAGTTCACAGCCACGACACCGGGCGTGTGGTCGGCCGGAAGAATGCTGGCACGCTGACACTCCGGTCCGATGCCAAGGGCCTGTCGTTTGAAAACCCGCTGCCCGACACGTCTGACGGCCGCGATCTTGCTGTGCAGATCGAGCGCGGCGACATTGCTGGTATGTCTTTCGGGTTTCGAGCGACGAAGCAGGAATGGGACGACACCACGGAGCCGCCCCGGCGAACCATCCTGGAGGGCGAGCTCTATGAAATCACCTACACGCCCATGCCGGTGTGGCATCAGACGGAGGTAGGGCTTCGATCGCTGGAAGGTGCTCGCCAGGAGCGGCGCAGCCACAACAAAACCGGTGCACTCGGCCGCATTGCCGCCAAGCGCATGCGGCTCGCTCAGTCAGAGCGGAAAATCTGAGTTCCCGGCGAAAGCCGGAGGTGGCGAAAGCAGCCCGCTTCTCGCCCTGATCGCCCCGCCCGTGCGGGGTTTTTCTTTACCAGGAGCATGAGATGATTCTCACCCAGTATTATGAGGAGCGGGGCCAGCTCGTCACCGAGGCCCGCGACCTGCTGACGCAGGCCGAGAAGGAAACCGACACCACGAAGGCTGCGGAGCTCGAACAGCGCCACGACCAGGTCATGTCGAAGGTGGACGCCCTCGATCAGAAGATCGCCCGCGAAGAGCGCACCGCCGCCGCCGAGCGCGCGGAGGAAGAGCGCCGCTCGCGCAATCGCCCGCGCGGCCGTGACGTCGAGCATCGCGGCCAGGAAGGCGGCGATGAAGAGAAGGACGCCGAGCAGCTGCAGGCTGAATATCGGGACGCCTTCTATGCCATGCTGAGCGAAGGCGGCGACATCAGCGCCTTGGATACGGAGCAGCGATCGCTGCTGCGCCGGGGCTATGTGGAAAATCGGACGCAGACCGCGGGCACTGCCGCGGGCGGGGGCTATACCGTCCCGACCACGCTGGCGAACCGCATCGTGGAAGTCATGAAGGACTGGGGTCCGATGTATGACGGCACCATCACCGATGAGATGATCACCAGTTCGGGCAATCCGTTCGACATTCCCACCAACGATGACACGGGCAAGTCGTCGGCGCTGCTCGAAGAGGGCGACGATCTGACGGATGACAACAGCGGAGATCTGGTGTTCGGCCAGGCGTCGTTGGCTGCCTTCGTCTATGCCACCCCTTGGCTGAAGATCAGCTTCGAGCTGCTCCAGGACTCCGCGTTCAACATCGAGCAGTTCGTAGCGCGCAAGCTCGGTGAACGCCTCGGCCGTGGCGCGAACGCCAAGCTGACGGTCGGCACCGGTGTCGATGAGGCTCGCGGCGTCGTCGTTGCCTCGGCGCTGGGCAAGACCGCGGTCTCGGCCACCGCGATCGCGGCCGACGAACTGATCGATCTGCAGCATTCGGTGAACGCTGCCTATCGTCGCAGCCCCTTCTGCCGCTGGATGTTCGCAGACACCACGCTGGGGTCGATCCGCAAGCTGAAGGACGGCCAGGGCAACTTCCTCTGGCAAATGGGCGACGTGCGCGTCGGCGCGCCCGACCTGATCCTGGGCAAGCCCTACTCGGTCAACGACGATGTGCCCGCGATTGCCACCGGCAACCGCGCCATCATCTTCGGCGACTTCAGCCGCTACACCGTCCGCAAGGTCGGCTCGCCGCTGATCGGAACGGTCCGCGAGCGCTTCTGGCCGAAGGTCGGGATGGCGGGCCTCATCCGATACGACGGCGACCTGCTGGACTCGAACGCGGTCAAGCACCTGAAGCTCGCCTGATCCAGGCAGAGCATGAGCTGGCGGGGTGGCCCATGGCCGCCCCGCTTTCCTCACTCCATCGGGAGACAACATGATGGCGAAAGCCCCCCGAGGCGCGTCGCGCCGCACTGCCGCTGCGCCGGCTTCAGCCGCCGCGCCCGCTGCTGCCGCAGCACCCGCCCAGGCGGCTCCCATCAAGGCAGCATCCACACCGCCCGCCAGCGCGCCTGCTGCGCCCGTCGAATCGCCGCCCGCGCCGGCTCCCGAACTTGCCGAGGCAAAGGCGCCCGTTGAGGCCCCCGCGAAGTCAGGCAAGGTGCGGTGGCTGCGCATGGAAACCGGGCTGTCCGGTCCTGAACTTAGCCTGGCGCGGGGTGACAAGCACCCGTTCTGCGACGTTCCCGGTGAGGGCGACGCTCCATCGGAAGCGCAGCGCTTGGTCAATGCTGGCTTTGCGGTGGATTGCGATCCGCCGGCTGAAGGCTGACCGATGCTGAGCGCGCCGATCGTCATCACCGGACCGGAGGGCGACGTCGTCGAGCTCGCGCCGGTAAAAACCTTTCTTCGCATCGATGGCGACGAGCTGGACGAAGAGATCCGCGCCTACATCGATGCGTCGATCGGTGAGATTGAGCGCCTTACGTCCACCCGGATCGGCGCGCAGCAGGTCGAGCTCCGCGCCGACCATTTCGACGATCTCGAGCATCTTACGATCGGCCCGGTCAACGCCGTGGCGGAAATCACCTATCGTGACGCTTCCGGCAGCGATGTAACGATCGACCAGGCCGACTATGAGTTGTTCGGCGCCGGGCTTGAGAAGGGAATCCGTCCGAAGCCGGGTCGCAGCTGGCCGCGCGGTGCCGCGAGCCAAGCTTCCGGCGCGATCGGCGTCCGCCTCAATGTCGGATATGGCGATGCCATTCCTCCGTCCATCTCTCTGGCGCTGAAAATGGATGTGCGCGGCCGCTTCGATGGGGTGCCGTTCGATCTGTTCGCAGCGACGACCAACGACCGGATCTGGCTGTGACCAGGCGCAGCTACGTCAACTATCCGCGCCGGCGGCACAAGATCACGATCCGGCGCCTGGTCGAGGTCGACGACGGCAAGGGCGCATACACCAGCGAGTGGGTGACGATCGCCGCTCCCTGGGCGGAGGCGGAGGGGCTTTCTGGCCGCGAAGCGACGCTCGACCAGGTTCATCAGGGAATCGCAGTCTATCGGTTTCGGATCCGCTGGCGGGGCGACATCCTGACGGCCGACCAGGTCAAGTTCGGCTCAATCAATCTCAACATCACTTCCGCCCAGGATCCAGATGGCCTTCGCCGTGACCTGGTCATCATTGCCGATAGCGCTGGAGCGCGGAGCGACGTCGCATGATGCAATATTCCCGGCTCGAGGGGACCGAGGTCATCCTTCGCCGCTTCGACACGCTCACGGAAGCTGCGCGCGAACAGCTGGGCGTCGAGCTGGCGATCATCGGCCGGGAATATCGTGACCAGCAGCGTGCGGCCGCGCCGGAAGACACTGGCGCGCTGCGCGCCGGCTTGTCCGTGTGGCTGATGCTCGAGCAGCTGCGCGTGCGTGTCGGCCTGATGGGGCAGCGAAGCGGGCAATCCAAGCGCCGGCGCAAGAAGGTGAACGGGCGGAACTATGGCGACCTGTTCTACGGGCGCATTATTGAATTCGGCCGCAAGGCGCAGATGGTCATCGTCCAGCGGCGCCGGCGCGTCCTTGCCGACATCGGCGACGGCAACAAGAAAAGGATCCTGCGCACGTCGCGCGGGCGGAAGCTCGCGGCCGACATAGCGAGCACCTATTCGATGAAGGTGAAAGCGCGACCGGCGCATCCCTTCATTTTCATTCCCAACGCCCAGGAGATCGCCACCCAAAGGCTGGCGAATTTCTGGAGCGATACACTGGCCCGGGCCGGAGCATAGTCATGGACATCATCGACCTGGTCACCCCGTCGCAGGACGCGGTGATCGCACGGCTGAAGGCGGACGTGCCGCCCGATCTGGGCAGCGTGCACCAGCATGTGAAGCAGGACACGCCGCCACCGTTCGTGATGGTCGGCTCGATCGACATCTCCAACGAGGGCAGCAAGGGTAGCCAGACCGAGCTGGTCAGCGTCGAACTGCACTTCGTGACCCGCGGGTCGAGCCGCGCGCCGCTGCTGGCGCTGATGCATGCCGCTCGCGCCGCCCTGGAAGGACGCGAACTGGAAGCAGACGGAGTCCAGTTCGAGACGCCCAACTTCATGGGTTCGACCGTCAGCAACGCCGGGCCCGACGGCGTCACTTACGCGGGCATCAGCACCTTTGAATTTTACGCAGAGCCGGCCTGACGCCGGAAGGAGACCTTATGAACGAATATGGCAAGGACTGGCGCGTCTGCATCGGCGACGGCGAGGATCCGGAAGTTTTCACGGCGCTGGGCGGCGAAACCGGCTTCAGCTTCCGCCGCGCATCGGCGGAAATCGACCTGTCCGACAAGAGCTCCGGCTCTTATGGCAGCACCGGCTACGGCCAGCAGAAGCTGACGATCAGCGTGTCGGGCAATCTGAAGTTGCCGGATGCTGCATTCAGCGCGCTGTTCGCTGCCTCGAAGGCTTCGCCGCCGGAGATCAACGTCCAGATCAAGAAGGGCAGCGTGGTCAAGTTCCACGGCCTCGTGGGCGTCGGCAACTTCTCGTCCGAGCATCCGCAGACCGGCGCCGTCACCTTCAGCTGCGATATGGCCAACATCGGCGCGCCGATCGTCGATGATCTGACGGCCACCGTCTAATGGCGGCACCGAAGAAAGGCGCGGCGACCCGGTCGCCCGCCAATCCGGAGCGCGGCGAGCATGAGCTTGTGCTCGCCGGCGTTGCCTATCGCATGCGCCCATCGCACGGCGCGATCGTCGCGATCGAGCGGGTGACCGGTCTTAGCATCATGGACCTGTTTCGTGCCGGCAACACCGGCAGCCTGTCCCTTCAGCAGATGGGCATGATCGCCGCGGAGTTGATCCGCGCCGGCGCGGCGGAGGGCGATGAGCTCACCGCCCAGGTCGATGACGATCGCATCGGCGAACTGATCTTCGAGGAGGGCGTCCATCGCGCGATGGCGCGGTTGACGCTCTGCCTCATCGACGCGGCGTCGGGTGGGCGCAAGGCGTCGGGGGAAGCGAAGGCGGCTCCAGCGGAGACGAAAAGGACCGCTGGCGCCGCCTGATGGGCCTGGCGCTCGATAGCTTCGGGTGGAGCGCCGATCAGTTCTGGTCGGCCACACCCCATGAATTCTGGTCGATGGTGGACGCGCGCATTGCGGCCAACAAGCAACGGTAAGGAGATAGCGGATGGCAAGGGGTAACCGCCGCGACCTCTATCTCCAGGTGTCGGGCGACGTTGGTGGCCTGCGCACTGCGATGACCGCTGGCAAGACCATCATCAACGACTTCAGCGGCGCCGCGATCAACGTGATCGAGGAAGTCGAGAAGGAGATGGCCAAGCTCGGCAGTTCCGGCCTGCCGGCGCTGAAGCAGGCGGAGCGTGCCTATCAGGACACGTTCCGCCGCATCGCCGATTCTGCCCGGGAAGTGGCCAACGCGCCGACCGGCGCGGCGGCCGCACAAATCCTCGATGCGAACGCGACGCGCGACGCAGCTGCTGCAGCGACCGCGAAGGCGACGTCGCTGCGCTTGCTCGCCGAGGCTGCCCAGCGCGCGGACGCATCAACCGAGGGCGGCACCGCCGCGACGCGCGCCTACGCCGTTGCAGCTGCCACCGCCGCCGTAAATGCCGAAAAGGAGGCTTCGGCGCTGCGCGAGCAGGCGCAGGTTCTCGGCCTGGTCGAACGCCAGCTCGGCACTGCAGGCGCTGCCCAGCGCCGGACCGTCGCCGTGAGCGGCGAGGCGAGGGCTGGGTACCAGCAGCTGTCCTTCCAGCTCGGCGACGTGGCCACCCAATATGCCGCCGGCACCTCCGCCTCCATCATCTTTGCGCAGCAGTCCGGCCAGGTGATCCAGGCCATCAGCCTGATCAGCGGGGAATCGAAGGGGCTGATCGGTTTGCTCGGCGGTCCCTGGGGCATCGCCTTCAGTGCCGGCTTGGTCGCGCTCACTCCATGGGTCGGCAAATTGCTCGAGGGCAATGATGCGCTGGGCGATGCAATCGACAAACTGAAAAAGGATGCGTCCGAGGCGGAGACCTCTCGGCAGGCGCATGCCGCTTTCACCAGAACGCTGGAAGGCCAGATCGAAGCCCAGCGCAAGCTGAACGAGGAGATGGAGCGGGGGCTCCTTAGCCAGCGGCAGATCAACCAGCAGAATCTTCAAACGTCATTAAAGAGCCAGCGCGACCAGACTGAGGCGTTGGCGACAGCGGAGCGGGATCTTGCGACCGCGCGCGCTGCTGCCGAGAAGGCGCGTGGCCGGGTTCTGAATCCCAACAACCTGGACGGCCCGCGCGGCAACCAGACCGATCGCGATGCCTTACGCGTGGCGGAAGAGCAGCTTCGCAAGGCCGAGGCGGCAGTAGACAATCTGAAAGCGGCGGTGGCTCGGGCGAACCAAGGGGTTCGCGATGCCCGCATCACCATCGCTGTCGATGAAGCGAAGGCCGCAGTCGATCCGATCGCCGCGATCAACAAACGCTATGACGACATGGCGGATGCTGCGAGGAACGCGGCGCGCGGCAATGACGAGCTAACTGCCAGCATCGGCAAGACGCTTGCGAGCATCGAGCGCCAGCGCACAGGTGCGCTGAAGGCCGAGCAAGATCGGCAGGCCAGTCAACGCCGCAGCGAGAGCGATGTTCGGAACGGTCGTCTAACGCCGAATGACATCAGCGGCATGCTGACCGGCCAGTTCGGCGGGACGATCACGTCCACCACCGGCGGCAAGCATGTGGCCGGCTCCTATCATTATCGCGGCCAGGCCGTTGATTTCGTCCCTCGCGGGGGCATGGGCTCGGTTTCGAAGGCACAGATCCGCGCCTATCTCGAGAGTCAGGGCGTCAACATCCAGGAGCTGCTCGGCCCGGGCGACAAGGATCATGATGATCATTTCCATGTCGCATTCAGCAAGACCCGCCGCAGCTCGGAGCAGATCGCCCGATCGGGGCAGCGCGCTGAAGATGCCGACACCCGGAATCAGGACGAATATGCGTCGCTGCTGAGCCGCGTGCAGAATGACCGGCTCAACATCGAACAGCGCCGCCTGGTCACGATCAGCAACATTGCCGCCAACGAGCGGCAACAGGTTGACCGGGCGCAGGCCGACATCGTGCGCGCGGCCGACAAGGGCGTCGCGCTCGGCAAATGGTCCCAGGAGCTGGCGGACGCGGTCAAGCTGCAGGCGCAGCAGAACGCCGACACCGAGAAGGCCGCGATCACGGAAAAGGAGCAGATCGCGCTCCGGCAGCAGGCGATGGATGCTGAGCTCGCGCAGCTGGACGGCCAGGCCGAGCTGCTGCAGCTGCAGGGCCAACTTGCCGGCACCACGAAGGAACGTCGGCGCATTGCGCTCGAGCTGCTGGAGATCGAGAGCAGGCAGGCGCGCCTGGCGATCGAGCGCCAGCTTGCCGGTGAAAAGGATCCGGCGCGCCGGGCCATGCTCGCCGACGAGCTGGGCAACCAGCAACGTGATGCGGCTGTCAGACGGCAACTGGTCGAGCGTCAGAATGCCAGCCCGGTGGATCGATACCGGCAGGAGCTGGCGGACTTCGACATCGATGACGAGCTGCAGAGCGCCGAGGTGCGGTTCTTCGACAATCTAAACGACGAGCTGGCGGAGAGCGCGACCCGTTTCCTTAAGCTGAAAGGCGTCGCCGGCGAATTCTTCAACCAGCTCATCGCCGACGTGATCCGGCTACAGATCAAGCAGGCGATGGGCGGCGGCGGCCTGCTCGGCGGCCTCATCAATCTGGGCGGGAGCCTCTTGGGGCTGAGCAGTAATCCCCTCGCAGGATCGCTCAACACAGCGAGCAACAACGTCGCGGCGCTGGAATCCTCGATCGACTATCTCAACCTCAAGGGCTTCTCCGGCGGCGGCTGGACCGGTCATCACCGGCGCGATGCTGTCGCCGGGGTGGTCCACGGTCAAGAATATGTCTTCGATGCCGAAGCCACCGCGCGCATTGGCGTCGATACGTTGGACGCGCTGCGATCGGGGCGGCTGACATCTGCTGCCGCCGCCAACGTTCCCAGCGTCCACGCTGCCGAGCGTGCCGCCGCCATGCAGCGATTTGCCCCGCAGATCGTGAAGCTGATGGTGGCCCCGTCCCCTTACTTCGAAGCGACGGTGGATGGTCGTGCCGCCGCCGTCGCCACGCCGCTTGCGGACGCAGCCGCAGGCGCGGGATCGAGCGGCGCACAGACCGCTCTTGCGCGGCAGGCGAGCAGGAGGATCCCGTGATTATTATCCCTGACAAGCCTGCATCGCGCGTCGATGCACCCCGGCTGATCGACTTCGGCGGCTTCCTCACGCCGTCGGGTGGAGGACCGACCCAACGCCTGAACCGGATGGGCAACCGTTACGCTGTCACCGTGACCATGCCGCCGATGCGTGGGAAGGAAGCGCGAATTTTCGTGAACCGCCTGATCCGCGGCAAGAGCGAGGGCGCGCGCATGGCGTGGCCGATGGACGGCTTCGACCCTGGAGCGCCCAACATCACCAGCGGAACGCCAGTGGTCGTTGACGGTGCCGGCCAGGCAGGTCGCCAGTTGGCGCTGCGCCAGCTCGCACCGCGCTATGCGTTCCGAGAAGGTCAGCCTGTCAGCCTCGAAGTGGACGAGCAGCACTATCTGGATTTCATCGCCGCCCCTGCGATTGCTGGAGCCGACGGCAAGGTGACCGTCACCCTTTCGCAGATGCTCCGCATCGAACCTCCCGATGGCGCGACCCTCCACGTCGCGAGGCCGATGATCGAGGGGTTCATCGTTGGCAGCGAGATCGCCTGGGAGCAGGCACTGTCCGGCTTTGTCGAGGGCGTCCAGTTCGAGATCCAGGAAGCGCGCTGATGGGCTTCACCGGAAGGATCCTCAACCTGGTCGCCCTGATGAAGATCGAGCTTCCGGACAGGGACGTGCGCCTTTGCGATGGCGGGTTCGTCTATTGGGGCGCAGACAAATATGACTGTGTCGACGAACTGTTCGGCACCGTGGCTGCGGCCGAGACCTTCGAGGAAAAGACTGGCGATGAGGCCCCGGGCGGCAAGCTGACGTTTCTTCCGCCGTCAGCGGCCGCGGGCGTCGGCCTGAACAACCCGGCCCTGCAAGGCAGCCGGATGCGTTTCTGGCTCGGAGAATATGATCCGGTGACCGGCCATGTTGTGGGCACGCCGGATCTGACGGCTGACCTCGCGATCGACACCGCAACCATCAAAATCGGCAAGGGCACCAGATCGGTCGATATCGAATTCGAGAGCGCAGCCAAGCGGCTGTTCATGGTGATGCGCGGCAACGCGCTCTGCGATCGGTTCCAGCAGGCATGTTATCCGGGAGAGCTGGGTATGGCGAACGCGACGGGCATGCCGCGATCGACCGCCTGGGGAGCGGCGACGCCAAACACATGAACGAACTGGAACGGCGTCGCATAGCGACGGAGGCCACGCTGGCGAAATATCGCGGGCGAACGCTGGACTATGTCAATGCGGACTGCGTGCGGATGGTCCGCTTTCACCTGTTGCAGATGGGGCATAAGCCACCGGCGTTGCCCCGGTACCAGTCCATCATAGGCGCCCGGCGCGCTCTGCTGAAGGCGGGCGGCCTGGTCGCGGTCTTCGACGCGATCCTGCCGCGCATTCCACACGCACGCATGATGCTCGGCGATGTCGCTGTGCTGGAGGGCGAGGAGGGGATGGACGCTGCCGTGATCTGCGTCGGCCATAAGGTGATGGGCTGGCACGAGGAGAGCGACAAGATGGTCAATCTCGTGCCGCTCGAGATCAAGGCCGCTTGGAGGACCTGATGGCCAAGACACTGGCGAAGGTCGCCATGATTGCCGGCGCGATCGCCCTCGTCGCGACCGGCGTCGGCGCGGCAGGCAGCGCGGGATTGCTCTCCATGAGCGCCTCGACGGCGGCGACGGTATCGACGGTGGCACAGGTGGCGACGGTGGTGGCGGCTGCGGCCTCGGTGGGCGCCCAGGTCATGGCCAAGAAGCCGGGACTGCAAGGTTCGGTCAACCAGGTGACGATCGGCGCCAACAGCCCGATTCCCTATGGCGTCGGCCGGTCCTTTTACGCCGGCACTCAGCTGCACGACGTGGGCTATGGCGGCAAGGTGGGGAAGACGAAGAACCCCTATCTTTCCAAGGTATTCGTATGGAGCGCCGGCGGCCCGATCGACGGCGTGGAATCGCTCCTGCTGGACTGGCAGGCCGTGAGCTTCGCCGGCACCTCGGCGCTCGGTTACTATGCCTCCTGGCTCTATGCCGATCACCAGCTCGGACTGCGGCCCGAGCCTGACGCCCTCGCCGGGCCGTGGGGAGCAGTCCCGGATTGGAGCCCGGCGCACAAGATGTCCGGCATGTGCGCCAGCATGCTGAACTTCCGGTTCGATCGAGACAACAAGGTCTGGGCTAACGGCATTCCGGCATTTGGCGTGGTCGCCCGATGGGCCCGCGTCTATGACCCTCGTAAGGACAGCACCTATCCGGGCGGGGACGGCGATCATCGTTTCGATTACGAGGACAGCTTCGAATTCGACCGGAACGCGGCTCTGAATGCGATCACCTATGCGCGCGGCCGCTATGCGATCGATCCCGCCACCGGCGAGCAGACCATCAAGGTCATCGGCTGCGGCTTTCCCTATGAGACGTTCGACTGGCCCCAGTGGGTCGCCTTCGCAAATGTCTGCGAGGCCAATGGCTGGAACAGCGACGGGACTGTCTTCGACGGGCCCGGCCTCAGCCTCTGGGACAATCTGAAGCGGATCTGCGCGGCGGGGGCGGGCGTGCCCGTCATCTCCGGCGGTCTGCTGTCCGTCCGCTTCCAGTCGCCGAAAGTAGCGCTCGATACGATCACACGCGACGACTTCGCCGACGGAGAGCGGATGGCGCCCGGCATGCGGACCTGGAAGGACCGCATCAACACCATGGTCCCGAAATATCGGTCCGAGACCAACAAGTGGGAATATGTCCAGTCCGCGGCCGTCAGGTTCGAGGATTATATCGCCCTCGATGGGGAGCCAAAAGAGGAGGAGTTTCTCTGCGAGCTAGTGACCGACAAGGACCAGGCTGCACAGCTG
Source organism: Sphingobium sp. DC-2 (assembly GCF_000722555.1). NCBI lineage: Bacteria > Pseudomonadati > Pseudomonadota > Alphaproteobacteria > Sphingomonadales > Sphingobiaceae > Sphingobium > Sphingobium sp. DC-2. The sequence goes on along the minus strand of NZ_JNAC01000075.1, from coordinate 139,351 downwards.
ACAGCTTATGAACTGATGAACCGACGTGAACTGGCAGGCATCACCTATCCGTGCAAGCCGCGCCTCTGGTATGCCCGGCTCGGCGAAGCTTATCATGTGAGCGATCCGGATGCCGGACTCGATCATCTTTGCGTCGTGGCGGCGATCAGCAAGGACATCTCCACCAGCACCGTTACCCTAACCTTCGAGACCGAGGACACGGCTAAGCACGCAGTGGCCCTGGCGATGACCGGCACCGCTCCGCCGCCGCCGACGCTTGTTCCTCCCGGTGATTCCGACGACGCAAGTTGGGACAACGGCGGAGCCGGCACGCCTGACACGCCGACCGGCTGGTCGATGTCGGTTGAAGCCTTGGGTGGAAGTGCGGGCGTATCGATCGTGGTCACTGGCAGCGCAGCCAGCAGCAATGCCGAGGAAATCACTTTCGAGTATCGGCCCTATGATGCCGGCAACGGTGCCGGCGATAACTGGATCGGCGCGAGCCTCGAACCGTCGTCGACGACGACCAAGGTCATCGCTGGGATATCGGCGGGCGTGGGATATGAGGTTTCCGTCCGTTACAGGGTCGCGGGCAATCAGGGGGCTCGGCAAATCCTTGGGCCTGAATCCATCAGCGAATGGGCGGCTGCCGCTGTTATTGCCGATGGCGGCAATACGACCGTGACGGCTGCGGGCGATGATATGTTTTCCATCGTCCGTTCGCTTGCTGGGCCTGGGTGGGATGCTTCGGCGGTCAGCACGTCAGGCTTCACCGGCAATGCGGTGGCGAGAATCATAGCACCGCAGGCCGCATCGATCGTCATCGCCGGCCTATCCGCCGCCCCAAATGCGACCGACGATTATGCGGTGGATTTCGGCTTCTTCTTCGACAGCGGTGGCGTACTGAAGTCGATCGAGGGCGGTGGTCAGAACATCGTCGGCTCGTGGGTGCCGGGAGATGTCCTCTGGGTCGTCCAGTCCGCCGACGGCAGCGCGATCTCCTACTGGCAAGGAGCTGAACTGAGGAGCGCAGCGCTGCTCCGCTCGATCGGCACCTCTGCCGCAACCCTTTATTTCGACAGCAGCATCTACACCGATGCCGGCGCCGGCTTCTCGGCCGGGCTCTTCCAGCGCCGCACCTGACACCCTCCACCATCGGAGCAACCATGACCGCCAGCCTCGACCTGACGGCCTCGCGCAACCTTGCGTGGGCGCCGACCATAGACCTGTTCTATCCCGGCGCTGAGCTGCCGCTCGATGGTGCGACCATCAAGATGGAGGTGCGCCTCTATCCGGGGCAGCCGGGTTCCCCGCTTATCGTAGGGGAAAGCCTCGCCTTTCAGGATCTGCCGCCCTCGGCCCCCGGGGGACAACGCTGCCTTCGTGTCTTCCCCGGCGCCAATCAGGATGCGCTAGCCGCCATGCCGACCGGCCTCAATCAGCCTGAGCCGGGGGAAGCCGACGTCTACGCCTACGACATCATCCTGACCTATGCCGATGGCCAGCAAGACAAGCTGGCGCTCGGCCGCTTCATCGTTGAACCGGGAGTAACCCAGCCTTGAGCACACAATATTTCAGCGCGAAGGTCGGCGGCCTGCGCGGCCCCGGCCTCACGGAAGAGCAACAGGACAGCGTCGATCAGGCGGTTGCCGACGCAGGCGACGCGAAATCGGAAGCGTCGGCGGTAGGTGGTCGGCTCGAGCCGTTCGAGTTGTCGATCAAATTCGATCCCGCCTTGGGCTTTTCCATTACCGATGACCAAGGGCGCGCGGCACTTGTCATCGACTTGCTGAACCGGCTTGTCGTCGCCGGTGGCGCTACCATCACGACCGACATGCTGGGCGGCGTATCTGCCACCGATCGCGATGGCCAGGCAGCCTATGCATGGGATGGAATTAGCCGCCTTCTTACCGTTGCGGGTACGGTCCGCAGCAGCCGCAGGCTGCGCACTCATATCCCCGCGCAAATAGACTTTCATCCAGTATACGGTCAAAGCTGGCCGACCGGCTTCGAGAATATCGCGGAGCTTCTGCCCCAGCGATACAATTCCTTGATGTTCGTGGGCGGCGTGCGTACCCAGTCTCTCATCAGCTCCGATCCCGACAACCCCGCGCGCTACGCGAGCCTCGTACCGCTGCGCGAGCGGCAGGATCTCGGCACCCCGAAGTATCCCGTCTACCTGCCCAACGGGATCGGCCAATCTATGTGCACGGCGCTGACAGATTATGTGTGGGATCTGCTGGCGGCCGAGAACAATGTGGGGCCTGAGAATGTCGACTTTGCCATGGTGTCTAGCGCCCCCGGCGACGGCAACATGAACATCGACCAGCTGTCAAAAGGGGCTGGCTCAGACGGATTTAACACCTACAACCGCCTGATTGCGCAGGCTCAGGCGGTTGCAGTTCGCGCAGCGGAGATGGGAAAGACTGCTACTTTCTCGGCCTTTACCTATATTCAAGGTGTGGGCGAGGCGGACTGGGCAGCGAAGGCAGCGCAGCTGCGCGCCGACATTGAGGCTGACACCGCATCCGCCTTCCCGCTGCGCAGTGACCCGCTCCAGATGATCATCTGGCAGCGGTACCCGGAGCCAATCAATGGCTTATCCCCTGCCTATTGCTATGAGCAGTTTGTGCAGCTGGCGAAAGACGATCCGGACATCCATTGCATCGGGCCGTCTTACCAGATCGAGCATGTCCCCTATGATGGCGTCGACCCGGACGCCCATTTCACCGCCGGCGGAACGAACGTGCTAGCGGCAATGGCTGCCCTCGTGCGGAAGCGTGTCATTCATGATCAGCTGCCTTGGGAGCCGCTCGACATCGTGTCGTTCCAGCGCGACGGCCTCAACCTGATCGCCCGGCTGAACAATGTCTATCCGCTAACATTCGAGGTAGACGAAAGCGTGATGACGCCGGTCAGCAATTTTGGGTTCCGGCGGCTCAGTCAGACTGGCGTCGTCCGTAACATCACAGGCGTCGAGCTTTTCGGAACGAACGACATCGTTTTCCGCAGCGACACTAATTGGCTCGCAACTGATCGCCTGGAGGCGGCGGGTATCGGCGCTAGTGGCGCAACCGATGGGTCGGCAAGTGGTCCGCATGACGGCAACCGCTGCCAGCTGCGTGACACTCAGGGGGATTGGATCGCTAGGTTCGATCCCGGCTTCCGGGATCTTCCACTGCACAATTGGATCGTCGCTCTCGACAAAACCATCGGCTGAAGGAGCCTTACATGCGAATTGAACTCCCCTCCGCGAAGATCGTGAACGCGGCGGCCGTCACCGCCTATCCGTTCTCCGACAGTGCAAGCGACATCTTCATTGTCGGCGAGGGGGCAATCTCTTCCTGCAAAAACCGCGCGCTGGGCGGCCTTGACGCAACGGCCCATGGGGCGATCGCCTATGAGGACAACTACGCTATCTTCAGCGGGGACAGCCAGACCAACTATCTCCAGACGCAGATTGTGGACAGCGCAGTGCCAGGCTTGGATGCGGACCTCACAATCATAACGGTGGCCAGAATGCCGAATGCCGCTTTGGGGGTTCCGGAACCTGGTCGCGGACTCCTTTCAAACTATAACGGCGCTGGCTCCTCAGGAAATTATGGCTTCTCCGTTCATAACGTGGGCGCCTTCCAGGCCAGAGACGGGGGTGCCGACGCTGCCTATTTCAGCGAAGACGTCCGCTTCCAGCAGCCCGTGTTTTATTTCCGCGCGGCTACGGTCACCAGCACTGCAATGACGGCCTATCAGCGGTCTGGCGGTAAGATAGTAGATTACTCGCAAACAGCAGTCACTCGCGCGCTGGACGGGGATTCGCCTTGGCGCATTGGTGGGGACTACTATGCTGGAGGATATGACGACACCGCGCATATCGCCTTCGTGGCACGCCACCGTGGTGCGTTCACCAGAGAGATGATGCGCACCACTTACGAATATCTGCGGTCATATTATGCGGCTCGGGGTGAGCGAGTGCTTTGAGAGGGCCTCCGGCACCGTTGGGTGCGGAGGCTCGCTCTAATTCAAACCTCAGCGATAAAAGAGGCGCGAGGCGCGAAGCCGTAGGAATAATCCAGATCCAAAGCTTCAACCCTGTTGAAGCCGAGGTGGCGGAGGAAATTAAGAATGTCGTCCTTGGCGAGCCAAACGCTACCGGGCGCGCTACCACCTGAGTATTGAGGGAGGTCAAGCATTTCCTCATAGCTCTGGGGATAGCCAGTGCATTTGAACCCATCGAACTCAAGTTCAATCGGATCGCGGAAACGGTCTTTGAAGCGCTCGCCATAGGCTGGCTCCATAATCTCGCGATCATAGAAGCCAGTCCAAATATAGGCTTTGTTCGTGTGTTTCCTAATCTCAGATAGGAGCTTCAGCGGCTCCATCATGTGATACAACACGCCGCTCGCAAAAATAATGTCGTAACGATCGTTCGTCGCTTCGAGATGCTTGATGATGTCGCCATACAGAATGGATGCGCGGTCAAGATTATACATTTCTTTGACCATGAGGCATTTCAGATAGCAGTTCGAGTTGCCTTCCACCGCGACGATCGATTTAGCACCAAGAGCATGAATGCCGAACGTGTGGCCGGCTTCCATCGGCCCCAGCTCCAAGACGTTTTTACCCGAAAAACCGAACTCTCGTTCAACTAGCTCGATGCGGGGATCGTAAAAGTTGTTCGAAGGACCGCTGCGTAGACCTCCAGGCAGTTGGGTCGACCAGGTACCTGCGAAGATATCAACGGTTGATTGCCGATTTGGTGCGTCGGTAGCGTAAAGATCTAGCGTTTTGTGCATCTTGCCCTCCAAAATTGGAGGCGGAACCTAACGAACTATTCCTGCGACGCAACGATTGCTTCGATCGGAAACGCATTTTGAATCTTAGCTGACTGGTGTGAATGGCCGCAGGTGAGGCGTCCATCCCAGCTAACAGCAGCGGTCCGGGCCGCCTTTTCCGCCCACGGCACTCACCAGCTGATCTCAGCGACCGTCGATCGGCAATACCTCAAGGAAACAGCATGAAGACCAACGACTTGCCCGACATGCTTGTCGAAGCGTCCAAATCGGCTCCGCCGGTTGCGATCACGGGCATCACGCTCGTGGGCATCAGCCTCAGCGATTGGGTGCTGATCGCGACGCTCACCTACACCTTCCTGCAGATGGGCTGGTTCGTCTGGGACAAGATGATCCGCCCGCGGCAGGAGCGATCGGCAGCAGCTGCTCACCAGGCGCAGAAAAAGGGCTGACCCGGCATGAGCAAGGTGAAGATCCTCGCCGGGCTGACGGCGGCCGCCACGGCGACCGCACTGGCGATCATCAGCCCCACGATCGAGCTCGAAGGCGGCTATGTAAATCATCCGTCGGATCCGGGCGGAGAGACCAACATGGGCATCACCAAGAAGGTCGCGGTCGATCATGGCTACACCGGGCCAATGCGGGCGCTCCCGCGCGAAGTCGCGGAGAGCATCTATTATCAGAGCTATCTGGTGAAGCCTGGCTATGCGCCTCTGATCCCTCTCGACGCCGCCGTGACCGAGGAGCTGTTCGACACGGCGGTGAACATGGGCCCTGCGCGCCCGTCACGGTGGTTCCAGCAGTCTCTGAATGAGATCTGCCCCGCGCTGAAGCTCAGCGTCGATGGAAAGGTTGGCCCGGCCACGGTCGCGGGCTTCAGCCGTTGTCAGCGCGTCTTGCTTTGCCAGGCGATGCTGCCCCGCATCGATGCGAAGCAGCTGGCGGAATATGACCGCCTCGTCCGGGTCAATCCCCGCCTGAAGGTCTTCTACCGTGGTTGGGTCGATCATCGCATCGGCAACGTGCCGCTGGAGAAGTGCGCATGATCTGGGCAGCCCGACTGCTGCGCGCCCGCGTCCTGATCCGAAAGGCACGGACGTGTATCATCACCGGCCTAGCCATGGCGGGGCTCTGTCTTCCGCTAGGCTATTGCGCCGGGCGCCGCGTCTCTTCGCCCCCGGCGATCGACACGAAGGTGGCCGCCACTAACGAGCGGGCGCGAGACAATGCTGACCAAGCCCGGGCGGCCAACGGCATTACAATTATCCAGCATGAGCAGGAGCTCACCAATGCGATATCCAAAGTGCCTGACACGAAGCCTGATGCTGTGCGCGTTGCCCTTGGCTGCCAGCGCCTGCGCGCCCAGGGTGCAGCTGAAGCCGATCTTCCCGCCGACTGCCGACCTGAAGGCGATCGTCACCCCTAAGCCTGCCGCTAGGCCGGAGATCGTCACCAGCGCCAAGGCGTCGGCCGAGTACGACATTGCTGTCGAAAAATGGGGCGATACGATTTCTTCAGCTGGCGGAATTATATGTCGCTGGGTCATCGACCAGGGTGGCAAACTGCCCTTTGATTGCCCGAAAGCACCCTGAAGCCGGGGGTATCGAGTGGGGTATCGCCCATTTTCCCGACGCCGGGAAAATGGCTGATTTCTGCCATTCCCCGCTATCGCGCGACGGAGGGGTTGTCCGTCACTTCTGTGCTATCCGCCGGACAAGCGAAATACTTTCAGCAAGCGCTCACATGTCGTGAGAACCTTTTCCCACCACGTCCCGCCGATCATTAGTATCACCTGGAAGCGACAGATCATATTGGCTTTTAGCTGACCATGGCGTTCAACCCATAAAGGGAACAGCTCTGCCAAATTGGCTTGCATGTCCTGTGCCCTTTCTGCCGGCACCAACATGTCGAGCAGGAGGGACGGGCGGTAACGCAACTTCGCGTTACTTTGGGCTTCGGCAATCAAAACAACTGCGTGCAGCAATTCCTTCTGCACAACCATGCGGGCACCATGCATCGTGATGCTATCTTCAGCGGGGATCTGCTGAAAGGCTTGGAAGTCAACGACTAAGTCGTCTGCGTATTCAACTCGGCACTCGCGGAAATATTCTCCCGAGGCGAGCTTCACCAGCGTGCCAGCGGGCATGCTCCAAGACGTTCCCTTGGCCAAATTAATCTGAACCGGGGTTTTGGGTTGCTCAGGCATGCGCCTCTCCAATTAGGCCAAAGCCACCGAGAGCGTGGATCCTCTGCATCGAACCTGTCAGCGCGAGCCGACCAGCGCCGCTGATCGTGAAGGTTCGGCGGTTCCGCCCCGCTGAGTCAGGTCTGCTGTTTTCCTCCAGCAATCCCTTCGCGACCATGCGCCCGAGGGTAGTGTAAACAGCTCCGAAAGCCGGCGGGCGGTCTGACCCCTCCGAGGCTGTCATGCGCGCATAGATTTCGCTGGGCAATGCATCTTCGCCCGCCCTGATGGCGGCGAGCAGCACCCATTCTTCCAACTTACCCAACATACTTCGGCTCCTTAGCTCTACAATGTATAGTATACGCTGTAGATGTAAAGGGGGCGCTCAAGGTATTTGTCATGCTCTCCAACGCTGCAGTGAAAGCCGCGCGGCCGCGCTCGCGCGCCTATAAGATGTTCGACGAGCGCGGTCTGTTCCTGTTCGTCACACCGGGCGGACTGCGTAGCTGGCGGCTGAAATATCGGATCGACGGCAGGGAGAAGCTGCTCTGCCTGGGCCAGTGGCCCGGCGTGCAGCTGCTCGACGCCCGCGATCGCGCAGAAGACGCTAGGGCACTGATTTCACAAGGCGTCGATCCTTCGGGAACGGCGCGTACGGCGCGCCAGGTGCACACCTTCGAAGCGGTCGCCCGGCAGTGGCATGCCCTGCAGCTGGAGCGCTGGACCGAGCGGCACGCAAGCGACGTCCTGGACAGCCTTGTGCGCAACGTGTTTTCGGATATCGGTCCGCTGCCGATCGGCGCGATCACTGCGCCCGCGGTCCTTCAGGTACTCCGCGATGTGGAGCGCCGCGGCTCGATCGAAACCGCGCGCCGCATCCGCCAGCGGATCTCCGCGGTGTTCGCCTTTGCGATCGCGGAGGGCATCGTTGATCAGGATCCGGCCGCGATCGTCGGGAAGGCGTTGCGGCCCGCGCCGCCAACACGCCGGCAACCGGCACTGATCGACCTTGCCGAGGCGCGCGGGCTGCTGACTGCCTGCGATCGCGCGGGTGGTCCGCCGATCGTGCGCCTGGCATCGCGCTTCCTGGCGCTGACGGCTGTCCGGATGGGGGCACTGATCGGCGCCACCTGGGACGAGTTCGAGCAGCTGGACGGCAGCGCGCCGCTCTGGCGGATCCCGGCCGCTCGCATGAAGCTGAAGAAGGCCCGCAAGGCGGATGCCGCCAACGATCACATTGTGCCGCTCTCGGCCGAGGCGGTGGCCGTCCTGCGCCAGGTGCGCGAGGTCGGGAATGATACCCGTTCTTCCACGGTGTTTCCGATCCGGCCGGCGGCGATCGGCGCGCTCTACTCTCGCGCCGGCTATGCCGGTCGCCATGTTCCGCATGGATGGCGCGCCACCTTCTCGACAATCCTCAACGAGAGATTCCCCGAGCAACGGGCAATAATCGACATGGCTTTAGCGCACACGCTGAAGGGCGAAAGCGACAGCGAGAGCGCCTATAACCGAGCCACTTTGCTCCACAAACGACGCCAGATATTCTTGGACTGGGCGGGGCTGCTATCGGCCTCTTCATCGGCAGCCGCATCGTAGAGCTTCATATACTCCCCCATCCTTGACGCGAATGTCTCGTAGCGTTCGCTCAATATGTCTCTCGCTGCCGTTATGCGCTCCTGGCGAGCCTGATCTGTCTCGCCAGGTATTGTTTCGTTCCTTGCGGCACGGAGGGCCCTGACCTGATCCAATGCCGGCCCCAGCGTGGTGCGTACGCTAAACGGAAACAAGAATTTCGACGACAGCACGATCCTGCTCCGTTCAGGCGTGACAGCAAATGCGTTAGCCTCACCCTTCAACTCAGCCGAAAACGCCTTGTCCATATCGGCATACAGTTCGAACCGCCTATCGAAGAGCTTCTCTCTCAACGTCATCTGAGCAGTTTCAGCCTGAGTTCGTGCGATCTTGATCTGCCTCATCCCTACGTAGATCGCTGATCCGACGGCCATTGCACCGGTACTCAGAGTGGCAAACGCCTGCCAAGTAAATCCACACCAATCTATCATACACATTCGAACTGCTTCGCTCCTCCTCGTACAGCGCCGGGAGCGGGGGTTACCGGGCTGCCACCCGGGAAACCGACGAGCACTACCTCGCCACGACACAGCTGGCCGACCGGCCGCCCCGCACCCGCGCAACGGGCGGGTGTCTAGGAGCGAAATTTCGTGCGTTCGTCAACTCATTCTGTCCCCGTTTCGATTTGCTGCGCGTCCTGCAGCGCCCTCCTTTTCAAGGCCGAGCCGGCAGCGATCGCCGGCATCATCGAGATCAAGTGCCGCCGATGCGGCACCTTCAATTGTCTGAGGCCATCGAGCCCGAACCCGACCGCCAATCGAGCGGCTGAAGAAGGCAAGCATGATGTCCCTCGACAAAGTTTCACCTGTTGCTCCGGCGGCCGGCTATCTGGGCGGCAAGCGCAACCTGGCGCGCCGGATCTGCGCCATCATCGAAGCGATGGAGCATGACGGCTATGCCGAGCCTTTCGTCGGAATGGGCGGCATATTTTTCCGCCGCGCCGCCCGGCCGAGGTTCGAGGCGATCAACGACATCTCTGGCGATGTGACCGCGCTGTTCCGGGTGGTGCGCCGGCACTACCAGGCGTTCGTCGATGAGATGGAATGGCTGCTGGCCGGCCGGGAAGAATTCGAGCGGCTGCGCGCGGTGGATCCTGCGACGCTGACCGACATCGAGCGCGCGGCCCGCTTCCTCTATCTCCAGCGCCTGGCGTTCGGCGGAAAGATCGTCGGCCGAAACTTTGGCGTCGATAGCCACTCGCCGGCCCGGTTCAATCTCGCGCGGCTCCGCGCAACCCTTATGGCGATCCGCGATCGGCTTCAGCCGGTCGTCATCGAGCGGCTGCCCTATGGCGATTTCCTTCGCCGGTATGATCGCGCGGGCATGCTCTTCTATCTCGACCCGCCATATTGGGACTGCGAGGGCGATTACGGCCGCGGCGTTTTCTGTCGAGAGGACTTCGACCGCCTCGCCGCCCAGCTGCACGGGCTCGCGGGTAAATTCATTCTCTCCATCAATGACACGCCGGGTGCGCGCGCATGTTTCGCCGGCTTCGCCATGTCCGAGGTGGAGACCACCTATTCGGTGGCGACGGCCACGCGCGGCGGGGGGAAGAAGGTGGGTGAACTGATCATCAGTAACGTTCCGATCGCCTGATCTGAAGGACCGCCGGTGTTATCGCGGGGGGTCTATGCATAAATTCCGCCCCTGCTGCATATCCCCAGGCGCTGCCTGGGCGGGGAAGGGCCGTCCCAACCTCTTGGCCCCCTGGGGAGCCAAGCGGGGAGGCCACAGCCTCCCCGCCCCCAACGCTGCGGAGGAGCGCTCGGTTGTTAAATCAGGGGCCTGGGGTGCGTCGTGAGACCTCTAACTGCGTCTGCCGAAGGCAGTCCTCATCCTCTTATTCACTGACCCCCTGATTCCGACCGTTCTCTGAACTCGCAGCAGAGGTATCGAAAGCCGTAGCCATTGAGGCCAAAAGACGTTCGAGTTTGGGGTCGCAGGAGCGCTCCGCGGCCTGCTCAGCGCAATTAGGTGTGGCAGGCTGGGAGGCCTCGGGCATGCATTTTCGTAGCAGCTGTCTGAGCCGCATCTGTGCCCGCTTGTGCAGGCGGTGAAGGTCGAAGAAATAGGCGTTAGTCGCCTGCTTCACCTGCGGGCCTTCGCCTGGTCCGGAGCCAGTCTTCTCAGTGCGGCGGACCCAATTTAGGAAGCCGTGTTCCTTCAGGCGGTTGAGCGCATCGACCACCGTCTTGCGGGCAAAGCCGGTCAGCTCCTGGACAGTCGCGATGGCGGGGTCCAGCCGACCCGTTTTGAAATCGAGTCCGGGTAGCCACAGTAGCGTCTTCAGTACACGCAGCGCGTTGGCACCGATCGGGTGCCGCTCGCCCTTTTTCTTCATCTGGCGATCGTATTCTTCGGCCACCTGCATGTAGCGGTTCCGCCATCGGCCTGCGCCAGCCTTCGTGCCGTCGCCTATCGGACGAAACACCTGGGCACGGCGGTCGCCAACATCATAGCTGTTGCGCCGCACAGGCTGTTCGGTGCGTCGGCCGGGCTTTTTGTTGGCAACAAGCCGCTCTGCCACAGTTCCAAAGGCGCGAGCCGTCATGCTCGGCCTCCCGCAGCTATCTTCGCGGACCGTCCAGCAGCGCTGAGGGCGAAGGTGCGTCCTTCAGCAGCATGTCCGCCCACTCCTGCGCCAGCTGGCGTCGACGAGGCATGTAGAGCGCCCGATTGTAGATGGGCTCGACGCCGGGCTGCCGGTGGGCGAGCATCAAGTCGATCACCTGCCGATCGCCAGCGTTGCCCAGCAGCGCGGCTCGCTCGTTCATGATGGTCGAGAAACTGGATCGCCAACCGTGCGGGACGTGCCGATCCTTGTAGCCGATGCGAGCGTAGAGGTAGCCAAGCGCATTCTCGCTCATTGACTTGCGCATATCCCTGCGGCTGGGGAAGACCCACGGCGTGTGCCCGCTCAGCTGCTGCGCCGCTTTGACTACCGCGACCGCCTGCTTCGACAGGGGTACGATGAAGTCGAACACCTCCTGATCCTTTTCGGCCCGTTCGAGCTTCATTCGCGCGGCCGGAACGTGCCAGTAGGGCTCCGGGGTATCCAGGCCGACAAATTCCTCGGGCCTCGCCATTTGCACCACACCAGGGCGAACAGCGGTGAGCGCCAGCAAGCGAGATGCCAGCTTGGTCAGTGGATGTGAAGGCGCAGCTTCCAGGGCCTTGATGAACGCGTGGATCTGCGGAAGCTGTAGCAGTGCTGGCCGCTTCGCCTTTTTCATCGGCATCAATGCCTTGCCCAAGCCAGCTGCCGGATTGGTCTCCGCGAACTCGTGCGCGATCGCGTAGCGGAAGATATCCTCGACATGGCCGCGCAACTTGTGAGCGACCTCTATCGCTCCGCGCTCCTGTATTCTGATCAGCACCAGGCGCACATCGGCCGCTTTGATCGCTCCGATTTGCGCCTGTCCAATCCCAGGGAATATATCCGCCTTCAGTCGAGCCATGACCGACTGCGCATATTTCGGCGTCCAGAGCGGGGACTGCCCTTGGTGCCAAGTCGTCGCCACCGATTCGAACGTCGGGCTTTCCGGCGCCATAGAACGCTCGCCGGGATCTCGACCATTCCGGAGAACCGCAGCCGCTTCCTCTCGCGCGATTCGCGCTTCCTTCAGGGAGACTGCGGGATAGGGGCCAAACACCAGCAGCTTTTCCTTGCCGCCGAATCGATACTTCCAACGCCAGGATTTGAAGCCTGTCGTCGCCACGTGCAGGTAAAGTGAGTGGGCGTCGGAGAGCTTGTACGCCTTGTCGGCAGGCTTCGCTTCGCGACACTGACGATCTGTCAGCATTCGCTACCCCCAACGCAGTCTGAGCGTACCCCCAAAATACCCCTCGCGTGTCTGCGCTTGCCTGCGCCCCAATGAGAATAAGTGGGAATATTGGTAAGGCGAAATCCGCAGATTTCCAAGCCTTACAGGCTTCTGCGCGCTCTCCTGGGAAGGAGAAGTGGCTCCCCGAGTAGGATTCGAACCTACGGCCATTCGATTAACAGTCGAATGCTCTACCGCTGAGCTATCGGGGAGCAGCCCGGCTCTCGCTGGGCAGGCCGCGCCTATAGCAGCGGGATTCTTCGGATGGCAAGGGCTGAGTTGCAGATTTTTTCAGGCGATGAACTGTTCCGCCGCGATGCGGTCGTCCAGCGTATGTTCCGGGTCGAAAAGCAGGGTCAGCGGCGTGGCGCGGTCGATGCGCACTTCCACCTGGGCGACGTCGCGCACTTCCCTTTGGTCGGCCACGGCGCTGACCGGGCGTTTCACCGGGTCGAGGACGGTGAAGCGGATCGTCGTGCTTTCCGGCAGGATCGCGCCGCGCCAGCGGCGGGGGCGGAAGGGGCTGATCGGGGTCAGCGCCACCAGGCTGGAACCCAGCGGCAATATGGGCCCATGCGCCGACAGGTTGTAGGCGGTCGAGCCCGCCGGGGTCGCCACCAGCACGCCGTCGCACACCAGTTCGGGCAGCACCGACCGGTCATTGACCTGCACCTCCAGCTTCGCGGTCTGACGGGTTTCGCGCAGCAATGACACTTCATTGATGGCAGGGATGGAGAAACGCTCGCCATCGACCGTATCCACCGTCATGCGCAGCGGGTTGACCTTGAACGACTTTGCGGCATTCAGCCTCTGCTCCAGCCGTTCCAGCCGCCATTCGTTCATCAGGAAGCCGACCGTGCCCAGATTCATGCCGAACACGGGCAGGATGTGGCGGCCTTCCAGCATCGAATGCAGCGTCTGGAGCATGAAGCCGTCACCGCCCAGGGCGATGAGCATATTGGCTTCGTTGACCGGCACGAAGTCATAGGCCGCGCGCAGCCTTTCTTCCGCGGCCTTGGCCGCCTGAGTCGGGGACGCGACCAGGGCGCGCCGCGGTTCGGTGATCATCCGCCGGTCACGCTCATATGCCGCTGCACCGCCGCGGGGGGAGCGCCAGCGCCGATGCGGAAATCATGCCGGGCAGGCTTGAGCCGCAGGGCGCGGTCGATCAGAGGTTCGACGGCCGCGACGCCGCCGGTGCGGAAGGCGCTTTTCAGGTCGACATGATCGTCATGGCCCAGGCACATGAAGATCTTGCCCTCGCACGTCATGCGCATGCGGTTGCAATCGGCGCAGAAATTATTGCTGAGCGGCGTGATGAGGCCCAGGCGGGCGGCCATGCCTTCGACCGCATGATAGCGCGACGGGCCGCCAGTGCGATGCGCGATGGGGGTAAGCTCGACATGCTCGCGAAGCTGCTTCGTCACCTCCGTCAGCGGCAGATAATGGTCCGTCCTGTCCTCGCCAGTCTCGCCAAGCGGCATGGTTTCGATCAGGGTGAGGTCGAAGCCCTGATCGCCGCACCAGCGCAGCATCGGCAATATCTCGTCTTCGTTGACGCCCTTGAGCGCCACCATGTTGATCTTGACCGCAAGGCCTGCTGCCTGTGCCGCCGCCAGCCCGTCCATCACCGGCTGGATATTCCCGCGCCGGGTGATGTGCGCGAACCTGTCCGGGTTCAGGCTGTCCAGGCTGACGTTGATGCGCCGGACGCCCGCATCGAACAGCGCATCGGCATGGTCCGCCAGCCTTGTGCCGTTGGTGGTCAGCGTCAGTTCGTCCAGCCCCTCACCCACATGCCGCCCGATCCGGCGCACCAGGTCGATAATGTCCCGCCTGACCAGCGGCTCCCCGCCCGTCAGCCGGATTTTCCGCACCCCTCGCGCGATGAACAGGTCGGCGAGCAGTGCGATCTCTTCCAATGTCAGCAACTGGTCGCGGGGCAGGAATGTCATCCGCTCCGCCATGCAGTAACGGCAACGCAGGTCGCACCGGTCCGTCACCGAAATCCGCAGATAGCTGATCCGGCGACCAAGCGCGTCAATCAACGCCGCGCGCGGTAGATCGACCATGTCCATGCCCTGTTAGCTAGGGCATGGACTTGCCGCGCGCAAGCGGGCAGCGGTTGCGGCGACGCCAGCAGGTGAGTATCGATGCGCCAGGGCAATGTGGCGGCGTGCCGCTCCAGGGAGTATCATGTGTGAGCGGCCATAGTGCAGCCGATGGGCAGCGCAGTCTCTTCATCCTTTCTCCCGGCGATCGTGACGGCCTGTCCCTTGCGGTGAGGCAGGCGGGCTGGCGCGTCATTGCCGCGCGGCGGGCGAGCGACGCCGCCCGCCGCCTGATGCACAGCGATGCGCAGGTCGCGCTGGTGGACATGCGCGGACCCGCCGATGGGGACGGCGCGGCCCTTGCGCCCATCGTTGCCGCCGTGAATGCGGGGGGAGGCGCGTTGATCGTGCTGGTGGACCGCAGTCAGATCGGCGGCGTGCCCGCTCTGCTGGAGGCGGGGGCGACCCATTATCTCGCCGCGCCATTTTCGCCGGAGGAGCTTCGCGCGGTCCTCGCCTCGGCGCAGCGGCTGGTCGAGCGCCTGGGGGGCGGAGCATCGTCCAGCCAGCGCGCCCAGCGCATCCGCCGCGGCGACGCCCTGTTCTGGGAAATGGATGCGAACGGGCGTGAGATCAAGCTCAGCGACAATCTGGCGCGCCATCTTGGCCTCGACCGGCAGATGATCAGCCCGGCCGCCTTCATCCGCTGCCTGCCCCGGCCGGAACGCCGGTCGATCATGGCCGCGCTCCGGGCGATGATGCGCAGCGGCCGCGTCGAATCCTTCGCCCATGCCGCGCCGGGCGGAGGCGAGGACCGGCTGGTCCATCATCTGCGCAAGTCCGATGGCATCGTGGCCGCTGACGTCGAATGGCTGACCGGCGCGCATGCGCCCGACACGGTCGAGCGGGATGAACTGACCGGGCTGCGATCCCGTCAGGCGGCGGTCGATTGGCTGGAGCAGCGCACGGGCATGGCGACCACGGTCCTGCTGCTGTCCATCAGCCAGTTTGACAGGATGAATGCGGCCTATGGCCCGCTGGTCGGCGACGCATTGCTGGGCCGTATCGCCCGCCGGATAGAGCGGATCGCGGCCGAGGTCGCCGATGGGGCGATCGTCGCGCGGATCGCGGGAACCGAATTCCTGATCGGCCTGACCGGGGAGGCTGCGGCCAGCGACCGCGCTACCTTCCTCGCGCGCCAGTTGATCGGCGCGGTGGGCCGTCCTTTCAGCGCGGGCGACCATCTCATCCGGCTCACGGCGCGCTGCGGCATCGCACAGTCACGCGCGCAGGACGACGCCACCCAACTGCTGCGCCGGGCCGGAACTGCGCTGGCCGACGCGCGTCAGGGCGGCGGGGAGGGCATCCGCATCTTTTCCGCCGAAAAGCGCAGCCGTCAGGTGGATGCGGAGCAGTTGGAAACCGATCTGCGGCTGGCGCTGCACCGGGGGGAGATCGCCATCCTCTTTCAGCCGCAATATCCCGTCGCCGGGGACGCGATGGTGGGGGTCGAGGCGCTGGCGCGCTGGAACCATCCGCAATATGGGCCGCTCGGCGCGGGCATGCTGTTCGCGGCGGCGGAGCGGTCCGACTACATGCTCCCGCTGTCGGCCCATATCCAGGCGGAGGCGCTGCGGCTGGCATCGGCCTGGCCGCCCGCGCTCGGCGCCCTTCGCCTGTCCATCAACGTCACGGCGGAGGACATCGCACAGCCCGGCTTCATGGCGCGTTTCCTCAGCCTGGTGGACAGCAGCGGCTTTCCCCGGTCCCGCCTGACGGTGGAGATCACCGAAAGCGGACTGATCGAGGATGTGGAGGCGGCCACGACGCTGCTGACCGCGCTCCGCGCCGAAGGGCTGGCGGTTGCCGTGGACGATTTCGGCACCGGCTATTCCAGCCTTGCGTATCTCAAGAGCCTGCCGCTCGATTATCTGAAAATCGACAGTGGCCTTGCGCAGGACATTGCGGGCACTTCCCGCGACCGCATCATCGTGCGGGGCGTCATCCATATGGCAAAGTCGCTGGGCCTGCATGTGATAGCGGAAGGGGTGGAAACCCAGCAGCAGCTGGAACTGCTCGCCCGCGAAGGCTGCGATTATTATCAGGGTTTCCTGCGTTCGGCCGGAGTGTCGTCGGACGAGTTGGTCAGGCTCGCGTCGCAGTCGTGAAGATCATGCGATGAGCGGAAATCGCCCATCCCGTGGAAAATCCCGCAGCTTTCGAAAAAACCAGTCCGTTCGTAAAACCCGTCCGTTCGTAAATCCCATCCGTTCGGAAATCCCCCCCACCGTTCGGGCTGAGCTTGTCGAAGCCCTATCCTGAGCGCCTGCTGCAAGCAGGCAGCCGAAGGGTTTTGAAGTCCCGCCGCTCGACCCAACGTCAAAGGTTCAGCGCCAGCCGTCCGATCAGGCTGGGGCCAGCATGGCGGCTGCCCGGACCTTCTATGCCGCTGTCGGCGTAACGCAGGCCCGCCGACCAGCGTCCCTGGAGGTAATCGACCCCGAAACCATAGTCCCAATAAGCGCCATCAGGGCGCAGGCGTGCCGCCCGCAACGGGTCGCGGACATCGCCTGACGATCGTCCCACGCGCGCCGAAACGGTGAATGGCGTGCCCGGCACCCCGGCCATGGCGGAAGCGGAGAGATAGAGGTTGTCGCCGCCGATCGCCGATTGGCGCGGGGCGTAGCTGGCGAACAGGTCGACGCTCGCCGGGCCAAGCAGGAAGCCGGCGCCGCCGCCAATCTCGCCATAGCCCTGGTCCGATGCGCCGGGGAACAGATGATAGCGCGCCTCGGCAGACAGCCGCCAGCCGCCAAGCTGCCGTACATAGCTTGGCCCAAGATCGATCACCGCATCGGCGCCGCCATGCCGGTCGCTGCCCCAGAGCGAGACCGCCGTGCCATCAAGGCTCAGCCCTTCGCTCACGGGAACGGAAACGGACCCGCGCAGCACCGGGTCGCCCTCGCTCCAGCTCAGGCCCCGCCGCCGCTCATCGGTCGCAACTTCGATCGATCCGGAAACGCCCCCGGCATATTGCGCGAGGGCAGGGGAGGCGCTGGCGGCCAAGGTCATCCCGGCCGCCAGCGCAAGGCGCAACTCAGTTCGAGGCAAGATTTCGGACAGCATCGAGTTCGGCCAATAGCGGACCGCGATCCCGTTCGGCAACCGCGATCACATGGTCGCGGATTTCCGCCTGATGCTGCGCCATATGGCGTTCGGCCGCGCGGCTGCCGCCGATGCAGGCGCCATGCTCGCTGCCCGAATAGCGCTTGTCGCTGGAAACCGTGCGCGCCAGCGCCGGGCCCTGGTTGAGCGAACGGTCCACCATGACCTTCGCGGTCCACTGGCACCGCTGGGTGCTCATGCGGTTGGGCGTTTTCGCGCCCACGGTCTTCGTGACATATTCCGTCCGAGCGGAGTAGGTCACCTGCACCGGCTTACCGCCATGGTCGATCTGCACATTATGGGTGGCAGCCGCGGCCGCCATCGCGATGAGGGTTACACTCATGTCATTCTCCTGCTCGATGCCGGGCTTTCATGCCCGGTCATCGGCATGGAATTTAGATAGCGACTGTTGCTGCTACTTTGCTGACAGGCGACAAAGGGTGCTGCCTTTGGAAATCCTTCAGGCGTTCTCCTGACCAGCGGCCTTCGCCAGCCCCTTCGACAATTGCAGGGCGCCGTTCAGCCGCGCGGCGGGATCGGCCCAGGCGCGGTTCACCACGACCTTGCTGTCCGGGCGCAGCCGCGCCACGCCGTTCAGCCGCTGGATA
Organism: Sphingobium sp. DC-2; assembly: GCF_000722555.1. Taxonomy (NCBI): domain Bacteria; kingdom Pseudomonadati; phylum Pseudomonadota; class Alphaproteobacteria; order Sphingomonadales; family Sphingobiaceae; genus Sphingobium; species Sphingobium sp. DC-2. Next base: position 121,117 of record NZ_JNAC01000075.1, on the reverse strand, counting down.
TAGGCGATCAGCCCCTCCGGCGCGGGGAAACGGTCCTCGAAAAAGCTGACTAGCGCGCCCTTGGGCCCCACATCGATCTTGGAAATGTTGGCCTTCACGCAATTCTGCTTGATCTCGATCACCTTGAACAGGTTCTGCGTCGGCGCGGGCAGCTTGCCGAAACGGTCGATCAGTTCGGCGGCAAAGGCTTCCAGCCCCTGCCGGTCCTCGACCTCGTTCAGGCGGCGATAAAGCCCCATGCGCAGGTCGAGATCGGGCACATAATCTTCCGGGATCAGGATCGGCGCATCCACACTGATCTGCGGAGAGAAGCTTTCCCGCTTTTCCAGCCCCGCGCCGCCAGCCTTGGCTTCCAGTATCGCGTCCTCCAGCATCGACTGGTACAGTTCGAAGCCGACCTCCTTGATATGGCCCGATTGCTCGTCGCCCACCAGATTGCCCGCGCCGCGAATATCCAGGTCATGGCTCGCAAGCTGAAAGCCAGCGCCCAGCGTATCCAGATCGGACAGCACTTTGAGCCGCTTTTCCGCCGTTTCGGTGATCACCCGGTTGGCGGGCGTGGTGAAATAGGCATAGGCTCGGGTCTTCGACCGGCCGACGCGCCCCCGAAGCTGGTAAAGTTGCGCCAGTCCGAAACGGTCTGCGCGATGGATGATCAGCGTGTTGGCCGATGGGATATCCAGCCCGCTTTCAACGATCGTAGTCGACAGCAGCACGTCATAGCGCTTGTCGTAAAAGGCCGACATGCGTTCCTCGACCTCGGTAGCGCTCATCTGGCCGTGGGCGACGATCGGCTTCACCTCCGGCACTTCGGTGCGCAGATATTCCTCGACCTCAGTCAGGTCGGCGATGCGCGGCACGACGAAGAAGCTCTGCCCGCCGCGATAATGTTCGCGCAGCAGCGCCTCGCGGATCACCACCCCGTCCCATGGCATGATGTAGGTCCGCACCGCCAGACGATCGACCGGAGGCGTCTGAATGACCGACAATTCGCGCAGCCCTGACATCGCCATCTGCAAGGTGCGCGGGATCGGCGTCGCCGTCAGCGTCAGCACATGAACATCGGTCTTGAGAGATTTCAGCCGCTCCTTGTGCGTCACCCCGAACCGCTGTTCCTCGTCCACGATGACGAGCCCCAGCCGCTTGAACTCAAGGCCCTTGGCCAGCAGCGCATGGGTCCCCACCACGATATCGATGGTGCCATCGGCCAGCCCTGCCTTCACGGCTTTGGCTTCCCTGTCAGGCACCAGCCGCGACAGGCGCCCGATATTCACCGGAAAGCCGCGGAACCGCTCCTCGAAATTCATATGATGCTGCCGGGCGAGCAGGGTAGTGGGGCAGATCACCACCACCTGCATCCCCGCCATGGCTGCGACGAAGGCCGCGCGCAGGGCGACCTCTGTCTTGCCGAAGCCGACATCGCCGCACACCAGCCGGTCCATCGGCCGCCCCGCGCCCAGATCCTCGATCACGTCTGTGATGGCGCGGTCCTGATCCTCCGTCTCCTGATAGGGGAAGCGATCCACGAATGCCGGATAGCCCGCGCTGTCCGGCTCCGCGACCGTAGCCGCCCGCAGCGCGCGTTCCGCCGCCGTCTTGAGCAACTCACCCGCGATCTCGCGGATGCGCTCCTTCATCCGCGCCTTGCGCCGCTGCCACGCCTCGCCGCCCAGCTTGTCGAGGCTCACCCCCTCGCTGTCGGACCCGTAGCGGGAAAGAACCTCCAGATTCTCCACCGGCACATAGAGCTTGTCGCCGCCCGCATATTCCAGCGCCACGCAATCATGCGCCGCCTTGGCGACCGGTATTTGCGTCAGCCCCTCATAACGGCCGATGCCATGGTCCATATGCACGACCAGATCGCCCGGCGAGAGCGTCGCCAGTTCGGCCAGAAAAGCATCCGAACTCTTCTTGCGCTTGGCCCGGCGCACCAGCCGGTCGCCCAGCATGTCCTGCTCGGTCAGCACCGCCACATCGGGCGCGGTGAAGCCATGGTCCAGCGGCAACACCGTCAGCACCGTGCTGCCTCCCGCAGCGATCCCCAGCGCCTCCTGCCAGCTATCCGCCGCCGCGACCCGCTTCAGCCCATGGTCGATCAGCAGTCCCGAAAGCCGCTCCCGCGCACCCCCGGAATAGCTGGCGATGACCACCTTCTTCTTCGCCCGCTGGAGCGCGGCGATATGCTTGCTCACCGCCTCATAGACATTGGCGTTCTGCGCCCGCTCCGGCGCGAAATCACGCGGCCCATCGACTTCGAAATCAAGGACGGTGGCGCTTTCCGGCTCATGAAAGGGCGTGGTCGCGTGCATCGGCCATTCGCGCACCGCCGCATCCCATTCCTCCGCGTCCAGATAGAGCGCCTTGGGCTCCAGGGGCCGATATGCCCCCGGATCGGACGATTTCGCCTGCACCCGGTTGGCATGATAGTCGCGGATCGCTTCGAACCGCGCCTCGGCCGCGCCCGCCACGCCATGATCCAGCACGACCACGGTGTCATCGCCCAGATGCTCGGTCATCGGCACCAGCCGTTCCTCGAACAGCGGCAGCCAATGCTCCATCCCCGCCAGCCGCCGCCCGTCGCTCACCGCCTGATAAAGCGGATCGCCCGTCGCCGTCGCCCCGAACGTCTCGCGATAGCGGCCCCGGAAACGCTTGATCGTCTCCTCGTCCAGCAGCGCCTCGGAAGCCGGGAGCAGCGTGAACCCCTCGACGCTCCCGCTGGTCCGCTGGTCGGCCGGATCGAACCGCCGCACCGTCTCAATTTCATCCCCGAAGAAATCGAGCCGCAGCGGCTGTTCCTCGCCGCCGGGAAACAGATCGACGATGCCCCCGCGAATGGCGAATTCGCCCCGGTCATGCACGGTATCGGTTCGCACATAGCCATTGGCCTGCAACATCTCCGCCAGCCGCGAGATCGCGATCCGCTCCTTGGGCGCGAGCTTCGCCACCAATTGCCGCACGCGGAACGGCGTCAGCGTCCGTTGCGTCAGCGCGTTGACGGTGGTGAGGACTAGCTGCGGCCCCTTGGGCTTCCCTTGCAGCGCATAGAGCCCCGCCAGCCGCGCCGAAGCCGTCCGCAGCGAAGGACTGGCCCGGTCATAGGGCAGGCAGTCCCAGGCGGGAATCTCGACAATCTCGATCTCCGGCGCGAAATAATGCGCCGTATCCGCCACCGCGCGCATAAGCTGCTCGTCCGGCGCGACGAAGAGGGCGCGCGAAGGCGCCGCGCGTGCGATGTCCGCCAGCAGCCAGGGCTGGAACCCCGCTGGCACGCCCGACAGGGTGACGGGGGCGGAAGCATTGAGGATTTTCTGAAGGTCGGTCAAACTAACAACATCCGTTCGCACTAGCTTGTCGAAGTGCCCGCCTGAGCGAAGGCTAAGGCAAGCGGGATGGTCTCACTTCCTCCCGATCTCCACGAAATCCATCTTCACGAACCTGTCCCACATCGGCCCGCGCCATTCGTCCGGCAATGGCAGCGTGCCCAGCGCCCAGGCCATGATGTCGGCATCCTGCTCCTCGATAAACCGCTCGAACCAGTCGATCTCCTCTTGCCCCCATTCGGCATGATAGCGGTCGAAAAAGCCCCCCACGGCCAGATCCGCTTCCTTGATGCCGCGATGCCATGCCCGGAATTGCAGGCGGCGGATGCGAGGATCTTCGTTCATCTTCACTACTCTCCGTTCGTCCTGAGTAGCCACTGAGCCTGCCGGAGTGGCGTATCGAAGGAGCATGCGCGCCCATTGCTTCGATACGGGACTTCGGTTTCGCTCAGCCCCTACTCAGCACGAACGGCGGTAGAGGACGGGCACAGGAATTTAGCCGATCGGATGTTTGCGCATCGTCCCGGCTGGGCTAGACACCGCCAGATAGACATGCGCCCGGATATCCTCAACCCACTCTTCGCCGAAATCGAAGCGCTCAAGGGCGTTGGCCCCGCGCTGGCCAAGCCGTTGGAGCGCCTCGGCCTTGCCCGCGCCATCGATGTCGCCTTCCATTTGCCGGTCAGCTTCATCGACCGCCATATGGTGGATGATCTTGCCCAGAGCGACTCCGGCCGCGTCATCGGCATCACCCTGACACCCACCGACTATCGCGCCTCCGGCAGCGCCCGCGCGCCTTTCCGCGTGATCGCGCAGGACAGGCACGGCAATACAGTCACCCTTGTTTATTTCGGCAAGAACAGCGCCTGGCCCCGCAAGCTGCTGCCGCTGAACGAGCCCAAATTCATCTCCGGCAAGCTGGAGGCCTATGGCGACGCGCTTCAGATCGTCCACCCGGACTATGTTCTCCCGCCGGAGGAAGCCGCCACCATCCCCGCGCGCGAGCCGGTCTATGGGCTGTCGGAGGGCCTGACCAACAACCGCCTGCGCGATCTGGTCAGCCAGTCGCTGGCCCGTGCTCCCGACCTTCCCGAATGGATCGAACCCAGCCTGCTCGGCCGCAAGGGCTGGCCTGCATGGCGGGAGGCGCTTGCCCGCATCCATGCCGATCCCAGCGATGCGAAGGCGCGCGAGCGGCTTGCCTATGATGAAATTTTCGCCGGTCAACTTGCCCTGATGCTGGTCCGCCAATCCTCCCGCAAGCGCCGGGGCGTCCCCATCGCCGGAGATGGCCGCCTTCGCGCCATGCTCAAACTCCCCTTCGCTCCCACCGGGGCCCAGCGCCGCGCCTTCGGAGAGATTGAAGGCGACATGGCCCAGCCTGTCCCGATGCTCCGCCTGCTGCAAGGCGATGTCGGATCGGGTAAGACGCTGGTCGCGCTCATGGCGCTGCTCAACACGGTCGAGGCAGGCGCTCAGGGCGCGCTCCTCGCCCCCACCGAAATCCTCGCTCGCCAGCATTATGAAACGCTGCGCAAGATGGCGTCGGGCCTGCCGGTCTCCATCGCCATCCTGACCGGCCGGGAAAAGGGCAAGACACGCGAGTCCACCCTCATGGGGCTGGCGGACGGCAGCATCGACATACTCGTCGGCACCCACGCCATCTTTCAGGAAGCCGTTCGCTACAAGGATCTCGCCCTCGCGGTGATCGACGAACAGCATCGCTTCGGCGTCGCCCAGCGCATGATGCTCGCGGCCAAGGCCGAACGCACGCCGCACCTGCTGGTGATGACCGCCACGCCTATCCCGCGCACGCTGACGCTGACCTATTATGGCGAGATGGACGTCTCGCGCCTCGACGAGATGCCGCCCGGCCGCCAGCCGATCCAGACCGTGGTCATGTCCGCCAACCGCCTCGACGAAGTGGTCGAAGCGCTCGCCCGCCATGTCGAAGGCGGCGGACAGGCCTATTGGGTCTGCCCGCTGGTGGAGGAAAGCGAAACCAGTGATCAGGCCGCCGCCGAAGCCCGCGCGGAATTACTACGAATTCGGTTCGGCGAACTCGTCGGCCTTATCCATGGCCGCATGAAGGGCCCGGAAAAGGACGCCGCGATGGAGGCCTTTGCCTCAGCCCGCACGAAAATCCTCGTAGCCACGACCGTGATCGAGGTCGGCGTCGATGTGCCCAACAGCAACCTCATCATCATCGAAGGCGCCGACCGTTTTGGCCTGGCGCAGCTTCACCAGCTACGGGGCCGGGTGGGGCGGGGGCAGAACCATAGCGTCTGCATCCTCCTTCGCGGCGGCGCGCTCAGCGAAACCAGCCGCGCCCGTCTGGCCCTGATGCGGGAAACCAATGACGGCTTCCGCATAGCCGAGGAAGATCTGCGGCTGCGCGGGGCGGGCGAGATATTGGGCACGAAGCAATCGGGCGAGCAGCAGTTGAAGATCGCCACGCCGGAACATCTCTCCGCCTTGCTCGACCCGGCGCGCGACGACGCGCATCTCCTGATCGACCGCGACGGTGGCCTCAGCGAGGCGAGGGGACAGGCGGCGCGCATCTGCCTCTATCTGTTCGAACGGGACGCCGCCGTCGGCCTGCTCCGCAGCGGCTAGTACGCCGTCATCCCGCGAAGGCAGGAACCCAATCCGAACGGCAGCATATCTATGGAACGGCAGAAACCGGGTCCTCGCCTACGCAGCAACACGGCTTATCTCACGATCATGCTGCAACCGCGAAACAATCCTGCCGCCCTGTCGTTGGCCAACACATGCAATCCGACATCAGCCTGCACCATATCACGCCCATGGCGGCGATCTCGATCGGCATTTCGGTCGCCGCCGCCTTCCTGCTGCACTGGCTTGCCTATTGGATAGCCAGCCGGATCGCGCGGCGGATGAAGCTCGATCCGGTGATCCTGCCCGCCATCTATCACCCGACCCGCTGGCTCGTCGTGCTGATGGCGCTCGCCGCCGGGGTCCAGCCGCTGAAATTCAGCGACCGCGTCGAATCCATCTGGACGATCGGTTCGGGGATGGTCTTCATCCTGCTGATGGGCTGGCTCATCTTCGCCCTGATGCGCGCCTTTCGCGTCCTGCTCGAACGGCGCAGCGACATCAGCGTCGAGGATAATCTGAAGGCCCGCCGCCAGCATACCCGCATCCGCATCCTCTATCGCGTGGCGCAATTCATCATCGGCTTCCTCATCGTCTCCTTGATGCTGATCATGATTCCGGGCGTACGCACGGTGGGCGTCACGCTGATGGCGTCGGCGGGTCTTGCAGGGCTTGCGGTCGGCGCGGCGGCCCAGCCCGCGCTCAAGAATCTGATCGCGGGTATCCAGATGGCCTTTTCAGAGCCGATCCGCCTGGATGACGTTGTGATCGTGGAAGGGGAATGGGGCCGGATAGAGGATATCAAGCTCACCTATGTGGTGGTGCGCATCTGGGACGACCGGCGCATGGTCGTGCCTGTCTCCTATTTCCTCGAAAAGCCGTTCCAGAACTGGACCACGAAGACGTCCGACCTGCTCGGCACCGTCTTCCTCTATGTCGATCCTTCGGCCGATGTCGAACGCATCCGCGCCCGCTTCGTCGAAGCGGTGAAGGCCAATGCGCGCTGGGACGGGCGCGTCGCCATATTGCAGGTGACCGATCATCGCGCCGACGCGCTGGAACTGCGCGGGCTGCTGAGCGCGCGCAATGCAGGCATCGCCTTCGACCTGCGCTGCGAGGTGCGGGAGGAGATGCTGCACTTCCTGCGAACGGAAATGCCCGAGGCGCTGGTCAGGTCGCGTCAGCGGATCGAGGCCGCCGATGGCTTCACCACGCCGTCTGCCGTGGCGGGATGAGCGACAGCATGGCGTCGTACAGGCGCGGCTCGATGGGCTGGCGGAACTCCATGCCGATCCGCTTGTCCTCGGCCCAGCGGACCTCGGCCTGCATATCCCTGACGATCGGCAGCCACACGGACACATGCTGCCCGATCAGCAATTCTCCCTCTGTCCTGCACATCAGGCCCAGCGGCGATATGTTGATGATTCGCGCTCCATAAGAGCGGCCGTTGAAGTTTATATGGCTGACCATGTCGACCAGGACGCGGGGCACGCGCCGTTGATCGATGGAAGGATCGCGGGATTTAGCGACATGGGCCAGGTTTGCGAGCACCGAAGACATGGGCGCAGCTTATGGTAAGGAAGATCATCCCTTTCTTACCCGCCATGGTTGATCGCTGATTAACCCCCTTATTTTTCAGGCGGTTACTAACCCATGTTTCTTTGCGCCAAAGCTCAGCTTGTCGCCGGGCTTCAACGCCATCGCAGGATCGCTCACCACCTCGCCATTCACGCGGATCGCGCCCTCGGCCAGCTTGCGCCGCACTTCCTTGTTGGACGCGGCAAAGCCCAGCGCGGTCGTGCCCTGAACGACGTTCAGCCCGTCCATGCCGATGCTGACCGTGGGCAGGTTGGCGTCCGACGCGCCTTCCTCGAACGTCCTGCGCGCCGTCTCGGATGCGGCGGCGGCCGCTTCGGCGCCCCGGCACAGCGCCGTCGCCTCATTGGCGAGGATCTTCTTCGCCTCGTTGATCTCCGCGCCTTGAAGCGCGGCCAGACGCTCGACCTCATCCATGGGCAGGTCGGTGAACAGCCGCAGCCTGTTCGCCACATCGGCATCCGCCGTGTTCCGCCAGAATTGCCAATAGTCGTAGCTGGAAAGCTGATCCTCGTTCAGCCACACGGCGCCGCCCACGGTCTTGCCCATCTTCGTGCCGTCCGCATTGGTCAGCAGCGGCGTGGTCAGGCCGAACACCTGCGTGCCGTCCACGCGCCGGGCGAGTTCGACGCCGTTCACGATATTGCCCCACTGGTCCGATCCGCCCATCTGCAACCGGCATCCCGACCGGCGCGACAGTTCCAGGAAATCATAGGCCTGGAGGATCATGTAATTGAACTCAAGGAAGCTCAGCGACTGTTCCCGGTCCAGCCGCAGCTTCACGGAGTCGAAGCTCAGCATCCGGTTGACCGAGAAATGCTGGCCGATATCCCGCAGGAACGGGATATATTCCAAACGGTCCAGCCATTCGGCATTGTCCAGCATGATGGCATCGGTAGGACCGTCGCCAAAGGTCAGGAATCGTTCGAACACGCGCTTGATGCTCGCCACATTCTGCGCGATCAGATCGGTCGTCAGCAGCTTGCGCGCTTCATCCTTGAAGCTCGGATCGCCAATCTTGCCGGTTCCCCCGCCCATCAGGACGATCGGCTTGTGCCCGGCCTTCTGCAACTGGCGCAGCATCATGATCGACACCAGATGCCCGACATGCAGCGACGGTGCGGTCGGGTCGAAGCCGATATAGCCCGGCACGATCTGCCTGGCGGCCAGGGCATCTAGCCCCTCCGCGTCGGTCAACTGGTGGATATAGCCGCGCGTCTCAAGCAGGCGGAGCAGGTCGGATTGATAGCTGGTCATAACGCCGCGCCCTCTAGCATTGTCATCTTTACCCGTCATCCTGAACTTGTTTCAGGATCCATTCCGCCCCACAGAGCAGGAGTGAGCGGAAGGACGAAACCTTGACCAACAGCCAATCCATGCTGGCAATCGGCCTCATGTCGGGCACATCGCGCGACGGCATCGACGCGGCGCTGATCGAGACGGACGGCCAGGGGCGGGTCACGCCCGCCGCCTTTCATGCAAAGGCCTATGGTGACGGCTTCCGCCTGCGCCTGACCGAAGCGTGCCAGCGTGCCATGGCCATGGAAAAGCCGGGGTTCGAGCCGCTGATCCATGCGGCGGAAGAGGAATTGACGGCGTTGCATGTCGATGCCGTGGCGGACCTGCTCGGCCGCAGCGGGCATGTGGCGCAGGATATCTCCGTCATCGGCTTTCATGGACATACCGTCGCCCACCGCCCGGAATGGGGATGGACGTGGCAGATCGGCGATGGCCCGGCGCTGGCTGGCGCGTTCGGCATCCCGGTCGTCGGCGACCTGCGCAGCGCCGACGTGCGGGCGGGGGGGCAGGGCGCGCCCTTGCTGCCGGTCTATCACCGCGCGCTTGCCCAAGCCCTGCCCAAGCCCGTCGCCATCCTGAACCTTGGCGGCGTCGCCAATGTGACGGCGGTCGGGCCGGACGGATCGCTGATCGCCTTCGACACCGGCATGGCGAGCGGCCTTATCGACAATTGGATGCAGACGCATAGCGCCGCCGCCTTCGACACCGGCGGGCAGATCGCGGCGCGCGGGCAGGTGGACGAAGCCCTGCTTGGCGAGATGCTGGCCGATCCCTGGTTCGCTCTCGCCCCGCCCAAGAGCATCGACCGGGAGGCTTTTTCCATCGACGCCGTGCGCGGGCTCGGTCTGGAGGACGGCGCGGCCACGCTCACCGCCTTTTCCGCCGCCGCCGTGGCGCGCGGGCTGGAGCATCTGCCCGAAAAGCCCCGGCGCATCTATGTCGCGGGGGGAGGGCGCCATAACGCCACCCTCATGGCGATGCTCGGCGAACGGACCGGCGTGGACGTGCGGCCGGTGGACGATCTTGGCTGGGACGGCGACGCGCTGGAGGCGCAGGGCTTTGCCTATATGGCGGTACGGCACCTCAAGGGCCTGCCGATCAGCTTTCCCGGCACCACCGGAGCGCCGCGCGAGATGGCAGGCGGCGTGCTCTTTCCCCCCGCCTGACGATCAGCGCTTACGGGTCAGTTCCCGCATGGCGGCATCGATGCCCTCGATGGTCAGCGGATACATGCGATCGCTCATGATCTCGCGGATCATCCGGGTCGACTGGCTATAGTCCCAGTGCGCGCGGGGAAGCGGATTGAGCCACACGGCGGCGGGATAGGTATGCAGCAGCCGGCTCATCCACACGGAGCCCGCCTCATCGTTCATATGCTCGACCGATCCGCCCGGATGCACGATCTCATAGGGGCTCATGCTCGCGTCGCCGACCAGTATGACCTTATAGTCATGCCCATATTTGTGCAGTATGTCCCAGGTGGGAATGCGCTCTGAAAAGCGGCGGCGATTGTCCTTCCACACGCCTTCGTACAGGCAATTGTGGAAGTAGAAGAATTCCATATTCTTGAATTCGCTGGTCGCGGCGGAAAACAGTTCCTCGCACAGGCTGATGAACGGGTCCATCGATCCGCCGACGTCGAAGAACAGCAGCAGCTTCACCGCATTATGCCGCTCCGGCCGCATGCGGATGTCGAGCCAGCCCTGCCGTGCCGTGCCGCGGATGGTTTCGTCCAGGTCCAGTTCGCTCGCCGCGCCCTCCCTGGCGAAGCGGCGCAGGCGGCGCAGCGCCACCTTGATGTTGCGCGTGCCCAGTTCCTTGTCATTGTCCAGATTCTGGAACTCGCGCTTTTCCCACACCTTGATCGCGCGCTTGTGCCGGCTTTCCCCGCCGATCCGCACGCCTTCCGGGTTGTAGCCGCCATGGCCGAAGGGTGATGTGCCGCCGGTGCCGATCCACTTGCTGCCGCCCTGATGGCGTTCCTTCTGCTCCTCCAGCCGCTTCTTGAGCGTCTCCATGATCTCGTCCCAGGACCCCAGCGACTGGATCTTCTCCATTTCCTCCGGACTGAGATATTTTTCCGCGACCAGCCGCAGCCATTCTTCCGGTATGTCCGCTTTGACCTCTTCGCCGCCCAGAACGCCTTTGAACACGCGGGCGAAGACCTGATCGAAGCGGTCCAGCAGCCCTTCATCCTTCACATAGGTGGCGCGGGCGAGATAATAGAATTCCTCCGGCTTCCACGCGATCACGTCGCGGTCCAGCGCCTCCAGCAGGAGCAGGTGCTCCTTGATCCCGGCAGGGATACCGGCGGTGCGGAGCGCGTCTAGGAAGTTGAGCATCATGACGCGCCCCTTGTCCGACAGGCGGAGGCAGGATGCAAGCACGGCCGGGAGGACACATTGTGTAAAAAATATTGCATTGCATCGTAAAGGCGGCACTATCCATCCAGTTAATGGGGACAATGTTCATTGGGTAACGATGATTTGCTGGTCGGGCTGGGGGAACGGTCTGGCGACCTCGCGTTGCAATGCAGCGAAACGGCAGGGTTCCTCGGTGAGCTGACCGTGCGCATCCGGGAAGACTCGGCCCGTCTGTCCCAACTGCAATCCACCATGGAAACGCTTGCGGCCAGCCAGAATGAAAGCGTCGCGGCGGCGCAGGAACTCGGCCTGACGGCACGGCGCGCCGGGCACATCATCGCCGACGGGCATGAAGCCGTAACGACCGCGCTGACGGAACTCAGCGGCCTTGTCGAGCATGTCACGGGCCTTGAAGGCCATCTGCGCCAGTTCCTGGACGTGATCGAGGCTGTGGGCGGCATATCCGAACAGCTTGCGGGCATCGCGCGGCAGACCCGCCTGCTGGGCGTCAACGCCGCGATCGAAGCGGCGCGCGGGGGCGAAGCGACCCAAGGCTTTGCCGTCGTCGCGGAGGAAATCCGCCGCCTCGCCGGGCAGGCGGGCGATGCGGCCGCGACGGTCGGCGACAAGCTCGGCCAGCTCGACCGCGATGCCCGCAGCCTGATCAGCGGGGTGGAGGCGAACATCGTGCGCGGCCGTGGCGTCAGCACCCATATCGATATGTTGAGCGAGGCGGTGGTGGAGATCGCGTCCCTTGTCGCGCAATTTGGCGAACGGTCGGACGCGATCATGTCCTGCACCGATGCGGCCGACGTCGATGTCGCGGCGCTGCGTCAGGGCCTTGCGACCTTCAGCGGATCGGCGATCGAAAGCGCCTCTCGCGTGGAAACGGCGCGCGGACAGCTTGAAACGCTGGAAGGCATGGCCAACGACATGCTGAACGCTGCGGCCCATGCCGGGCGGCCCACCCGCAACAGCCGCTACATCGCCTTCGCGGAAGAGGGGGCGGAGGAGGTTCAGCGGCTGATCGCTCAGGCGCTGGAGGCCGGGCAACTGACCGCCGCCGCCCTGTTCGACACGGAATACCGCCCCATTGCCGGGTCCGATCCCGCGCAATATGAAAATGGCTTCTGCGCCTTTGCCGACCGGGTGATTCAGCCGATCCTTGACCGCAGAACGGCGCAGGACGATGCGATCGTGGGGTGCTGCCTCATCGACATCAATGGCTATCTGCCCACCCACATCAGCGTGCGCAGCCTGCCGCAGCGGCCGGGCCAGCCCCGCTGGAACATCGAACATTCGCGCAACCGCCAGATTTTCATGGACAGCCAGACCCGCCGGGCGCTGAACGGAGAGGGCGACTTCTTCCTCTTCACCTACCGGCAGGATCTGGGCGAGGGGCGCTACCGGGCGCTGCGCAGCGTCTTCGTGCCGCTCAGCTTTCGCGGCAGGCGCTGGGGCCTTTACGAGGTCGGCTATCTGATCTGACGCGCGGGCCTGCCGCGATCAGTTCGCCTTGTCCTGCGCATGGCGCACCGTGACCTTGCCGTTGGCGGCATAATCGGCGGTGCTGCTGGCCTGTGCGATTTGCGGGTCCTTGCCGTTCAGCATGGCGGCAATCTGCTGCGCGCCGGGCAGCCGTGCGTAGGTGCCGTAGAAATCGGTGCGGCCAACCGAATGGATCGACAGCCGGTAACCCCGGCCGCTGGCCGTCCGGTCAAAGGCCAGCACTGTGCCCATGTCATCGGCCGGGATGATGACGGGGCCATCCTTGACGCCCTGCGCCTGCAACATCTCGTAGGAACCGTCCGCCGTTTCGATGCGGCTGCGAACGCACAGGGCCGCGCCGCCTTCCGGCTTCAACGCCAAATCGTCCGCGCCCGCCGCCCGTGCGGATGCGCTGTCGGCGCAATCGGCATAGCTCACCGCCCTGGTCGAATGGATCGACGCCGCATCGTCAAAGCGCAGGGAGGACAACATGCCGTCAAGCCCGGCCAGCACCTCGCGCTGGCGCTCCGCCGGGCCCGTCACGCGAATCTTCGCCAGCCAGCGGCCCGCATGCACGAAAGCCGCAGCCGTGGTCAGCGCGCCATCGGCCGCATCTTCATATACCGCCCTGATCGCTCCGCCATCGCGCCCGCCAACGCGCACCGTGTCATAGGCCGTGCGGCGCGTCTTCGCACCGAAACGGCTCATGATCGCCTTGTCGGTCATGTAGGCCGCCAGCGAAGCGTCGGCATAGCTTGGCAGATAGATGTAGAGCGTCGCCTGGATCGCGCCGTCCTGCGAGAGATATTGGGCATAATTGTCGATGCCGCTGCCGCCGTTGGACGCTTCCCCGCTCTTGGAAAGCGAAAGGCCGCCCGCCTGTTGAGGCGCGCTGATCCCCGCCGCGCCCGCGCGCAGCATATCGCCGGTGGCGGTCCACGCCTCCTGAACAAGCGCAGTTTCGTCCGCGCGCGCAGCGGCGGGCAGGGTCAAGGCCAGAACGGCCGAGATCATGGGCAATGCATGGAGTCGCACTGGCATCCTTCCTGATCCAGACCGTCTTCGCGCGGCCTTGAATGGAAAAGGCAGGATGACGCGGATTCAGCGCCACCGCAAGGGCTTGTCAGGATACCGGAGGAATTTGGGCCGGATAATGGGGCAGATCAGGATCGATATGCGCCCAATCGGGGGCCGTACTGGTCCAGATCACCGCTTGCGGCCCTATCAGCCCCGGATCGTCCAGCGCCCCGGCCCGGATGAACAGCAGATGCGGCCGCGATTCGGCAAGGCTGAACAGCGGGGTTCCGCATTGCGGGCAAAATCCGCGCCGCATCCTGTTGCCGCTGTCCGCCACGCTCTCATGCCAGCGGACCTCGCCCTGCGTATCGACCTTGTCCGCCGGGAAGCAGACGTTGACGGTTCCCGTTCCGCCGCCCAGATATTGGCACAGGCGGCACCAGCACATGCGCGCCGCCATCGGTTCCGCATCGATGCTGATGCGGACCGCACCGCATAAGCAACCCGCTCCATGCGCCATCGGCCGTCTCCTACCTGCCCTGCCGCCGCGCCATGAAGGCCAGCCGCTCGAACATCATGATGTCCTGCTCATTCTTCAACAGCGCGCCGTGAAGCGGCGGGATCGCTTTGGCTGGATCACGATCCTGCAACACCTCCAGCGGCATGTCCTCGGCCAGGATCAGTTTCAGCCAGTCGAGCAATTCGCTGGTCGAAGGCTTTTTCTTGAGGCCCGGCACCTCGCGTATCTCGTAGAAAATCTCCAGCGCGCGGCTGACCAATATCTTCTGAATGCCGGGAAAGTGGACGTCGATGATCGCCTGCATCGTCTCGCGATCGGGAAATTTGATATAGTGGAAGAAGCAGCGGCGCAGGAAGGCGTCGGGCAGTTCCTTTTCATTGTTCGACGTGATCACGACAACCGGCCGCTCCTTCGCCGCGACCGTCTCACCCGTCTCATAGACGTGGAACGCCATGCGATCGAGTTCCTGCAACAGGTCGTTGGGAAATTCGATGTCCGCCTTGTCGATCTCGTCGATCAGCAGCACCGGCAGGGTGGGGGAGGTGAAGGCCTCCCACAGCTTGCCCTTGCGGATATAATTGCTGATGTCATGGACGCGCGGATCGCCTAGCTGTCCATCGCGCAGGCGGGCTACGGCGTCATATTCATACAGGCCCTGATGCGCCTTGGTCGTGGACTTGACGTTCCATTCGATCAGCGGAGCGTTCAGCGCCTTGGCGATTTCCTGCGCCAGCACCGTCTTGCCCGTGCCCGGTTCGCCTTTCACCAGCAGGGGGCGGCGCAGCAGCACCGCTGCATTGACGGCGACCTTCAGATCATCGGTCGCGACATAATCTTCCGTACCTTCAAATCGCATCGGCTCGTCCGCTTTTCCTGTTCGCTACCG
Organism: Sphingobium sp. DC-2; assembly: GCF_000722555.1. Classification (NCBI taxonomy): domain Bacteria; kingdom Pseudomonadati; phylum Pseudomonadota; class Alphaproteobacteria; order Sphingomonadales; family Sphingobiaceae; genus Sphingobium; species Sphingobium sp. DC-2. The sequence continues at coordinate 106,009 of NZ_JNAC01000075.1, read as the reverse complement.
ACCTAGGGAAAGCGGCTCGCGCCTGCAATGCGTTTGTCCCGGACCTCCTCTGGAATGGGCCGCGGGCCGTCTTCTGGCCCGTGCCCGGCCGGCGCTTGGCGCACGTCCGGCTCATGCCTCGGCTTAGGAACGATCGATGTTCAGGAGGCGGCTATCCGAGCCGAAAGCCCAGCGCAGCTAAAATGGTGGTTTTTCATGGCCCGGCGCGCATCCTGCTCTATTATGTGAGGACCGGAGGCGCGAAGAGCCGCCATTTGCAGGCTGCGAAACTGAATGCCCGTTGGTCCTGGTATGACGGGGCAGGCGGGGAGGGGAGGGTCAGCGCCTCTGCTGGCGGATTTCGGCCCGCGCCTGCAACAGGTCCCACAGGCCCCGCTGCTGCGCCAGCAACTGCCGCGCGCCGAACTGTATCGCCCGGTCCGCCGCGTCATTGCCGCCAATGGCGCGGGCGACGGCCAGCGTCTCCGCCCGGTCCGGCAGGTCGCAGGCATGCGGCTCCAACCCGACGCGGATCGCCGCCATGTCCAGCCCGTGACGCACGGCGCGCCAGTCGAGCACCAGCGCGATCGCCGCCCCCATGGCGCAGCCGCGCCGGTCGGACTGGGCGAGCATGTCCAGGGCATGGCGTTGCTGGCTGACCACGGTTTCGCAATCGCTCTGCCCGGCGGTACTTGGGGCCGGACCTGCCGCCACCGTCACCTGCGTCAGATAGGCCCGCTCCCGCGCAAAGGCTTCGGCTGACTGGACCAGCCAGGCGCGCGCCGCATTGTCGGCCGATCGCGTCGCGGCATGATCGATCACGCCCGGATGGCGGCCATGCAGCAGGCATAGATAATGCGCCGCATCCGCCAGGTCGGCGAGCGTCAGCACCGCGTCCCGCCCGATCCCCGACCGGACATTGGCGGCATGCGCATGGCCCGCGGTTCCGTCGGCTGCGACCAGCGCTTCCACGACCTGAGAAATGCCGCCCTGCGAATGGCGCGCTGCTGCTTGGCTCATTGAAATTTCCCTATGCGGCGCAACCCGTTGCCGCTGAACCGGAAAGATAGGATGACGGGGTAAAAGAGCCGTTTACGGGGCAAAAAAAGAGCGGCCCGGAAGCCGCCCTTTTCCTTCATTTCGCCGTGCCTGCGCCTCTATTGGTCGAGGAAGCTGCGCATCTTCCGGCTGCGGCTCGGATGCTTCAGCTTGCGCAGCGCCTTCGCCTCGATCTGGCGGATGCGCTCGCGCGTCACGCTGAACTGCTGGCCCACTTCCTCCAGCGTGTGATCCGTGTTCATGCCGATGCCGAAGCGCATGCGCAGCACGCGTTCCTCGCGCGGCGTCAGCGAAGCCAGGACCCGCGTCACCGTTTCCTTGAGGTTCGCCTGGATCGCCGCATCCACCGGGATGATCGCATTCTTGTCCTCGATGAAGTCGCCCAGATGCGAATCCTCCTCGTCGCCGATCGGCGTTTCCAGGGAGATCGGCTCCTTGGCGATCTTCATCACCTTGCGCACCTTCTCCAGCGGCATGGACAGGCGCTCGGCCATTTCCTCCGGAGTCGGCTCACGGCCCTGCTCGTGCAGGAACTGGCGGGACGTGCGCACCAGCTTGTTGATCGTCTCGATCATGTGGACCGGGATACGGATGGTCCGCGCCTGATCCGCGATCGAACGCGTGATCGCCTGCCTGATCCACCAGGTCGCATAGGTCGAGAACTTGTAACCGCGCCGATACTCGAACTTATCGACCGCCTTCATCAGGCCGATATTGCCTTCCTGAATAAGATCAAGGAATTGCAGGCCACGGTTCGTATATTTTTTAGCGATGGAGATGACGAGGCGCAGGTTCGCCTCCACCATTTCCTTCTTCGCGATTCGCGCCTCGCGCTCGCCCTTCTGCACCATGTTGACGATGCGGCGGAACTCGCCCAGCGACATGCCGGTCGCCTGCGCGATCTCGCTGACCTCGGTGCGGATGCGCTCGACGGCGCGTCCCTCGGCGGCGGCGAAAGCAGCCCATTTCTTGTCGATGCCGGACACGCGATCCATCCAGCCGTCGTCCAGTTCATGGTTCACATAGCGGTCGAGGAAGTCCTTGCGGCTCACCTTGTGACGCTCGGCCAGGCGCAGCATCTGCCCGCCCAGCGCGGTCAGGCGCCGGTTATAGGCATAAAGCTGATCGACCAGATATTCGATCTTCTGCTGGTGGAACTGGACGCTTTCGACCTCGGCGGTCAGCTTCTCGCGCAGTTCCTGATATTCATCCTCCGCCTTCTGGCTCAGCGCCTCGCCATTGGCCATCGCGGCCATGCGGGCTTCCTGCGCGCGGGAGAAGGTGCGGAAAATTTCGGTGATGGTCGCGAACTTCTCCAAAGCCATCGGCTTCAAAGTCTCTTCCATCTGGGCGAGGGAGAGGGTGTTGTCCTCCTCCTCATCCTCTTCCACCCGGCGGGCGCGGCGCTCGGTCAGATCATCCTCATCCTCGTCGGAATCGGCTGCCTCCTCCTCGGGCTCCTCCTCTTCCTTGAAGCTGGGGCCAGCGGTCTTCTCGCTGATTTCGCCGTCATCATCCTCGGCCCCTTCCTCCAGATTTTCAGGAGCCGGGTCCTTGGACAGCATCGCGTCGAGATCCAGAATCTCGCGCAGCTGCATCTCGCCATTGTTGAGCGCGGTCGACCATTCGATGATCGCGTTGAAGGTCGTCGGGCTTTCGCACAGGCCCAGGATCATCGTGTCGCGCCCGGCCTCGATCCGCTTGGCGATGGCGATTTCGCCCTCGCGGCTCAGCAGCTCGACCGCCCCCATCTCGCGCAGATACATGCGCACGGGGTCGTCGGTGCGATCGACCGTTTCCTTCTTCTTCTCGGTGACCAGCTTGGGGCCGCCATCGTCGTCGGAACCGTCATCGGCCGAATCATCGTCGCTGTCGTCACGGCTGTCCTCGCCGTCCTCGCCAGCTTCCTCATTCTCGACGATGTTCACGCCCATTTCGTTGAGCGCGGCCATGATGTCCTCGATCTGCTCGGAGGACATCTGGTCCTGCGGCAGGGCGTCGTTCAGCTCGTCATAGGTGATGTAGCCGCGCTTCTTCGCGCGCGCGATCAGCTTCTTGACCGACGCCTCGTTCAGATCAAGGAGCGGCGCATCGCCGGTATCCACATCCTCGCCCGCACCCTTGCCTGTCGCCTTGCTCGCCATTTATTCGCCTTAACTCCGCCGCCCCGGTGTCGGGACGATCAAATCACATAATATCTTCGGACTGCGCCAGTTCCGCCAAGCGCTGGTCGTGATCCATCTTCAACCGATGGATACGCTGCTGCTCGGCAAAGGTCTCCTCATTGAGGTCTTCCCTTGCTCGTCTGGTGGCTTCCGCCAGCGCCGTCTCTAACTCCGGTCCTTGCGCCATCACCCGGATAGCCTCCTCCAGATCGCGCGAAACGCGACTTGAATCGGTCTTCATCCTGTTGGGGGTGAATGTGAACGTGTCGGCCCGGAGCATTCCCTTCGCCATATTATACACTTCACCTTGGCCCAATATGGTAAGGAGGCCCTCTGTTTCAACTGTTTCTTGCGTGAAGGACGCGGCCACCATCGCGCGCAGCAGTCCGGCCAGCGCCGAATCGCCGATATGCAGCGCCGAAAGCATCTCCCGGTGCAGCGCGATCTGCTCTGGATGGCGCAGCAGGCTGGCCAGCACCGCGCGCAGCAGCCGCTGCTCCATGCCGCTCACCCCGATGGCCCGCGCCTCGCTGCCGACCGGGGGCAGGGGGGGCTTCCAATTGCCCCTCCGGTCCCGCTGCCAGCCCTGGCGAGCGCCGCCGCCCCGCTGGTGCCGGGGGGCGCCCCCCTGTTCAGGCCGCGCGAAGAACAGCGCATCATAACGCTGCCGGAAAATCTGCACATAATGCGCCCGCACATCGGGATGCGCGATGGCGCCAGTGATGGCGTTCAGCCGCTGCTTCAGCGCCGCCCGCTGCTCCGGCGTGTCGAGCGGCGCGGCATTCTGCTCATGCTTCCACAGCCGCTCGACCAGCGGTTCCGCCGCATCCAGCACCTGCTCCATCGCCGCCGGTCCCTCGGCCCGGATCAGGTCGTCGGGGTCCTGGCCCGCAGGCAGGGTCGCAAAGGCCAGGCTCATCCCCGGCCGCAACAACGGCAACGCCCGCGACGCCGCCCGGATCGCCGCCTTCTGCCCCGCCGCATCGCCATCGAAGCAGAGCACCGGCACATCCACCATCTTCCACAGCCGCTCGATCTGATGCTCGGTCAGCGCCGTGCCCAGCGGCGCGACCGCTTCGCCGAAACCGGCCTGGGCGAGCGCGATCACATCCATATAGCCCTCGACCACGATCACCCGCCCGCTCTGGCGGCTGGCGGGGGAGGCGCGATCGATATTGTAGAGCGTCCGCCCCTTGTCGAACAGCGGCGTATCCGGCGAATTCAGATATTTGGGCTCACCCTGGCCCAGGATGCGCCCGCCAAAAGCGATCACCCGCCCGCGAATATCCCGGATCGGCAGCATCAGCCGTCCCCGGAAACGGTCATAGCTCTCCCGCTCGCCATCAGGATCGATCAGCAACCCTGCCTCGATCAGCATCGCCTCGCCAAATTCGCTGAGTGCGCCTTTCAGCTTGCCCTTGGAATCCGCCGAAAACCCAAAGCCGAAAGCCCGCTGCGTGGCCTCGCCAATCCCGCGCCGTTTCAGATACTCCCGCGCCTCGGCCCCTTCGATCCCGCCCAGCTGCTCCTCGAACAAGGCCTGCGCCGCTGCCATGACGTCATGCAGCCCCTTCGCCTTCTCCGCGCGCTTGGCCATGCGCGGGTCGGGCGCGGGCACATCCATCCCCGCCGCCGCCGCCAATTCCTTCACCGCCTCCATGAAGGGCAGGCCGCGCTGATCCGTCATCCACCGGATCGCATCCCCATGCGCCCCGCACCCGAAGCAATGGTAGAAGCCCTTCTCGTCATTGATGGTGAAGCTGGGCGTCTTCTCGTTATGAAAGGGGCAGCAGGCCTTATACTCCCGCCCCGCCTTCTGCACCTTCACCGTCCGCCCGATCAGCGTGGACAGCGACGTACGCATGCGCAGTTCGTCGAGGAATGCGGGGGAGAGACTCATGTCCCGTCACCATAAAAGCTCCCCTCCCGCTTGCGGGAGGGGTCGGGGGAGGGCATGTCAGCAATGACTCGCTCGATCTCTCCCACAACCCCTTCAAGATTGCCGAGTACATCATTATTCCAAAAACGGATCACCCGATAGCCTTGGGCTTCCAGATACCGGGACCTTCCCGCATCGACGGAAGGCTGATGCTGTCCGCCATCAACCTCAATCACCAAGTGGATCGATCGCGCCACAAAATCACAGATAAATGGCCCGATCGGAACCTGCCGATTAAACCGAACGCCAGCCACTTTGCGCGCACTGATCGCTTGCCAAAGAACGCGCTCCGCATCGGTCGCATTATTGCGCAGCGCGCGCGCACGCAGGGTAGGGCGGGCATAGCCTTTATCCATCGGCGTCGAACATGCCCTCCCCCGACCCCTCCCGCAAGGCGGGAGGGGAACTATGTCGCAGCCTCAGGAAAGCGCCGCCTTAACCAGCCCACTAGCCTTGCTCATATCAATCACAGCCCCATGCCGCTCCTTCAGCACGGCCATGACCTTCCCCATATCCTTGACGCTGCTCGCGCCCACCTCAGCCTTGATCCCCTCGATCGCGGCCCGCGTCTCATCCTCGCTCATTTGCTGCGGCAGGAAGCTCTCGATGACTTCCATCTCCGCCTGCTCCTTGGCGGCCAGCTCATCACGCCCACCGTTCCTGAACATCTCGATCGATTCGCGCCGCTGCTTCACCATCTTCTGAAGCACCTCGACCACGACCGTGTCGTCGTCCGGCACATTGGAAGCCGTCCGCAACTCGATGTCCCGGTCCTTCAGCTTGGCGAGGATCAGCCGCACGGCGGCCAGGCGTTCCTTGTCCCCCGCCTTCATGGCTTCGACCTGGGCGCTTTTTACCTTCTCGCGAATCATGGCGACACGAATCCTGTGCTACGGGAAAAGACCAGATATAATGCCAAAAGAGATTTTTTAACAGCGGTTGACCGCAGGGCTTCACAGGCATAGGTGACCGGCCGTTTAACCCGCTGAAGACGGGTTCCCGCAAAAACATGAAGGACGCTACGACCATGGCTGATGCCAAGACCCTCACCGTGCCCAAAGGAGCGACAGGGGTATTGGTTTTTGCCGATGGCAGCGCGGTGTTCGGCCGCGGTTTCGGCGCGGTCGGCGACGCGGTTGGCGAACTCTGCTTCAACACCGCGATGACCGGCTATCAGGAAGTGATGACCGACCCGAGCTATGCCGGGCAGATCGTCACCTTCACCTTCCCCCACATCGGCAATGTCGGCACCAACCTTGACGACGTGGAGGCGGACAATCCCTTCGCCCTGGGCTGCGTCGTCCGGCAGGATGTGACCGAGCCAAGCAACTTCCGCAACGTCGAACCTTTCGATCAGTGGATGAAGGAAAACGGCCGCATCGGCCTGTCCGGCGTGGATACCCGCGCGCTTACCCGCATGATCCGCTTGAAGGGCGCGCCCAATGTCGTGATCGCCCACGATCCTGAGGGCCGTTTCGATATCGCCGCGCTCGCGGACAAGGCTGCGAACTGGCCTGGCCTTGAAGGCATGGACCTCGCCATCGAAGTCACGGGCAAGGAAAGCCGCCTCTGGAAAGACGGCGTCTGGAAGCTTGGCGATGGCTATGGCCTCGATGAAACTGAAACCCCGTTCGTTTCGAGCGAAGTCGAGAAACCACGCCCCCATGTCGTCGCGATTGACTATGGCGCGAAGAACAACATCTTCCGCAACCTCGTAAAGGCCGGCGCGCGCGTCACCGTACTTCCGGCAACCGCGACCTATGATCAGGTGATGGAGCAGAAGCCGGACGGCCTTTTCCTCTCCAACGGCCCCGGCGACCCCGCGGCGACGGGCGAATATGCCGTGCCCGTTATCAAGCAGGCGCTGGACGCGGACCTGCCCGTCTTTGGCATCTGCCTCGGCCACCAGATGCTCGCCCTCGCGGCAGGTGCCAAGACGGTGAAGATGCACCAGGGCCATCGCGGCGCCAATCACCCGGTCAAGCGGCTTGAGGATGGCCTTGTCGAGATCACCTCGATGAACCACGGCTTCGCAGTCGATAGCGACACCTTGCCCGCCAACGTGAAGCCGACCCATGTGTCGCTCTTTGACGGTAGCAACTGCGGGATAGAACTTACTGATAAGAAAGCATTCTCCGTTCAGTACCACCCCGAAGCCTCGCCCGGCCCGCAGGATAGCTTCTACCTTTTCAAGCGCTTCGTCGACAGCCTCTCGAAGTGACTTTCAAAAATCCGTTCAGCCTTCGAGTTCATTCTTTAGTTAGAGAGCAATAATGCCCAAACGCACCGACATCTCCTCCATCCTCATCATCGGCGCCGGCCCGATCATCATCGGCCAGGCGTGCGAGTTCGACTATTCGGGCACCCAGGCGGTGAAGGCGCTCAAGGAAGAGGGCTATCGCATCATCCTGGTGAATTCCAACCCGGCCACCATCATGACCGACCCGGAATTCGCCGACGCCACCTATGTCGAACCGATCACGCCCGAAATCGTGGCGAAGATCATCGAGAAGGAACGCCCCGACGCGGTGCTGCCGACCATGGGCGGCCAGACGGCGCTCAACACCGCGCTCGCCCTGTTCAATGACGGCACGCTGGAGAAGTTCGGCGTCAAGATGATCGGCGCCGACGCCGAAGCCATCGACAAGGCTGAGGATCGCCTGAAGTTCCGCGATGCGATGGACAAGATTGGTCTTGAGTCCGCTCGCTCGCGCATCGCCCACACGATGGAAGAAGCGCTGGAGGCTCTGGAATTCACCGGCTTGCCCTCCATCATCCGCCCCAGTTTCACGCTCGGCGGCACCGGCGGCGGCGTCGCCTATAACAAGGAAGAGTTCAAGCGGATCGTCGCCGAAGGGCTCGACGCTTCCCCCACGACCGAAGTGCTGATCGAGGAATCGCTGCTCGGCTGGAAAGAATATGAGATGGAGGTCGTGCGCGATCGCAACGACAACGCCATCATCATCTGCTCGATCGAAAATGTCGATCCGATGGGCGTCCACACCGGCGACTCCATCACCGTCGCGCCCGCGCTGACGCTGACCGACAAGGAATATCAGATCATGCGCAACGCGAGCATCGCGGTGCTGCGAGAAATCGGCGTCGAAACGGGCGGCTCCAATGTCCAGTTCGCGGTCAATCCGAAGGACGGCCGCCTGATCGTGATCGAGATGAACCCGCGCGTCAGCCGCTCCTCGGCGCTGGCGTCGAAGGCGACCGGCTTCCCGATCGCCAAGGTCGCGGCGAAACTCGCCGTCGGCTACACGCTGGACGAGATAGAGAACGACATCACCGGCGCGACTCCGGCCAGCTTCGAACCGACCATCGACTATGTCGTGACGAAGATCCCCCGTTTCGCCTTTGAAAAGTTCAAGGGCTCCGAACCGTTGCTCGGCACCGCCATGAAATCGGTGGGCGAGGTGATGGCGATCGGCCGCAACATCCATGAATCCATGCAGAAGGCGCTGCGTGGCCTAGAAACGGGCCTGTGCGGCTTCAACAACGTCACCCATCTGGAAGGCGCGTCGCGGGATGATATCGTTGCGGCGCTGTCCCAGCCGACGCCCGACCGGCTGCTCGTCGCCGCACAGGCACTGCGCGAAGGGCTGACCGTCTCGGAAATCCATAACATCGCCAAGTTCGACCCCTGGTTCCTGGAGCGGATCAAGGAGATTGTGGACGCCGAAGCGGAGGTGCTGGAAAACGGCCTGCCGCAGGATGCCGATGGCATGCGGCGGCTCAAGTCCATGGGCTTTTCGGATCAGCGCCTTGCCTGGCTGGCGCTCAAGTCCGCCAACCTGCGCGGCATGGAACGGGGCATCGCGCGCGGTTCCGGCCTGATCCACGAAGCGGTCAAGGCAATGACCGGCGGCGTCACCGAAGCCGAAGTGCGCGCGCTGCGCCACAAGCTGGGCGTACGCCCCGTCTTCAAGCGCATCGATACTTGCGCGGCCGAGTTCGAGGCGAAGACGCCCTATATGTATTCGACCTATGAAGCCCCGCTCTTTGGCGAGGCGGAGAATGAGGCGCAGCCCAGCGACCGGAAAAAGGTCGTCATCCTGGGCGGCGGACCCAACCGCATCGGGCAGGGAATCGAGTTCGACTATTGCTGCGTCCACGCCTGCTTCGCGCTCAGCGAGGCGGGCTATGAGACCATCATGGTCAACTGCAACCCGGAGACCGTGTCCACCGACTATGACACGTCCGACCGCCTTTATTTCGAGCCGCTGACCGCAGAGGACGTGCTGGAAATCCTGAGCGTCGAAATGTCGAACGGCACGCTCGCGGGCGTCATCGTCCAGTTCGGCGGCCAGACGCCGCTCAAGCTGGCACAGGCGCTGGAGGATGCGGGCATCCCGATCCTCGGCACTTCGCCCGACGCCATCGACCTTGCCGAAGACCGCGAACGGTTCGCCGCGCTGATAGACAAGCTCAAGCTCAAGCAGCCCGCCAACGGCATCGCCCGCAGCCGGGAGGAGGCGATCGCCGTCGCCAACCGGATCGGCTATCCCGTCCTCATGCGCCCATCCTACGTCCTGGGCGGCCGCGCCATGGAGATCGTCGATGGTCAGGCCCAACTGGAGGAATATATCGCCACCGCCGTTCAGGTGTCGGGCGACTCCCCCGTCCTGATCGACCAATATTTGCGCGACGCGACCGAGGTGGACGTGGACGCGCTCTGCGATGGCGACGATGTGGTGGTGGCTGGCGTGCTCCAGCATATTGAAGAAGCGGGCGTTCACTCCGGCGACTCCGCCTGCTCGCTGCCGCCCTACAGCCTGTCGGACGAGGTGATCGCGGAAATTGAGCGTCAGGCCGATGTCCTTGCCCGTGCGCTCTCCGTGCGCGGCCTCATGAACATCCAGTTCGCGGTCAAGGATGGAACGGTCTACCTCATCGAGGTCAATCCGCGCGCCAGCCGCACTGTGCCCTTTGTCGCCAAGGCGATCGGCACGCCGATCGCCAAGATCGCCAGCCGGGTCATGGCGGGCGAGAAGCTGAAAGACCTGCCGAAGATCGACCGCAACGCGATCAGCCATATCGCGGTCAAGGAAGCCGTCTTCCCCTTCGCGCGCTTCCCCGGCGTCGACCCGGTCCTCTCGCCAGAAATGAAAAGCACCGGCGAAGTTATGGGCATCGACAGCGATTTCGCGACCGCCTTCGCCAAGTCGCAGCTCGGCGGCGGCACCATGCTGCCGACCAGCGGCACGGTGTTCGTGTCGGTCAAGGATAGCGACAAGCCCGTCATCCTGCCCGCGGTGCAGAAAATGGCGGCGCTCGGCTTCACCATCATCGCGACCGGCGGCACGGCTCGCTATCTGGAAGAACAGGGCATCGAAGTGCAGCCTGTGAACAAAGTGGCTGAAGGCCGGCCGCATATCGTGGACAAGATCACCGATGGCGACGTCGACCTGATCTTCAACACGACGGAAGGGTGGCAGTCGCTCAAGGACAGCAAGGCGATCCGCACGAGCGCACTGCGCGCCAAGGTGGCGAGCTTCACCACGGCGGCCGCCAGCCTTGCTGCGGCGGACGCGATCGAGGCGCTGCGCGGCCATGCCCTTGAAGTGCGTTCCCTACAGTCCTATTATCCAAAGCCGCAAGCCTGACCCCCTGCATCAGGAACCATGCTGCGGGCGGCCTCGACGAAGGGGCCGCCAAAGGGAAGTTTTGACAAAGGATCTTCGATAATGGCGACCGTCGAAAAGATGCCGATGCTGCAGGCGGGCTATGACAAGCTGACTGCGCAGCTCCGCGAACTCAAGGCCGAACGGCCCTTGATCGTGGACGCCATCGAAGAAGCGCGCGCTCATGGCGACCTGTCGGAAAATGCCGAATATCATGCCGCGAAGGAACGGCAGGGTCAGGTCGAAGCGACCATAGCCGATCTGGAAGACAAGCTGTCGCGCGCGCAGATCATCGATCCGGCCACCCTGTCGGGTGACAAGGTGATCTTCGGCGCGACCGTCACCTTGCTCGATGAGGATGACAAGCCGGTGAAATATCAGATTGTGGGTCAGGCCGAAGCGGACGCGAAGCTGGGCATGATCAGCTACAACAGTCCGCTCGGACGGGCGTTGATCGGGCGTCAGGTCGGCGAAGAGGTCGAAGTCTCCGTTCCATCGGGTGACAAATTCTACCTGGTCGACAAGATCGAATTCATCTGAGCGAAGTGAAACTGCCCGCAGGCCGCATGACCAGTTCGATCGCGGCGATCACCTTCGCCGCGTTCGTTATCCTGTTGCTGACCGGGCAGATCGACAATGCTGCCCTGCTCGGCGGCTTCATCCCCGCGCGCATAGCCGATCCCGGCCTGTTCGATGGCGTGCTGGCGGTGCCCGGATGGCTGACGCCGCTCAGTTGTACGCTGATCCATGCGGGCTGGCTGCATCTGGGCTTCAACCTGCTGATGCTGGTTTTTTGCGGGCGGCAGGTGGAACAGGTGCTTCATAAGGGCGCCTTCCTGGTCCTGTACGTGGCTGGCGCCTATGCCGCCTGCGCATTGCAATGGGCCATTCAGCCTGCCTCCGCCAACCCGATGGTGGGGGCGAGCGGCGCGATTTCCGCCGTCATTGCCACTTATGCGCTGCTCTACAGCCAGCAGCCCATTCGCCGGATGGGGCCCTTTTCCGCCAATGTCCTGCGAGTGCTATGGCTTGCGGCGGGGTGGATCGTCATTCAATTGATGATCGGCGTGGCGACCGCAGGCGGTATGGGCGACCTGGGGCAGATCGCCGTTGCCGCGCATATCGGCGGCTTCCTCGCTGGCCTGCTGCTGACCCGGCCGCTGCTATGGTGGCGATTTCGAAAAGGGCCGCGTTCGCTGGTATGACGGCCACGGCCCCAAGGGCTTATGCGCCTTGTGGAAGATCGGGCTCCAGCAGCCGGTGCAGATGGACGATCACATAGCGCATCTCGGCATCATCGACGGTCCGCTGCGCTGCTCCCCGCCATGCATTTTCCGCAGACGCATAGTCGGGAAAGACGCCCACTATGTCGATCGAACCAAGATCTTCAAACTCAAGGGTTTGAGGGTCCTTGACGCGCCCGCCCATGACCAGGTGGAGTTTGCTCATATGTTTCGTAATCTCCCTTGGAAGCTGCGGGCAACCTAGCAGCCGGGCCGCCCGCATCCAAGAGGAGGATTGAAGCGATCAGCGTTTCGGCAGGCGCGCTTTCAGCGCTTCGCTCGCCGCGTCGATCTTGCTGCTGACCAGAGCGACAAGATCGTCGGCCATTCGCGATGCCGTGCCGGTGATGTCAGCCGACGCCGCGGTTTCGCGCGCTGATGCTGCGGCATGGTTTGCGCTTTCGCGGGCCTGGTGCAGCGCGTCGCTGGCGCTGGCCTTGACATTCTCCGCTCGCTCCGCAGCAGCGGCACGCGCCGCGATCGCGGCTTCCACCACCTTGCTGCCCGCCGTTGTCGCAAGAGCGGGCAAGGCCTTCAACGCAGCGCGGCTCTTGGGGAACATCCACGCGATCACCGCGCCAGCGGCGACCGCTCCGGCCACTGCGGCGATGGGATGCTCCTGCACGATTTCATTGGCGCGCGTCGCGATCCGCTGGGTGCGGTCCTTGGCCTCGCTATAGGCGTCTCCGGCGCGTTCGCGGCCGCTGTGGATCAGGTCGCTGGCATTGTCGCGCGCCTTTTCAGTCGTGTCGCGCAACTTGCCCGTCGCCGTTCCTGCAATGTCGTTCGCGGCATCGCGAACGCGAGTGATCTGGGCGCGGATATCAGCCATCATCTTTCTCCGATTGATCCGGTGTGCGATTGGAAAGGCGAACGTATGTCCGCCGGAAAAGTGCCGCCAGAGGACGGCGGAACAGGTACAGGACGAACGCCCCGGCGCCCGCGGCGGTGGCGACCGGATGCTCATTGGCCTTCGCCATTGCCTGCGCGCTCGCATTGTGCAGGCTTTCGCCCGCCTTCTGCTTTACGTCCTGCTTGATCCGGGCAGGCGAAACGCGCGCCTTCGCCTCCGCTGCGCTGGACAGGAAGGCGGCCTTCTTCCGCTCCGCTTCGACTGTCGCCAGCCGGTATCTCTCCTCTGCCGTCATGACCGCAGCGCCTTTCTCATGCGCGTGATCCGCGACTTGGCTATCAGCAGCAGCGCCAGCGCAATGATCAGCGATCCGCCGAAGACCGCAGCCGTCGCCCAGCCGGGCCCGATATGCGGAGCGAGTGTCATGATCAGCCCCACCAGCAGGGCGATCAGCGCCGAAAGGACCAGCAGGAACCCGGCCATGCCGAAGATCGCCGCATCCCTGACGCCTGATCCAGCGATGCCTGCCCGCAGCTTCTGCCGCTCGATTTCCGCATCGGCATAGGCGCGCCCATCGGAATAAAGACGTGCGAACGCCGCGCGGACGGTGTCGTTTTCTGCTTCCGTATCCGGTTCCGGCACTATGCTAGAATCTTCAGTCAAACGCCCCTCCGCCCCGGCCGGGGTCTGTTTTGGTCGGCATGGATTACCGGTTTAGGCCTTGTCCTCGTCCGACCCCTTCGCAAGGCGCATGAGGACGAAGCCGACCACCGCCGCCGCGCCGATTGCCACCGCAGGACTTTTGCGCACGAAATCGCGCGCTTCGGCCATCAATTGGTCGACATCCTTGCTGTCCAGCTTGTCGGCGGCGCCCGCCACCGTCTCGGCCGCCTGCCGCGCATAATCGCCATATTGCGGCCCCAGCTTGGCATCGACGGTCCCGGCCGTGTCGGAAATCAGCTTGGCGAGGCTCTGCATCGCCGAACCCGTCTTGTCCTTCGCCACGCCCGCAGCGGATATCGCGGTCTTCGCCGCCTGATCCTTCAGCGGATCGATATGCGCCTTCCAATCGACCGCGTTCAGCTTGTCGGCAGCCGCGCGCGCGGCCTTTTCGGCCTGTGCCTTGATGGGAGCGATCTGGGAGGAAAGGCCCTGCGAGACCGAGGGGTCGCTTGATGCCTTCGCCGTGGCAGCAGTCTTCACCGGCGCCGCTGGCTTCGGCGTCACGCTCGTGCCGCTTGCTGGCTTGGGGTTAGCAGCTTTCCTGGCGCGCTTTGCGGGCGGGGTTTCCGGTGTGTCGGCCATCGTCCTATGTCTCCTCAAATTTGGTGGGGTCGCGATGCGGGCGAGTGGATACCCGTCCAAATGCTTCGCGGCGTGCCACAGTTCCGTTGCCGTTACTATTTTGAGCATCGGCATTTTTCGAGTCCTTGCAAGCCCTTCGGATTGCCATCGGGCAAGGTGCTGGCTAAGCGGTGCCGCATGCAGGCCTAACACGCTATTCCAGGGAGCGACCATGACCGCCATTCTTGATATCCGCGCTCGTCAGATCCTCGACAGTCGCGGTAACCCCACTGTCGAAGTCGATGTCATGCTGGAAGATGGCAGCTTCGGCCGCGCGGCCGTACCCTCCGGCGCGTCAACCGGCGCCTATGAGGCGGTGGAAAAGCGCGACGGCGATGCCAGCAAATATCTGGGCAAGGGCGTGCTTGCCGCCGTGGCGGCCGTGAATGACGAAATCGCCGGACAACTGATCGGCCTCGACGCCGAGGATCAGGCCGAAGTCGACGCCGCGATGATCTCGCTCGACGGGACGGAGAATAAGGGCCGGCTTGGCGCGAACGCCATTCTGGGCGTCAGCCTGGCCACGGCAAAGGCTGCGGCCGATGCGCGTGGTCTGCCTCTCTACCGCTATGTTGGCGGCGTGTCGGCTCATGTCCTGCCGGTGCCGATGATGAACATCATCAACGGCGGCGAGCATGCCGACAACCCCATCGACTTCCAAGAATTCATGATCATGCCGGTCGGCGCGGAAAGCCTGGCCGATGCGGTCCGCGTGGGTGCGGAAATCTTCCACACACTCAAGAAAGGTCTGCATGACAAGGGGCTGGCGACCGCCGTCGGCGACGAAGGCGGATTTGCGCCGAACCTGTCTTCGACCACTGATGCGCTGGATTTCATCCTCGCCTCGATCGAGAAGGCGGGATACAAGCCCGGCGATGACGTCATGCTGGCGCTCGACTGCGCCTCGACCGAGTTCTTCAAGAACGGCAAATATGAGATGGTAGGCGAGGGCAAAAGCCTGACTTCCGCCGAAATGGCCGATTATCTGGCCGATCTCGTCGCTCGCTATCCGATCAAGTCGATCGAAGACGGCATGGCCGAAGATGATTTCGACGGCTGGAAGATTCTGACTGACAAGATCGGCGGCAAGTGCCAGCTGGTGGGCGACGACCTGTTCGTCACCAACCCCAAGCGGCTGGAAATGGGCATCGGCAAGGGGCTTGCCAATTCCCTGCTGGTGAAGGTGAACCAGATCGGTTCATTGACCGAAACGCTGGCGGCGGTCAATATGGCGCACCGCGCGCGCTACACTGCTGTCATGTCGCACCGCTCGGGCGAAACCGAGGATGCGACGATCGCAGACCTCGCTGTTGCAACCAACTGCGGCCAGATCAAGACCGGCTCGCTCGCGCGTTCGGACCGGCTCGCCAAATATAATCAGCTGATCCGTATCGAAGAGGAGTTGGGGGACGTCGCCGTTTATGCTGGCCGTTCCATCTTCCGCTAAGTTCTTGCGACGAACCGGCCGCAGGTGAACAAGATTTCACTTGCGGCTGACCTCCGGCTGTGATTCAACTTGTCCATGGCGCATATCGCTAAACTTCGCATGTTGTTGTTTTCGGCTGTTGGGCCCGCGATTGCGATGCTTCTTCTGCTGTTCTTCGCTGGTTATGTCGTGCTCGGTTCCAACGGGGTGCTGGCATGGGGTGATTACACGCGGCAGTTGCACCATGCCAAGGCGGAGTTGAAGCAGGTCGAGGCGCACAGGAATGAACTGCGCAATCGTGTCGACCTGCTCAATCCGCGCAGGGTTGACCCAGACCTCAGTGATGAGTTGATCAGGCGCCAGTTGGGCGTCATCCATCATGACGAAGTCGTCGTTCCACTGAACTGACCTGAGGGGCGGCGGACGCCTTTTTCCGGCTCCTTAACGTTGCAATCGGCGGACTTCTGCCGCTATACGGGCGTTCCTTCCATCCCTGTCCACGCAAAAGGATAAGAACCTTGGCGAAACCAACGACGCCGCGTCCTTCGCGCGCCAAAGCAAAGGCCCCCAGCCCTGCAAGCGCCGACCATAACCGGCCTCGCCCTGAAGCGCCCACTGATTACAAGGCGTCCAAGGAAGAGTTGATGGAATTTTACCGGCAGATGGTTCTCATTCGCCGGTTTGAGGAAAAGGCGGGCCAGCTTTATGGGCTGGGGCTGATTGGCGGATTTTGCCACCTTTATATTGGGCAGGAAGCCGTCGCCGTTGGCATCCAGTCGGCGCTTGAGCCTGGCAAGGACAGCGTGATTACCGGCTATCGCGATCACGGCCACATGCTTGCTTACGGCATCGATCCCAAGCTGATCATGGCGGAATTGACCGGGCGTGAAGCCGGTATTTCGAGGGGCAAGGGCGGTTCGATGCATATGTTCAGCGTCGAACATAAATTTTTCGGCGGTCACGGCATCGTCGGCGCCCAGGTGTCGTTGGGGACGGGGCTTGGCTTTGCGCACAAATACAGGGGCGATGGCGGCGTGTGCGTCGCCTATTTCGGCGATGGCGCGGCGAACCAGGGCCAGGTGTATGAGAGCTTCAACATGGCTGAGCTTTGGAAGCTGCCGATCATCTTCGTGATCGAGAATAACCAATATGCCATGGGAACCAGCGTCAACCGCTCGTCGGCCGAGGACCAGCTCTACCGGCGCGGCGAAAGCTTCCGTATTCCGGGCTTGCAGGTCGACGGCATGGACGTTCTGGCCGTGCGCGGCGCGACCGAAGAGGCGCTGAAATGGGTGCAGGACGGTAATGGCCCCATCCTGCTGGAAATGAAGACCTATCGCTATCGCGGCCACTCCATGTCCGACCCGGCCAAATACCGCTCGCGCGAAGAAGTGCAGGCGATGCGCGAAAAGTCGGACCCCATCGAAGGCGCCAAAAAATATCTGGCCGAGATGGGCGTCAGCGAGGACGAGTTGAAGAAGATCGACCAGGATATCCGCAAGATCGTGAGCGACGCTGCGGACTTCGCTGAAACATCCCCCGAGCCGGAGCTGTCCGAACTTTATACCGACGTGCTGGTGGAGCAGTATTAATGGGTATCGAAATCAAGATGCCGGCGCTTTCGCCGACCATGGAGGAAGGCACGCTCGCCAAATGGCTGGTGAAGGAAGGCGATGAAGTGCGGTCCGGCGACATATTGGCCGAGATCGAAACGGACAAGGCCACGATGGAGTTCGAGGCTGTCGATGAAGGCAAGATCGGAGCAATCGTTGTGCCCGAAGGCACCGAAGGCGTGAAGGTCGGGACCGTCATCGCTACCATGGCCGGAGAAGGCGGTGAGACAGCGGCGGCAGCCCCCAAGGCCGAAGAGAGCGCACCTCCTGCCAAGCCCGAAGCTGCGCCGGAAGCGCCCAAGAAGGCTGAAAGCGGCACGTCCAAACTGGGCTCTGAAACAAAGGCCAGCATCGCCGACCCGGACCTGCCCGAAGGCACGGAGATGGTGAAGACCACCGTTCGCGAAGCCCTTCGCGATGCCATGGCGGAAGAAATGCGCCGCGACGAGCGCGTCTTCGTGATGGGCGAGGAGGTCGCCGAGTATCAGGGCGCCTATAAGGTCACGCAGGGACTGCTGGAAGAATTCGGGGCAAAGCGCGTCATCGACACGCCGATCACCGAACATGGCTTTGCGGGCGTCGGCGCTGGTGCTGCGATGGGCGGGCTGCGTCCGGTCATCGAGTTCATGACGTTCAACTTCGCCATGCAGGCGATTGATCACATCATCAATTCGGCGGCCAAGACCAACTATATGTCAGGCGGCCAGATGCGCTGCCCGATCGTGTTCCGTGGCCCAAACGGCGCCGCCAGCCGCGTAGCCGCTCAGCACAGCCAGAATTACGGACCCTGGTATGCGGCGGTGCCCGGCCTGATCGTCATCGCACCCTATGACGCGGCGGACGCGAAGGGACTGCTCAAGGCGGCGATCCGGTCCGAGGACCCGGTCGTGTTCCTGGAAAATGAGCTTGTCTACGGCCGCAGCTTCGATGTTCCTAAGGTCGATGACTATGTGCTGCCGATCGGCAAGGCCCGCATCGTCCGCGAAGGCAAGGATGTGACGCTGGTTAGCTACTCGATCGGCGTCGGCGTCGCGCTCGACGCCGCCGAAACGCTCGCGGGGGAGGGCATCGATGCCGAAGTCATCGACCTGCGCACCCTGCGCCCGCTCGATACCGCCACGGTGCTGCAAAGCCTGAAAAAGACCAACCGGCTTGTGGTTGTCGAGGAAGGCTGGCCCGTCTGCTCCATCTCGTCGGAAATCGCGGCGGTGGTCATGGAGCAAGGCTTCGACGATCTCGACGCCCCGGTCCTGCGCGTGACCAACGAAGATGTCCCGCTCCCATATGCGGCCAATCTGGAAAAGGCCGCCCTGATCGATGCAGATCGGGTCGTCACTGCTGCGAAGAAGGTGTGCTATCGCAGTTGATCAAGAGGAAAGTGGGAAGGCGGTCTCCGTTCTTCCCTCTTTTTCCCATCAGCTACAGGTAGAGGGCGTCACATTTTCTGTGTTATAAACTTGCGTGATGTCACGGCTATCGCGAACATTGAAGGCCGACATTTCGGTGATGTCGTGCAAAGGTAGCCAGATCAGCGGCAGGAGACGTTGGTAGCGATAGCGAATTTCAACGACCATCACCGCTGTACCCGGGGCGGCCTTCAATTCCCCTCCCGTCGGTCCGACGCCTGCAAAACTGGTTCCCGTGGCGCCTGTTCCTTCAGGGCCATAGACTGACGAGTAAGAAACTCCACCGAAACAACGCTGCCATTTGATCGTCTGGCCGCCTTGTTCGTTTTGTTGCAGGCTGGACAGGATAATCCGTCCGTTAGTGCCCATTTTAAGGCTGGACGCTTGCAGATCAGCGCCGATGAAGACGTCGTTGATCTCCGCTTCGCTGACCGGCTTGTTGTTGATCGCGGTCTGTGACCCCATTCGCGACGCGTTGTCAGCAACCATTACTGACAGTTCGCCGATCTGCTTTACCGTCAGCGCATAGTTAGTTAGTTCAAGTCCTGATGTGGCGAGCACCAGAAGAAACGGTAGTGTGATGGCGAATTCGACAAGTGCGAGGCCGCTTTCGGATTGAGCAAGCGATTCAAGCGGCAGTGCGCGCGGGCGCTTCCCCCATGACGATTGCCCAAGGAATGATCGTTTATTCATAGTGATCCTCAGGTGCAATGGCCCACCAGCGCTTCTGCCTGCTTATCGAAGGGTTGATTCCGCAACAATGTGCTTGCTCGCATCGTAACTTCCTGACTCCAGCCGAGTAGCGACGACATGGGAAACAACCGGTTGTAATGCAGAGTGACCGTGTAAATGGTTACGTCTCGTGCGCCGCCTTGACCGGATGTTCCGGAATCCAGATCTCGCACATTGTTTCGGTTCGCGTCGTCGAAGCTTTCGTTATTGTCGCACACATTATTGTTGTTGCTGTCGATGAATGCTTCTGCTTTCGCCTGGGCACGGCCGTAGGACTTATAAGCCATGCGGTCGAATTCCAGCGTTCCGCCGCTGACCAGACGCTTTACCGCTGTTTCGACTGCCAGATCCAATGCGGCGCGATTGGTGTCAGTGGCCGTTTCCAGCGTTGAAGCACGGCCAGCTCTGAGCACCTCGCCCGTCAGAATGGATCGCGCATAGAGATAGTAGCCAGTGTCGAACAGGAACATGAGGAAGAGGATGAGAACGGGCGCGACAAACGCAAACTCAACGATTGTCGCGCCGCGAGAGTCTCGCGTCAGCTTCCCTGCACATCCTACCAGGCCGATCTCGCTCATCGCGTGACCCGAAGCTGAGCGATCTGCGAGGCGATTTGTGAGAAGGTCTCCGTTAGCTGCGAAGCATTGTTGGCCTGATAGGCACGGCCGGGCGAAGCGCAGTTCGACAGCAGGCTCGTCAACTCCGTGCCAAAGGCGATGACCCAGACCGTGATATTCTTATTATTCTTAGCGATGTTGCAAAGCTCCGTAAGCCGGGCTTCGGTAATGGCATTTTGCTCTGCGTTGGTCGGAATCGATCCTTTGGGCGTACGCCGCCGCGCTACGGCAGACTGACCCCAGGCGTCGTAAGCCCCGATGCGGGTGTCGGTTTGCCCATCCGTCATGAAGATGAGGTTGCGGGCGTAACGGCCCGATGCTTCAGCCGCAGCATGCTCGGCCGCGAACAAACCTTCTCGTGACATAAGGCGCAGGCCCCAAAGCATGCCAATATCGTGATAGGTAAATCCCGCTGGCTTTAAAGCGGCCAGATAGGTTGCAAGTGTGCTAGAATCTATTTCCGCAAGCTTGCGCGCGTAAGTCGGACAGGCCCCATATTGTGTCAAGTCGGAAGACGGCGTGACATAGTTGGTGGTCGCATTGATGTTGACGTCGCGCGTTTTTGTCTCAGCGGATTCGCTGTAAACCCATCCGGTCGTACCTGCCAAGTTTCCACTTTTCCGGCCATAGACGACCCCAGGGAGGAAAGGCTTCCACTGTGTGTCCCGATTGCTTTTGTCAGGTATTAGATCGACATCCATATCATATCTGGATTCATCCGGGCCTTCGTCCGAACGACGGGTTTTTCGCTCTTCTATGCAGGCGTTACTTTGTTTCCAACTCACCACGCGACGCGTATGGTTATTCCCGACCCAAGTTTCCAGATCTCCACCGCTAACTGTAGCATTCCCGTCGCCTGTACCCTTGAGGTCCGCCATTGAGTAATCCACACGCTGGTAAATCCAGTGATAAGCCGTACCGTCCGCATTCTGATCCCCAGCGTTCGGATTTTCCTTGATCGTCTGAGTTTGTTCTTCAACCAAGTTGTTATAATTAGTCGGAGTTATCCAGCAAATTCCGTTGTTCAGACCTGCTGAATAAGTGGTCCCGTTGCGAGTGCGGGTGCGCGTACGGGAGCGAGGTAGACTTGTCGCAGAAGGCGACCAGCCTGACCAGTCCGAATAGTCATCTGACAAGCTGTTGGCCGGAGCGGTGCATTGCTCCGAAGAACCTTGATATTTCGTGCCGGTGCTTGTTGATCCGCTAATCGTAACTGTGGTTGTTGTAGTGATGGTTGCACCTTGGGTGCTCCCCGGAATTATCGATGTCCCGTCACTAACTCGCGAATCGTAGGTGGCAACATCCTGTATCCAGTCCCGCTTCAGCAACATGCCTACATTAACCGTAGAAGAATAGGGCACAAAGCCGTACCGGATGTGGCTGCCCGCAGGCTTGACGCTTTGCAAAGTGTTGTAGAAATCAGTAACGGCTGCACGTAGCACAGCGATGCGGCTCTGGCTGTCGCCCGGATTGATGTCGTTCATCGACAGAGTGGTGTCCAGGACGAACATGACGTCCGTATTGGGCAGTTGAAGGTCTGCGGTGCATTCGACCGTAACCGTTTTGGCAGGCATTCCGAACAGCGACATTAGCGACATCGGAACAACCGCACTCGCAACGCCGGTTACCGCACCGGTGTTGGAAGCGTTATAGTCGACTGTCGAGGAGTTGGTGCCATATCTGTGCGCGGGGAAGTTGATGTTGAAGAACTTCTCGGCTGTTTCCTTGCTGTTGCCGGTGCCCGTTGTCGTCCAGGTGATCCCCGACATGGAGCGCCGCCCGGCGAGCGCGCCAGCGTCGCAGGCCTGCTGTAGCCGAGTCTTCGTAAGGTAGATGCGGCTCATCTCGACACCGCCGCCTACGAGAGCCGCCAAGGGGAAAATGGCAGCCGCCACCATAGCGAGCGTATTGCCCGCCTGATTGTGATATAGCCGCATTAAAATGAACAGCGTGCGCTTGATCCTGTCGCTCATTTTTGCTTACACCCGTACTCGTCCCGACCCCCATGCAGGCAGGGCAGCCACTGTTCCATAATGGACAGTTGTTATGATCATTATTCGGGACATAGTTAAAATGACGCTAATCTATACCTGCCGGTATATGCGTCATGACTGATCTGGCGGATGCGGAACCTTCCGGGCTGGCAGCATTGCTCAGCGCTTATGCTGGCGAAAGCATGCCGCGCCATCGGCTTCTTTGGGCCCTGGATGCGCGCTTCGCCAAGTTGGCGGCAACGACAAGCGAACCGATGATCGGACAAATTCGTCTGGCCTGGTGGCATGAAGCCTTGAGTGATGAGGAAGGGGTGAAGGGAAGGGGCGAACCCCTTATCGATGCCTTGCGAGAAATCGGAACGATCCCGCCTGCGGGGCTTTCCGCATGGCTCGACGGCTGGGAAGCGATGATCGGAGACATCGATCTGGACGTCTATGCAGATGGTCGTGGGGGAGGATTCTTTCATTCGCTTGCGGGAGAGGCTGAGGCGCCGCCATGGCTGATCCAGGCTGGCGCCGTTTGGGCATTGTGGGACTTGTCAGGCCATGTGAGCGACCGCGCCCTCGCCGCTGACGCGATCGAGCGCGCCAGGGTGAAGCTCCTTTCCGGGCCACTCCCTTGGCCAGCGGCATGGCGGCCGATGCGGATTGCCTATGGTCTGGCGCGGCAGGACATCATAAAGGGCTGGGCAGCGCCTGGGCGACTGACGCCGCGTCTTTATCTGCGGTTGCTGCGCGTTGCATTGAGCACAGGCTGACGGAGGACTTGGTGGGGCGGATCATGGCAGGTGCGGGCGCCGCGTTGCTCCTGGTAGCGGCGGGCCTTTTCTGGTGGCAGGGACGCGCGACCAGCGAACCCGTGCCACAGGCGATGGTGGTCCCGCCGCCGCCTCCGGCCATTGAGGACCTGCCCAAGGGCAATCCCGCAGCAGTGGGCAAGCCGTTGCCGGCGCCTGCCGAAGCCAGTCCGCAAAGCCGCGAACAGAAGCGCTTTGCCCGCTATGACCGCAACCGCGATGGAGTGATCACCCGCATCGAGATGATGGGCAGCCGGGTCAAGGCCTTCAAGGCGCTCGATAAAGACAAGGACAATCTTCTGTCGTTCGAGGAATGGGCGGTCGCCACATCGGATCGCTTTGGCAAGGCGGATGCGAATGCGGACGGCAAGCTGACGCCAGCCGAGTTCGCCACCACTGCGCCCAAGCGCAGCGCAGCGGCCAAATGCAAATGCTGATGGCTCAGGCGGGCTGAAGCTCGCCCAGCCATTCTCCCAATGCGGCGCGCGCGCGGGAGGTCATGGCCTCCTTCCGCTGCTTTTTCTTCACGTCCTCCAGTGGTGGGAAGAGGCCGAAATTGACGTTCATGGGCTGATAGTCCGCGGTCGCGTCATTGCCGGTGACGTGGCCCAGCAATGCTCCTAGCGCGGTTTCCGGTGGAGGCGGCGTCATTTGCAGCCCCAGCAGTTCGGCCGCCGCGAACCGTCCCGCCAGCAGGCCGATCGCCGCGCTTTCGACATAGCCTTCGCACCCGGTCATCTGCCCGGCGAAACGGATGTGCGGAGCGCTCCTGAGGCGGAGCGTGGCGTCGAGCAGCTTGGGACTTTGGATGAAGGTGTTGCGGTGCAGGCCGCCCAGCCGCGCGAACTCCGCCTTCTCCAGTCCAGGGATGGTGCGGAACAGCTCAACCTGGGCGCCATGCTTGAGCTTGGTCTGGAAACCGACCATGTTCCACAGCGTGCCCGATGCATTGTCCTGCCGTAACTGGACGACGGCATAGGGCCAGCGACCGGTGCGCGGATCGTCCAGACCCATCGGCTTCATCGGTCCATGCCGCAATGTTTCGGGGCCGCGCGATGCCATTACCTCGATCGGCATGCAACCTTCGAAATAGGGCGTGTTCGTCTCCCACTCCTTGAACTCGGTCTTTTCCCCGTCCAGCAGTCCCTGGACAAAGGCCTCATACTGCTCCCGGTTCATGGGGCAGTTGATATAGTCCTTGCCCTCGCCACCGCCTGGCCCGATCTTGTCCCAGCGATTGGCCATCCAGCATTTGTCCATGTCGATACTGTCGAAATGGACGACCGGCGCGATCGCGTCGAAAAAGGCGAGGTGATCCATGCCCGCCGCTGCCCCGATGCTTTCGGCCAGCGCAGGAGCAGTCAGCGGCCCGGTGGCGACGATGGTCATTCCTGCGGCAGGCAACTGGTCGATACGCTCCCGAACGATTTCGACGTTGGGGTGCGCGGCCAAGGCGCGGGTGACGCCATCGGAAAACATATGACGGTCGACCGCCAGCGCCGATCCGGCGGGCACCTTGGCGGGCTCCGCCTGAGCCATGATGAGCGAGCCCAGGCACCGCATTTCCTGATGCAGCAGGCCAACGGCATTCTTGTCCGCATCATCTGAACGAAAGCTGTTGGAACAGACCAACTCCGCCAGCCCATCGGTTTGATGCGCTGGTGTCATGTCTCCCGCGCCACGCATTTCGGATAGACGGACCTTCACGCCAGCCTGCGCCAGTTGCCAGGCCGCCTCCGACCCGGCCAGCCCGCCGCCGATGATATGCACCTGATGATCTGTCGCTTCGCCCATTTTCCCGTCCATGCGTTGGTGCGTGGCGTTTAGGTCAATCGGCGGCAAAAGGAGAGCGCAAAATGATCGATCATATCGGCATCGCGGTCAGTGACGCGGCGCGGTCACGCGACTTCTACGATGAACTGCTCGGCGCCATCGGGCTGCAACGGCTGATGACCATCCCGGCGGCCGACAATCTCAGCGGCGGCGAAACCCATGGCTATGGCCGGGATGATGATCCATTTTTCTGGATCGGCGATAATGAGGCGGTGGGGGAGGGTACGCACATCGCCTTCCGCGTCGAAAACCGTGCGCAGGTACACGCCTTCCATGCCGCAGGACTTCGCGCAGGCGGCCGGGATCATGGCGCACCGGGCCTAAGGCCGCATTATGGGCCGAGCTATTACGCCGCCTTCATCCTGGACCCGGACGGCATCAATGTGGAAGCCGTCTGCCATGCGGAAGTCGACTTGAGCGCGCCTGACGAAGCGCCCTGATCGTTCCGGCTAACCCAAGTTCATGTTCCTGTGCGGGCAGGAACAGGTCCTGCCGCTCGAACCAGGCTGCTGCGGCGCGGATGCCGTATTTTCACCGGCATCCGCCCCGTGCTGATCACCTCACAGCGACGCTATTGGCGGCGGAAAGCACTGCCTGAACCGAGGCGGTCGCCACGTCCGTGTCGGTGCCGATGCCAAAGACCGTGCGGCCATCGGGTGTGCGGCATTCGACATAAGCGGCCGCGGCCACATCCGTACCGACGCCGATCGCATGCTCGCTATAATCCGCCACCTCCAGATCGACGCCCAGATCATCGCGCAGCGCCGCCAGCACCGATGAGATCAGGCCGTTGCCACGCCCGGAAATGCTCCGCTCGCCGCCCTTGTGCGCGATCTTGCCGGTAAAGATGCGGTCGCCCGCATGGCCGGTCTCATTATAGTCGATCAGCTTGTAGGGCTGGTCGCCAGTCAGGCGGTAATGATCTTCGAACGCGGCCCAGATGTCGGCGGCATTCAGTTCCCGGCTGCTCCGGTCGGCCAGCGCCTGCACGACCTTCGAGAAATCGGCCTGCATCCGCTTGGGCAGCTTCAGCCCCTTGTCCTGCTGCAACACCCAGGCGACGCCGCCCTTGCCGGACTGAGAATTGACGCGGATCACCGCCTCATAGTCACGGCCCAGATCCTTGGGATCGATCGGCAGATAGGGGACGTCCCAAATCTGGTCGTTGCGCGCTTCCTGAGCGGCGAAACCCTTCTTGATCGCGTCCTGATGCGAGCCGGAGAAGGCTGTGAAGACCAGTTCGCCCGCATAGGGATGGCGCGGGTGGACTGGCAGCTGGTTGCAATATTCGACGGTCTGGATGACCTCATCAATGTCGGAGAAGTCCAGTCCCGGATTGATGCCCTGCGTGTACATGTTGAGCGCGACAGTCACCAGGTCGCAATTGCCGGTGCGCTCGCCATTGCCGAACAGACAGCCTTCGACCCGATCCGCGCCCGCCATCAGACCCAGTTCCGCCGCCGCGACGCCGGTGCCACGGTCATTATGGGTATGCAGCGAAATGACGACGCTGTCTCGCTTGGAGATGTTGCGGCACATCCATTCGATCTGGTCGGCATAGATGTTGGGCGTCGCCGCCTCCACCGTCGCGGGCAGGTTCAGGATCAGCGGCTTTTCGGGCGTTGGCTGGAGGATCTCCATCACCGCTTCACAGCATTCCAGGCTGAAATCCAGCTCGGCGGTGGAGAAGGTTTCCGGCGAATATTCGAAATGCCAATCGGTGTCCGGCTGCTTGGCGGCATTGTCGCGCAGCAGCTTCGCCGCATTGATGGCGATCTCCTTGATCTGCGGACGGTCCATCTGGAACACGATGTTGCGCCAGGCGGGCGACACGGCGTTATAGACGTGGACGATGGCTTTCTTCGCGCCGCGCAGGCTTTCGAAGGTGGTGGCGATCAGGTCCTCGCGCGCTTGGGTCAGCACTTGCGGGAATACATCGTCGGGGATCGCGCCATCGCGGACCAGGCCGGAAATGAAGTCGAACTCGGTCGCGCCTGCACTGGGAAATCCGACTTCGATTTCCTTGACGCCGACCTTGAGCAGCAGGTCGAAGAAGCGGCGCTTCTTTTCCGCGTTCATCGGGTCGATCAGCGACTGGTTGCCATCGCGCATGTCGGTCGAGAGCCAGCGCGGCGGCGAGGTGATGACGGCGCCCGGCCACTGGCGATTGGGCAGGTCCACCTGAGGGAAAGGGCGATATTTCTGCGAAGGATCGGTCAGCATCATGGGAAAGCTACTTCTTTACGCAAACGGGCAGCGCGGCGCTGGCCCAGTGAATGACTATCTGCTTGAAAATGCCCTTAGGCGTATCGCTGCGTCATTCAAGCGAAGAGCAGCACAAAAGCCACGCCTAAGGGCGTGTAAGTCGTAGCAGGGGAAGAAGCACGCGCTGCATGATGGATCGGCCTTAACCCTTTTTGGGGCGGCGCGTCCAGTGTTTCTTGATAGAATGGCTTTTCGGCTGCGCTTGAAGCGAACGGGGCGGATTTGAAGCAGCTACGTTGGTCATGCTCAAACAAGTTCAGCATGACGTTAAGGTGTTCGATCTTGTGGCGCTTACCCCCCCTCCCTGATGGGAGAGGGGGAGGATGGCTTACTTCTGGAACGCCGCGACGATCTTCAATTCGACGGCGTCGCCGACCATGGGGACGGCGTAGCCCATGTTGAAGTCGCTGCGCTTGATCGTCGTCGTCGCCACGAAGCCGACATTCTCCTTACCGCCCGCCATCGCCGGAGCCTTGCCCGCGCCATAGAAATCGGCGTCGAGCGTCACCGGCTTCGTCACGCCCTTGATGGTGAGATTGCCGGTGATCTCGGCGCTGGTCGCGCCGTCAGGCTTCACGCTGGTCGAAACGAACGTCGCCTTGGGGAATTTGGCGGAATCGAAAAAGTCCGCCTTCATCAGATGCTCGTCCAGCGCCGGGATGCCGGTGCGCAGATTGGCGATCGGCACGTCGATCGACACTTTGGATGCAGCGACATTCTTGGGGTCCAGCGTCAGCGTGCCGGTCGGCTGGGAGATGAGGCCGAAATTGTTCGAAAAGCCCATATGATCATAGGCGAAGGCGACCTGGGTGTGGCCGGGATCGACCTGATAGGTGCCGCCGGTCACGCGCGATGGATCTTTCGCGCCCGGAACGCCCGGCGTCTGCTGGGCTATGACGGCGGTGCCTCCCGCGATGGCGGCGATGGCGGCGGCGGAAATCAGGAACGTGCGCATGGATGGGTTCTCCAGAAGCAGTCAAGGGACGCGCTACCATAGCGGCGTCGTTCGATTGTTCCAGAGGTGTAACCGGAAACGAAGGGTTACGGGAAGAGGGTGATTGTCCACCCGGCGGGCGGAGTGAGCCGGAGGCTTCGGCAAGCTCAGCGAACGGCGGTGGCGGCGCACGCCCACCTCCGCGACCTGGCGCGAAC
This sequence comes from Sphingobium sp. DC-2, assembly GCF_000722555.1. Lineage (NCBI taxonomy): Bacteria > Pseudomonadati > Pseudomonadota > Alphaproteobacteria > Sphingomonadales > Sphingobiaceae > Sphingobium > Sphingobium sp. DC-2. The sequence goes on along the minus strand of NZ_JNAC01000075.1, from coordinate 77,925 downwards.
GTCATTCTAGTGAGTGTTCTATGTGATTTAATCGCGCGGCGGCGCAGAGGACGCGGGAGAAAATTCCCTTACGTTCTCTGCGCCTTTTAGCGCATTGATGATGGGTGAAACCAGCATCTGGAGGAGGGCAGAGGAAGGCCGCCCCCTTCCAAGGGCCTTAGTTCTTTTCCTTGTCCACCAGCTTGTTGGCGCCGATCCAGGGCATCATGGCGCGCAGCTTGGCGCCGGTTTCCTCGATCTGGTGACGCTGGGCGGCGAGGCGGCTGGCCTTGAGTTCGGGCTGGCCGGCGCGGTTGTCGAGGACGAAGTCCTTGACGAAGCGGCCCGACTGGATGTCGGCGAGGACGCGCTTCATTTCCTTCTTCGTTTCTTCGGTGATGATGCGCGGACCGGTCTTGATATCGCCATATTCGGCGGTGTTCGAGATCGAATAGCGCATGTTGGCGATGCCGCCTTCATACATCAGGTCCACGATCAGCTTGAGTTCGTGGAGGCATTCGAAATAAGCCATTTCGGGAGCGTAACCAGCTTCGACCAGCGTTTCGAAGCCAGCCTGGACCAGCGCGGTCGCGCCGCCGCACAGAACGGCCTGCTCACCGAACAGGTCGGTTTCGCATTCCTCGCGGAAGTTGGTTTCGATGATGCCCGAACGGCCGCCGCCGACGCCCGAAGCATAGGACAGGGCGATGTCATGCGCGTTGCCGGTCGCGTCCTGCGCGATGGCGATCAGGCAGGGCACGCCGCCGCCGCGCTGATATTCGCTGCGGACGGTGTGGCCGGGACCCTTGGGCGCGATCATGATCACGTCCACGTCCTTGCGCGGCTCGATCAGGCCGAAATGGACGTTGAGGCCGTGGGCGAAGGCGAGCGCGGCGCCGGGCTTCAGATTCTCGTGAATGTCCTTGGCGTAGATTTCCGCCTGATGCTCGTCGGGGGCGAGGATCATGAGGACGTCGGCCCATGCGGCGGCTTCCGCGTTGGGCAGGACCTTGAAGCCCGCGCCTTCGGCCTTCTTGGCCGATCCCGAACCGGGGCGCAGGGCAATGGCGACTTCGGCCACGCCGCTGTCGCGCAGATTCTGGGCGTGGGCGTGACCCTGGCTGCCATAGCCGAGGATGGCGACCTTCTTGCCCTTGATAAGGCCGATGTCGGCGTCGCGATCGTAATAAACCTTCATGTCCGTTCTTCCTTTTTCATATCCTGACCCTCTCCCTGGAGGGAGAGGATACGAAGACCCGAGCCGGAGGGCCCCAGTCGAAGTTGGTGAGGGGGAACCACCGGATGGGGCCGTGCGTGACTGGCCCTCACCCTCCCACCGCTTCGCGGCAGGCCCCTCCCTCTCCCGCAGGCGGGAGAGGGGTCTAAGTCAATTCGGCTCCTTGCCGCGGATCAGGCCGACGACGCCGGTGCGGCCCACTTCGACCAGCCCGATCTGCCGCATCAGGGCGACGAAATTGTCGATCTTTTCGGTCGTGCCGGTGATTTCGAAGATGAAGCTTTCGATCGTCGTGTCCACCACCTTGGCGCGGAAGACATCGGCGAGGCGCAGCGCCTCTATCCGGTCCTCGCCCGTGCCGGACACCTTGACCAGCGCCAGTTCGCGCTCGACGAAGGGGCCGTTGGCGGTGAGGTCCGTGACCTTGTGCACCGGCACCAGCCGGTCGAGCTGCGCAATGATCTGGTCGATCACCTTGGGCGGGCCGTTGGTGACGATGGTGATGCGGCTGATCGCATGATCGGGCGTGATGTCCGCCACGGTCAGGCTGTCGATATTATAGCCGCGCGCGGTGAACAGGCCCGCGATGCGCGCCAATATGCCCGCTTCATTGGTGACCATCAGCGACAGGACGTGCCGCTCGCTATATTCTTCCTGGATATGCATCAGATGCTTGTCCCGTTTTCCGGTTCTTTTTCGCGCTCGTGGCGCTCGGAAATCATGCCGGTAAAGGCATATTGCCAACTGCCGTCGTCGCGATGGGCGATGCGGACCGGAAATCCGGCGATGGCATCGAACATGCGGGCCAGATGCTCGCCCACATAGCGCGGGCTGACGAGCAGGCGGCCGATCCGGCGTCCATGAAAATCGAAGCCTTCATCCAGATGCACTTCCCAATCCTCATTCTCCGCGTCGGCATGGTCCACGGTCCAGCCTTTCAGCTCGGCCGTGCCCGCATGCCGTTCGAAGTCGAAGGGTTCGCTCACATGGATGCGGAGCTTCAGATGCTGCGTCACGCCCCCGTCCTTACACCAGAGCCTTCGCCTCATCCGACATGATGCCCGCAATCTGGTTGGGGTCGAGCAGCATGTCGGTATGCGCCGCGCCCGAAGGGATCATCGGGAAGCAGTTGGAAAGCTTCGCCACGCGGCAGTCCACGATCACCGGGCCGGGCGTGTCGATCATCTGGGCAATGCCCGCCGCCAGTTCCTGCGGTCCTTCGATGCGGATGCCGGTCCAGCCATAGGCCTCCGCCATCTTCACGAAGTCGGGCAGGCTGTCGGAATAGCTGTTGGAATAGCGGCTTTCATAGGTCAGTTCCTGCCATTGGCGGACCATGCCCATATATTCATTGTTGAGGATGAGCACCTTGACCGGCAGGCGATACTGCGTGGCGGTGCCCATTTCCTGAATGTTCATCTGGATCGACGCATCGCCAGCGACGCACACGACCAGGCTGTCCGGGTTGCCGACCTGCGCGCCGATCGCGGCGGGAAAGCCGTAGCCCATCGTGCCAAGGCCGCCGGAGGTCAGCCATTTGTTGGGCGCTTCGAAGCCGAAATGCTGGGCGGCCCACATCTGATGCTGGCCGACTTCGGTGGTGATGATGACGTCCTTCGCCGCCTTCGAAGCGCGGTAGAGTTCGGCGATCGCCTCCTGCGGCATGATCTCTTCGCGGCTTTCGGGATAGGCGAGGCTGTTGCGCGCGCGCCAGCCTTCGATCCGCGCCCACCATTCGGAAAGATCCGCCGCCTTGTGGCCGTGCGTCTTCCATGCGGTGATCATGTCGGTCAGCGCATTGCCGACATCCGCGACGATGGGCAGGTCGACCTCCACCGTCTTGTTGATCGAGCTGCGGTCGATGTCGATGTGGATCTTCTTGCTATTGGGCGAGAAGGCGTCGAGGCGGCCGGTGACACGGTCGTCGAAGCGGGCGCCGATGCAGACGATCAGGTCCGCCTTGTTCATCGCCCAATTGGCTTCATAGGTGCCGTGCATGCCCAGCATCCCCAGCCATTGCGGTGAGGAAGCGGGGAAAGCGCCAAGGCCCATGAGGGTCGAGGTGACAGGCGCGCCGGTCAGTTCCGCCAGTTCGCGCAGCAGCAGCGACGCCTTGGGACCGGAGTTGATGACGCCGCCGCCCGTATAGAAGACCGGGCGTTCCGCTTTGGCCAGCATCTCAACGGCGGTCGCGATGGCGGAGGCGTCGGCCTGCGTCTGCGGCTTGTAGCTTGCATGTTCGAAGCTTAGCGGCGGGGCATAGGGCGCGGTCGCGATCTGGACATTCTTGGGAATGTCGATGACGACCGGGCCGGGGCGGCCGGTGGTGGCGATGTGAAACGCCTCATGGACGACGCTGGCGAGCTTCGCCGGGTCCTTGACCAGATAATTATGCTTCGAACAATGGCGCGTGATGCCGACCGTGTCGGCTTCCTGGAACGCGTCGGTGCCGATCAGCTGTGTCCGGACCTGTCCGGTGATGACGATCATCGGAATCGAGTCCATCAGCGCGTCGGTGATGCCGGTGACGGCATTGGTCGCGCCGGGGCCGGAGGTGACGAGGACGACGCCGGGCTTTCCGGTCGAGCGCGCATAGCCTTCCGCCATATGGGTCGCGCCCTGTTCGTGGCGGACGAGGACGTGGCGGATCTTCGGATGGTCGAAAAGCGCGTCATAGATGGGCAGCACCGCCCCGCCCGGATAGCCGAACACGACCTCGACCCCCAGGTCGATCAGGCACTCAACCAAAATGTCCGCGCCGCTCTTTTCGGCCACGATGAAATCCTTCCACTGGATGCAGGTTGCGCCCTCTGCTCCAGATGCGGAACGAAGGCAAGGTGGGTGCCTCTATTCGACATAAAATGCCGCGTCAACCGCTATTCAAGAAATTTAGTTACAATCCGCTTGATGCTTTTGTCATCAATTTGTCCCATTTCCCGTCGCCAGGCGGCGGGCGGCTGGTGGGAGAACCAGGTATATTGGCGTTTGGCATATTGCCGGGTCGCGATCCGCCCGCGCTCGATCATGGCTGCGCGATCGATCCGGCCGCCAAGCCATGCGGCGATTTCCGGCACGCCGATGGCGCGCATCACCGGGAGGCTGGGCGAAAGGCCGCGCGCGATCAGCCGTTCGGCTTCCTCGACCCCGCCATCCGTCACCATCTGCTCGAAACGGCGGTCGCATCGTTCGAACAGCCACGGGCGGGGCGGCAGCAGGATGAGCGGAGCAAGGCTGATCTGCGCTGCGATGCCGCCGCTCTTATGCTGCTGCCACAGGGCGAGCGTGCGTCCGGTGGAGCGCACCACCTCCAGCGCGCGGGCGACGCGGGTCGTGTCGGCGGGGTTGAGGCGCGCGGCGGCGGCAGGGTCCTCGATGGCCAGCGCCGCATGCGCCTGCGCCACGGGCAGGGCGCGAACGGCGGCGCGGATGGCGGGGTCTATGTCCGGCACGGGCGCGATCCCCTCCAGCAGCGTGCGCAGGTAAAGGCCGGTGCCGCCGACCAATATGGGCAGCCGCCCTTCATCATGCGCGCGGCGCACTTCGGCGCGCGCCTCGCTGGCCCAGCGGGCGGCGGTGCAGGCTTCCGCGCCGTCGATATGGCCGAACAGGCGGTGGGGGACATCCGCCATCTCCTCCGGCGAGGGGCGGGCGGACAGGATGCGCAGGTCGGCATAGACCTGGCTGGCGTCGGCATTGATGACGACGCCGTTCGCCGCCTGCGCAAGAGCAATGGCGAGCGCGCTCTTGCCGCTGGCGGTGGGTCCGGCAATAAGCGCGACGCGCGGGCGGGATTCGCCCTTATCTGTTTCGGGAGTGTCCATGTTCGTCGCGACCTTAGTGGCAAGTGCGGCCTTGAGTCAGGGGGATATTGAGGAAGCCGTCGCGCGGCTTGCCACCGCCGGCTGCGCGCCGGTGGACAGCCGGTGGCTGGACGAGGGCAAGGCGGCGGACATCTTCTTCGGCAGCGATCCGGTGACGGCGCGCGCGGCGCTGACGGACACCGGCGACAAGGTGGACGTGATCGTGCAGCCCGCCGAAGGGCGCGAGAAGAAGCTGCTGATCGCCGACATGGATTCCACCATGATCACGGTGGAATGCATCGACGAGCTGGCCGATTATGCCGGGATCAAGCCGCAGATCGCCGAGATCACCGAACGGGCGATGCGCGGGGAGCTGGATTTCGCAGGCGCACTGCATGAGCGCGTCGCCCTGCTCAAGGGGCTGGAGGATGCGGCGATCGACCGGTGCCGGACGGAGCGGGTCAGGATCATGCCGGGCGCAAGGGCGCTGGTCCGCACGATGAAGGCACGGGGGGCACGGACATTGCTGGTGTCGGGCGGCTTTACCCGCTTCACCGGGCCGGTGGCCGAAGAGATCGGCTTCGACAGCGCGGTCGCCAATGTGCTGGACATCGCCGATGGGACGCTGGCGGGCACGGTCGCCCTGCCGATCGTCGATGCGGCGCGGAAGCTGGCGGAACTGGAGCAGGCGATAGCGGGCGGTATCGACCGGGCGCTCACCCTGGCGGTGGGTGACGGGGCGAACGACATTCCGATGATCCAGGGCGCGGGGCTGGGCGTCGCCTATCATGCCAAGCCCAAAACGCGGGAAGCCGCGCATGCGGAGATTGTGCACGGCGACCTGTCCGTGCTGCTTTATGCGCAGGGCATTGCTTCGGCGGATTGGGCCGAAGGATAGGCGGCCGCGATCCGTCGCGCATAGGCAACGGCCTATCGTCATTGCGATCGGGTAATGGCTTCCAAAGCGCGGGTTGATCGTTGCACTTGCGCTGCGATTGGCAGTGTCCATGTTCTAACCGGCGCGCGGTCCTCGTGTCGCCAAGGGAGAGGGTATGAAAATCAGGCTATTGGCTCTTCTCGGCGGCACGGCACTCGCCCTGAGCGCGTGCGCGTCGACAAGGGATGAACCCATCGCGCCCGCGCCGCCGGTCGGCCCCGGCGCGATCGCAGGCACCGTCGCCGCGGATCGCAATGGCGACGGCATTGTCGATGGCTATTATTCGGCCGACGGCATGTATCATGAGGTGCAGGGTCCGCCTTGCCCGCCGCCGCCTCCGCCCCCGCCGCCGAGCCGGTCTGGAGAACGCGGCTGACACATTTGATATCAGGGGCGCGGCTGTCCTGCCGCGCCCGCCTGTTTCGGCGTTTCCTTATACCGGGACTGTTGGTTGCCGGGCTTGTCCCGGTTTCCGCCATGGCGCAGCCGGTGGCGGGGCAGGACGCGGCGCAATCGACCATCGGGGCGGAAATCCGCGCGTCGGCCGGGGGAAAGCTGCGCGACTTCTACGGTCCGCGCGGCTATTGGCCGCTATGGGTCGACGGCAACAGGCTTGGCGCGCAGGCGGACGCCTTGCTGGCGCTGGTCAGGACGGCCCGGCTCGATGGCCTCAACCCCAAGGATTATGATCCACGCGGCCTGGAGCGCGCCATGGAGGATGCGAACGGCAGCCATGGCGACCCGCGCTTGCTCGCCCGCGCCGACATCGCCCTGTCCAAGGCCTTTGCCGAACTGGTCAAGGACATGCGGCGGCCGTCCAGGCGGGTGAAGATGCGCTATCTCGACCCGGAGGTGGAGCCGAAGGACGAGGAGCCCGCCGATATCCTGCGCGCCGCCGCCGTGGCGTCGTCATTCCCCGACTATGTGGCCAATGCGGAGTGGATGAGCCCCTTCTACATGAAGCTGCGCGCCGCAAGAGCAAGTTTCGCCAAGCGCTGGGGCGGTCTGCCCGCTGTCGCCATTCCCGCTGACGTCAAGCTGCGTCCCGGCGGGAAGGGGCAGGGCGTATCCATGCTGCGCCGCCGCCTGGGCCTGCCGGACGGGAGCAGCTATGACAAGGCGCTCGCCGCGAAGGTTCGCGCCTTTCAGGCGGATCATGGCCTCAAGGCCGATGGCGTCGCGGGGGCGCAGACGATCGAGGCGCTGAACCGCGGACCGGACTGGTACGACCGCAAGCTGGCGCTGAACCTTGACCGGGCGCGGCTGCTGCCGGGGCCGTGGGTGCGGCATGTGGTGGTGGACGCCGCTTCCGCGCGCCTCTGGTACTATAGCAAGGGCCGGCAGGACGGCACGATGAAGGTCGTAGCGGGCGCGAAGGAAAGCCAGACGCCGATGATGGCGGGCATGGTGCGCTATGCGACGCTCAACCCCTATTGGAACGTGCCGTCCGATCTGGTGGAGCGCAAGCTTGCCCCCCGCATCCTCGACGGCGCGTCGCTCAGCCGTTTGAACTATGAGGCGCTGACCGACTGGAGCGCGAACGCCCGGCCGCTCAGCCAGTCGGAGATAGACTGGCAGGCGGTCGCCGACGGGCGGCAACAGTTGAGGGTGCGGCAACTGCCGGGCGGTTCCAACGCCATGGGGAAGGTGAAGTTCATGTTTCCCAACGACCTTGGCATCTATCTGCACGATACGCCCTCGCGCGATTTGCTGGCGAAGCCCGCGCGCCATTTCAGCAACGGCTGCGTCCGGCTGGAGGATGCGCAGCGCCTTGGCCGCTGGTTTTTCGGCAAGCCGCTCAAGCCGGAAAGCGACGAGCCCGAACAGCATGTGCCGCTGCCCCAGCCCGTGCCGGTCTATCTCACTTACCTGACAGCGGCGCCGGGCGGAGACGGCGTGCAGTTCCTGCCCGATGTCTATGACCGGGACGGAGGATAGGCGGCGGCTTCAGAACCCGGCCATCAGCCCGTCGATCGCGCCCTGCAAAATGTAGCTGGCGGCGAGCTTGTCGACCAGTTCCCCGCGCCGCGCACGGCTGGCGTCCGCTTCCAGCAGGGTGCGCGTGACCGCCTGGGTCGACCAGCGTTCGTCCCACAGCAGGATCGGCAGGCCAAGGTCGGCCATGTTGCGGGCGAAGGCGCGGCTCGCCTGGCTGCGCGGGCTTTCGCTGCCGTCCAGATTCAGCGGCAGGCCGATGACCAGCCCCCTGACCTGCTGCTGTTCGATGAAGGCGGCTAGCGCGACCTTGTCCTTGCTGAACTTGCCGCGCACGACCGTGTGCGCCGGGCTGGCGATCGACCAGCCCGCATCGCACAGCGCCAGCCCGATCGTCTTCGTGCCCACATCCATGCCCAGCAGGCGGCCGCCCTGCGGCAAAGCGTCACGAAAAGCCGTGCGGTCGGCGGTCAGCAGGGTCTGCGTCATGATTTCAGGAACGTCGCCAGCCGCTGCCGCGCGTCTTCGCGCACATCGCCCCAGAACAGGCTGTAGTCATAGACATGGTAGTTATTGCCCGGCAACGTAAACGGCCCCATGTCGATGGGCTCCCCGATCATAAGGACGCCGCTGGTGTCGCAGCGCGCTGGCACGATGCCGGTCAGCAGGCGCGGCGGCCTGGCGTCGTCGCGGCTGTCCAGCGTTCCCCGGTTGGCGCTGGCCGGGGCCGACCCGTTGAACGCGCCGGTAATGGGATTGGTGCACAGCATATGCGTGCCCTTGCGCGGGCGGCCGGTATAGCCGTTGCGGCGCTCGAACGTTTCGATGATGGGGGAAGGGTCGGCGGGCTCGGCATAGCTTTGCCAGCTCACCAGGCAATGCGCCTGATCGCGCCGCGCGCAGGCGGGCAGGCCCAGCGCCGGAAGGTCAGCCTCCACCGAAACGGGCCAGCCGACCGCATAGACCGCCGCGATCCTTTCCGCCACGGGCTTTCCCGCAACCTGTTCGCGCAGAAGTTGCAGCAGGTGGCGCGACCCCTGGCTGTGCCCCGCCAGGATCAGCGGCCCTTCGGGATTGGCCTTGAGGAAGGCGGCGAACGCCTGCGCCACGTCGCGATAGGCGGCGGCGAGCGCCTGATCGCCCGCCTGATCGCGGGTCAGGAATGCGCCATAATTGGCCTGACGGTAACGCGGCACCCAAATGTCGCCCACCGCGTTGAAGGCGCTTGCCTGACCCTGCACGAAGCGCCGCGCGGTGTTGAGCGCGTCCTTGTCGTCCAGCCGCATGTTCCAATGCGCGCCGCCGAAGGTGGTGATGTAGGATGTGGGGTGAATGAAGAAGACCGCCGCCTTTTTCGCCACCGGCGCGTCCTTCAACCCCTGCGGCGTCCACAGGGCGGGATTGCCCTTGCGAATGTCGGGCCGGGCGATCCACATGCCGGGATCGTCATAGGCATTGGGCGCAAGCGGCCGCAGCGGCGTGAAGGCTTCGCGCGGGACCATCACCGCGCGGATCAGTTGCATGCCCCAGATGCGGTAGACCAGCAATGCCGCGAGGACCAGCACGATCAGGCCGGCGACGACATACAGGAATTTGCGGGCCACGGGGCTGCTCTCCGTCACGATGCGGGGCTGCGCGCCCCCGCTGCGCGGGCGCATGTCTGGCGCAGGCGCAAGCGGGGCGCAAGTGCGGACTTGAAGCAAGCGTGAGCGGATGGTAGCGGCGGCCCATGTCGATAGACCTTCAGACCGTGAAAAAGATCGCCAGCCTCTCGCGCATTTCGGTGACCGACGCCGAAGCCGAAGCGATGGTGCCCGAACTCAACAACATCCTTGGCTGGGTGGAGCAATTGGGTGAGGTGGACGTGACCGGCGTCGACCCGATGACCGCCGTCATCCCCAACAAACTGCGCCTGCGCGACGATGTTGTGACCGATGGCGATGTCCGCGACAAGGTGCTGGCGAACGCGCCGCAGGCCGAACATGGCTTCTTCGCGGTGCCCAAGGTGATTGAGTGATGGCGCGCCATCCGTTCGCCCGGAGCTTGTCGAGGGGCACGGCCGGCCAGCGGGAGGCCACTTCGCTCCGCTCAGTGATGGGCTTCGACTTCGCTCAGCCCGAACGGGAATTTAATCGTGACTGATCTTACTGACCTCACAGTTGCCGAAATTCGCGACGGCTTCCGCGCCGGGGACTTTTCCGCGCGCGAGGTGGCGGAGGCGTTCAATGCCAATGTCGCGTCCGCCAAGGCGCTGAACGCCTTCATCGTCGAGACGCCGGAAAAGGCGCTGGCCGCCGCCGATGCAGCCGACAAGGCGAAGGCTGCGGGCGAGGCGTTGAAGCCGCTGTCGGGCGTGCCGATCGGCATGAAGGACCTGTTCTGCACCGAGGGCGTGCAGACCACCGCCGCCAGCCACATGCTGGAAGGGTTCAAGCCGACTTATGAATCCACGGTTTCGAAGAAGCTGTGGGATGCGGGCGCGGGGATGCTGGGCAAGCTGAACCTTGACCAGTTCGCCATGGGATCGTCCAACGAGACGAGCTATTTCGGCAATGTGATCTCGCCCTGGCGGCGGGGCGGCGGCGACAATGCGGCGCTCGCGCCGGGCGGCTCCTCTGGCGGTTCCTCCGCGGCGATCGCGGCGCGGCTCTGCCCGGCGGCGACCGGGACGGACACGGGCGGCTCCATCCGCCAGCCCGCCGCGTTTACCGGCATCAGCGGGATCAAGCCGACCTATGGCCGCTGCTCTCGCTGGGGCATCGTGGCGTTCGCCTCCTCGCTCGATCAGGCCGGGCCGATGGCGCGGACGGTGCGCGACAATGCGATCCTGCTGGAGAGCATGGCGGGCTTCGACCCCAGGGATTCGACCTCGCTGAACCTGCCGGTGCCGCAGTGGGAAGCCAATCTTTCGAGCGATCTCAAGGGCAAGACGGTGGGCATTCCCAGGGAATATCGCCCCGATGGCCTGAACGCCGAAATCGCGGCGCTGTGGGATCGCGGGATCGAGTGGCTGAAGGATGCGGGGGCGCAGGTGGTGGAGGTTTCTCTGCCGCATACCAAATATGCGCTGCCGACCTATTATATCATCGCGCCTGCCGAGGCTTCGTCCAACCTCGCCCGCTATGACGGCGTGCGCTATGGGCAGCGCGAGCTTCCCGATGGGGCGGGTCTCCAGGATATGTATGCCGCGACCCGCGCCGCCGGTTTCGGGCCGGAGGTCAAGCGCCGCATCATGATCGGCACCTATGTGCTGTCGGCGGGATTCTACGATGCTTATTATACGCAGGCGCAGAAGGTCCGCACCCTGATCGCGCGCGATTTCGAGCAGGCTTTCGAGAAGTGCGACCTGCTGCTGACGCCGACTGCGCCGAGCGCTTCCTTCGCGCTGGGCGAGAAGCAGGCCGATCCGCTGGCCATGTATCTGAACGACGTTTTCACCGTGCCCGCGTCGCTGGCGGGGTTGCCTGCGATGGCGGTGCCGGGCGGGCTGGACTCGCAAGGGCTGCCATTGGGGTTGCAGATCATCGGCAAGGCGCTGGACGAGCAAGGTGTGCTCAACGCGGGGCTCGCGATCGAGGAGCGGGCTGGCTTCACGGCGCGGCCGGAGAAGTGGTGGTAAAACGAACCGTGCTCCGGCGAGGCCGGAGCCCAGGGCCGCTTGGCTCTGCACTCACCCCGGGTTCCTGCCTTCGCGGGAACACTTGAGGACAAGAAGATGACTGAATCAACCTATCGCATTCAGGGCGCAACCGGCGAGTGGGAGGTCGTGATCGGCCTGGAGGTCCATGCGCAGGTGACGAGCCAGGCGAAGCTCTTTTCCGGCGCGGCCACGGCTTTTGGCGCAGAGCCGAACACGCAGGTCAGCCTAGTCGATGCGGCCATGCCCGGCATGCTGCCCGTGCCCAACCGCGAGTGCATCCGTCAGGCGGTGCGCACCGGCATGGCGATCAACGCGAAGATCAACAAATGGTCACGCTTCGATCGCAAGAACTACTTCTACGCCGATCTGCCGCAGGGCTATCAGATCAGCCAGCTTTACCATCCGCTGGTGGGAGAGGGGGAGATCGAGATCAATCTCGACGAGAAGAACCCCGACGCCGCGACCAAGCGGATCGGTATCGAGCGCATCCATGTCGAGCAGGATGCGGGCAAGCTGATGCATGACCAGCACCCGACCCGCTCCTATGTCGACCTCAACCGTTCGGGCGTGGCGCTGATGGAGATCGTGTCGAAGCCGGACATGCGTTCTCCCGCCGAAGCAGGGGCGTATCTGTCGAAGCTGCGGACGATCCTGCGCTATGTGGGCTCCTGCGACGGCAATATGGACCAGGGTTCGATGCGCGCGGATGTCAATGTGTCGGTCCGCAAGCCGGGGCATGAGTTCGGCACGCGCACCGAAACGAAGAATGTGAACTCGGTCCGCTTCGTCATGGCGGTGGTCGAATATGAGGCCAACCGCCAGGTCGATGTGCTGGAGGCGGGCGGCACCATCGTGCAGGAAACGCGCCTCTACGACCCGGACAAGAATGAAACGCGCTCCATGCGGTCGAAGGAGGATGCGCATGATTACCGCTACTTCCCCGATCCCGACCTGCTGCCGCTGGAGCTGGACGACGCGTTTCTGGAGGAATGCCGCCAGTCGCTCCCCGAACTGCCCGACGCCAAGCGCCGCCGCTATGAGGAGCAGCTTGGCCTTTCCGCCTATAATGCCGCGACGCTGACGGCCGACGCCGATACGGCCCGCTGGTTCGAAGCGCTGCTGGCCGAAGGCGCGCGCATCCAGAAAAAGAGCGAGGGCGAGGTCGCGAAGGCGTCGGCCAACTGGCTGCTGTCCGAACTTTATGGCGCGCTCAACCGGCTGGGCAAAAGCCTTGAAGACAGCCCGGTCGGTCCTGAAGAGGGCGCTGAACTGCTGGCGCTCGTCGCGGACGGCACGATCAGCGGCACCATCGCCAAGCAGGTGTTCGAGATCATGCTCGAAACCGGCGAGCGCGCGCCCGCGATCGTCGAGGAAAAGGGGCTCAAGCAGACCAGCGACACCGGCGCGATCGAAGCCGCCGTGGCCAAGGTGCTGGCTGACAATGGCGACAAGGTGGAACAGTATAAGGCGGGCAAGGAGGCGCTGTTCGGCTTCTTCGTCGGCCAGACGATGAAGGCCATGCAGGGCAAGGCCAATCCCCAGGTCGTCAACGAACTGATCCGCAAGGCGCTTGCCTGAATCGGGGCGCGCTGTCTAAGTCCTTGCCGTGAGGCCGGATGTGGGGGCATGTCCGGCGACAGGGGGGACAAGATGACGCTGTGGAAGGCAATGGCGGCGCTCGCGCTGATGGGCGCGGGCGTGCTGCCTGCGAATGTGCGGGCGGAGACGCTGACCAACGACATGGTGGTGGCGCTGGTCCAGGCGGGACTGGGCGAGGAAGCGGTCATCGCCAAGATCAAGGCTTCGGCGGCCCATTATGCGCTGTCGACCGATGATCTGATCCTGCTGAAAAGGAATGGCGTCACCGGCCCGGTCATCGCCGCCATGATTGAGGCCGGGGCCACCGGTTCCGTATCGTCGAAGGCCGCTTTTTCCGCGGACTCGCCCGATCCGCTGGTGCCGCATCCTTCGGGCATCTACATGCTGATGGACTGGCTGCCTCAGCCCAAGATGGCGCGGATCGACCCCACGACATCGAACCAGAGCAAGACCGGCGGCATATTGGGCTATGCCTTCACCGGCGGCATCGCCTCGCTCAGCATCAAGGCGGTCATTCCCAACACCAGCGCCAGGGCCCGCACGCAGCGGCCGCGCCCTACCTTCTATTTCTACTTCGATGAAGCGACGCGCGGCCTGTCGCAGACGGGCGCGCCTTCGCTCTGGCTGGCGGGGCCCGCGACGGCCATCACCTCGCCCAACGAGTTTTCGCTGATCCGCTTCGACGTGAAGAAGGACCGGCGGGAAACGCGGGTGGGCAGCATGAACCTGGCGGGAGCCAAGGCGGGCGTGATGGACAAGGACCGCATCGCCTTCGACTATGAGCAGGTGACGCCCGGCGTGTTCAAGGTGACGCCAACGGCCGACCTTCCTGCCGGAGAATATGGCTTCCTCTATTCCGTCAGCGCGGGCACGGGGCCGGGCATGTGGGGCAGCGGCACGGGGTCGGCCCGCATCTTCGACTTCGCGGTCCAGCCGTAAGGCGCGGCCATCCGGTCCGGTCATTTCGCCTAGCCCATATGGACATGGCCGCCATTTGCCTGTTCTAGCTGCGGGACGGAATAGGCCGGAGGCAGCATGCAGGCGAAGACATGGACAGACGAAGCAGCGGCGCAGGCGGCGGGCCTGGACGCCGCGCGGCTGCATGCCCTGGCTGACGGCCTGCACCAGAACTATGTCGCGTCCGGCAAGCTGCCGCATCTGCGCCTGCTGGTATCGCGCGATGAAAAGCCGCTTTTGGACCATGTCAGCGGCGCCGCGCGCGCCACGGGTGAGCCGCTGCGCAACGACGCGCTGTTCCGCATCGCCTCCATGACGAAGCCCGTCACCTCGGCCGCCTTCATGATGCTGGTGGAGCAGGGGCTGGTGGCGCTTCAAGATCCGGTGACCGATGTGCTGCCGGAATTTTCCGCCCTGACCGTCGGCATGGACCGTCAGCCCTTGCGGCGGCCGATGCGGATGATCGACCTGCTGCGTCACACCTCCGGCCTTACCTATGGGCTTCAGCGGCAGACGCCGATCGACGCCCTCTATCGCGAACAGGGTCTGGACGAGTTCCACCAGAAGCGAGGACCGGGCGAGTTCATCGAAGCCGTCGCCCGCCTGCCGCTGGAGTTCTCGCCGGGCGAACGCTGGAATTACTCCATCTCGACCGATGTGCTCGGCGTCATAGTGGAACGGCTGAGCGGCACGGATCTGGGCAGCTTCCTTGCCGATCGCATCTTCGCGCCCTTGGACATGACGGACACATTCTTCCGGCTGCCCGATGACCGGGCCGGCCGCATGACCGATGCGTGGCAGCTTGGCAGCGACGGGCGGCTGTCGCTCTACGAACGGGGGGAGCGCAGCAGCTGGCGGCGCAACCTGCGCCTCCGGTCGGGGGGCGGGGGCCTGCTGTCGACGGCGGAGGATTATCATCGCTTCGCCCTGATGCTGCTGCGCGGCGGGGAACTGGACGGCGTCCGGCTGCTGCGCCCCGAAACCATAGCGATGATGCACGCCAATCAACTGCCCGGCGGCGCTGACCTTGCCAGCCTGTCCTCATCCATGTTCAGCGAGGCCGATTATGCCGATGTCGGCTTTGGGCTGGGCTTTGCGACCGACCTTGTCACGCAGGAATTTTTCTGGGGCGGGGTCTTTTCCACCTTCTTCTTCGTTCACCCCCGCGAACGGATAATCGGCCTGTTGATGACCCAGCATTTTCCATCCAACGTCTACCCCCTGCGCCGCGCCTTTCGCGACGGCATCAAGGCCGCGATCCTGAAAGGGTATGCGGGATAGTGCGCGATCATGCTGCACTGCGAAATTGCAGATGGTCTCGCCTGCGGCCCTGTGTCATCATCCCTGCTGAATCAGCAAGGGGCGCGCCATGAACGTAAAGGGCAACACCACGCTTTTCATGCCTGCTCCGCGGCAGGGCGGTCCCGAAGCGCTCGCGCGGGAGATTGTCGAGCGGCTGACCTACCGCATCGGCAAGAATGCGCAGGCCGCCAAGCCGCACGACTGGCTGCACGCCGTCATCCTTTCGATCCGGGACCGGGTGATCGACGCCTGGATCAGGTCGACGCAGAAAACCTATGAGGAGCAGGGACGGCGGGTCTATTATCTCAGCCTGGAATTCCTGATCGGCCGCCTGATGCGCGATGCGGCGTCCAACATGGAAATGCTGGACGATGTGAAGGCGGCGCTGGACTCGCTGGGCGTGGACATAGACATCATCGCCGCGCTGGAGCCGGACGCGGCGCTGGGCAATGGCGGCCTTGGCAGGCTGGCCGCCTGCTTCATGGAAAGCATGGCGACGGTGGACGTCCCGGCCTATGGCTATGGCATCCGCTATGTGAATGGCATGTTCCGGCAGGAGATTTCGGACGGCTGGCAGGTAGAACTGCCCGAAACCTGGCTGACGCACGGAAACCCCTGGGAATTCGAGCGGCGCGAGGCGAGCTATGAAATCGGCTTCGGCGGCCGCGTCGACCCCGCCGAAGGAGAGAATGCGGGGCCGCACCAGATGCAGTGGCGGCCCAGCGAGCGCGTGATCGCCACGCCCTATGACACGCCGATCGCTGGCTGGCGCGGCAAGCGGGTGAACACGCTGCGTCTGTGGGAAGCGCAGCCGATCGACCCGATCCTGCTCGATCGCTTCAACGCCGGGGACCATCTGGGCGCGCTGGCCGAAAGCAACCGGGCGGAGGCGCTGACGCGGGTGCTCTACCCTGCCGACAGTTCGCCAGCGGGGCAGGAATTGCGGCTGCGGCAGGAATATTTCTTCTCCTCCGCATCCTTGCAGGACATCGTCCGGCGGCACATGCAATATTTCGGCGACATAAGGACGCTGCCGGACAAGGCGGCGATCCAGTTGAACGATACCCATCCCGCCGTCGCCGTCGCGGAATTGATGCGCATCCTGCTGGACGACCATGGCGTCGATTTCGATGAAGCCTGGGACCTGACGCGGCGCACGTTCAGCTACACCAACCATACGCTGCTGCCCGAAGCGCTGGAAAGCTGGCCGGTGCCGCTGTTCGAACGGCTGCTGCCCCGGCACATGCAGATCGTCTATGCGGTGAACAGCCGCCTGCTCGGCGAAGCGCGGCGGTCGGGACAGTTTGATGACCGGGCGGTCGGCTGCATATCCCTGATCGACGAAGGCGGGGAACGGCGGGTGCGGATGGGCAATCTGGCCTTCGCCGGATCGCACAGCGTCAATGGCGTGTCGGCGCTGCACACGGACCTGATGAAGGAAACCGTGTTCGCCGACCTCCACCGGCTCTATCCCGCGCGCATCAACAACAAGACCAACGGCGTCACCTTCCGCCGATGGCTGATGCAGTGCAATCGCGGCCTGTTCGACCTGATCCGCGAAGCCATTGGCGACCGTTTCATGGACGATCCCGAAGCGCTGCGGGACCTTGACCCCTTCGCCGGCGACGCTGCTTTCCAGGACAGGTTCATGGCGGTCAAGCGCGCCAACAAGGCGGCGCTGTCGGGCCTGCTGCGCGCCCGCGTCAACGCCAGGATCGATCCGGCCGCGCTGTTCGATATCCAGATCAAGCGCATCCACGAATATAAGCGGCAATTGCTCAACATCATCGAGGCGGTGTCGCTGTACGACCAGATCCGGTCCCACCCGGAAAGGGACTGGGTGCCGCGCGTCAAGCTGTTCGGCGGAAAGGCCGCGCCCAGCTATCATAATGCCAAGCTGATCATAAAGCTGGCGGGCGATGTCGCCCGCGCCATCAATCATGATCCGGCGGTGCAGGGGCTGCTGAAGGTGCAGTTCGTGCCGAACTACAATGTTTCGATGGCCGAAGTGATGATCCCGGCGGCGGACCTTTCCGAACAGATTTCGACCGCGGGCATGGAAGCGTCAGGCACCGGCAACATGAAGTTCGCGGTGAATGGCGCGCTGACCATCGGCACGCTGGACGGCGCCAATGTCGAGATGCGCGATCATGTGGGCGAGGAGAATATCGTCATCTTCGGCCTGACCGCGCAGCAGGTCAACGAACGGCGCGCCAACGGCTATAATCCGCGCGACGTCATCGGCCAGAGCCGCGAGCTTGGCCAGGCGCTGGACGCGATCGCCAGCGGCGTCTTTTCCCCCGACGATCCGAACCGCTATCGCGACCTGATCGCGGGCATCTACGATCATGACTGGTTCATGGTCGCCGCGGACTTCGACAGCTATTCAGCGGCGCAGCGGCGCATCGATGCGATCTGGCGCGACCAGGCGCAATGGGCGCGCATGGCGATCCACAATGTCGCCCGGATGGGCTGGTTCTCGTCCGACCGCACGATCAGGGAATATGCCGCCGATATCTGGAAGGTGATGTGATGATGATGGGCTGCGCAGCCGGGTGCTGAGTTCCGGGCAGATCGCCAGGCTGGTCGAAGGCCGCGAGGACGATCCCTTCGCGGCGCTTGGCGTTCACCCGGACGGAAAGGCGTTCACCGCCTGCGTCCTCCTGCCCGAAGCGGTCAGCGTCACCGCCTACCGGCTCGACGGGAAGATGGCGGGCACGCTGGCGCTGGTCGATCCTGCGGGCCTGTTCTTCGGCAAGGTGGCGGTGCGCAAGCGGCAGCCCTTGCGCTATCATGCGGTCTTCCCCGATGGCGGCGAATATTGCTTCATCGATCCCTATGGGTTCGGGCCGGTGCTGGGGCCGCTGGACGATTATTATTTCGCCGAAGGATCGCACGGCCGCCTGTTCGACAAGATGGGCGCGCATCCGATCCGCCATGAAGGGGTGGACGGCACCCATTTCGCGGTCTGGGCGCCCAATGCCGGGCGCGTGTCCGTGGTCGGCGACTTCAACCGCTGGGACGGACGGCGCGGGCTGATGCGCCGCCGTCAGGATGCGGGCGTGTGGGAAATCTTCATTCCCGAAGTGGGACCGGGCGTCCCCTACAAGTTCGAGCTTCTGGCCGCGGATGGAACGCCCTTGCCGCTCAAGGCCGATCCCTTCGCCTTTCAGTCCGAACTGCGGCCGTCCACCGCCTCCATCGTCGCTGCTCCCCCCGCGCATGTGTGGGGCGATGACCGGCATCGCGACTATTGGGCAAAGGCGGATGCGCGGCGCGAGCCTGTCTCCATCTACGAAGTGCATGCCGGATCATGGCAGCGCGACGAAGATGGGAATTTCCTTAGTTGGGATGAGCTTGCCAACCGGCTGATCCCCTATGTGGTGGGGCTTGGCTTTACCCATATCGAATTTCTGCCGATCAGCGAATATCCCTATGATCCCAGTTGGGGCTATCAGACGACCGGCCTTTATGCGCCCACCGCGCGCTTCGGCGACCCGGATGGCTTTGCCCGCTTCGTCGATGGCGCGCACCGGGCGGGGGTGGGCGTGCTGCTCGATTGGGTTCCGGCGCATTTCCCGACCGATGCCCATGGCCTCGCCCGTTTCGACGGGACGGCGCTCTACGAGCATGAGGACCCGCGCAAGGGTTTCCATCCCGACTGGAACACCGCCATCTATAATTTCGGGCGGCGGGAGGTGGCGCAGTTCCTGATCAACAATGCGCTGTTCTGGGCGGAGCGCTATCATGTCGATGGGCTGCGGGTCGATGCGGTGGCATCGATGCTCTACCTCGATTATTCGCGCAAGGCAGGCGAGTGGATACCCAATGCGCAGGGCGGGCGCGAGAATGTGGAGGCGGTCGATTTCCTCCAGCAGATGAACAAGGCGCTGTACGGAACCCATCCCGGCGTGATGACGGTTGCGGAGGAGTCCACGAGCTGGCCCAAAGTTTCCCACCCGGTCCATGAAGGCGGCCTTGGCTTCGGCTTCAAATGGAATATGGGCTTCATGCACGACACGCTGCGCTATCTGTCGCGGGAGGCCGTGCACCGCGCCCACCATCATGACGACATCACCTTCGGCCTGGTCTATGCCTTCACCGAAAATTTCGTCCTGGCGCTCAGCCATGACGAGGTCGTGCATGGCAAGGCGTCCCTGCTGCACAAGATGGCGGGCGACGATTGGCAGAAATTCGCCACCCTGCGCGCTTATTATGCGATGATGTGGGCCTATCCGGGCAAGAAGCTGCTGTTCATGGGGCAGGAATTCGCCCAGCGCGCCGAATGGAGCGAGGCGAGGGCGCTCGACTGGCATCTGCTGGATCATCAGCCGCACCGGGGCGTGCAGAAGCTGGTGGCGGACCTCAATCGCCTCTACCGCTCGCGCCCGGCGCTGCACGCGCGCGATTGCGAGCCGGAGGGGTTCGAATGGGTGCTGGTGGACGCGGCGGCGGATTCCGTCTTCGCCTGGGTCCGCCGCTCCCCTTCCGCCGCGCCGGTCGTGGTCATCAGCCATTTCACGCCGGTCCTGCGGCAGGGCTACAGGATACGCCTGCCCGCCGCCGGGCTGTGGCGAGAGATCATGAACAGCGACGCGGCCGATTATGGCGGCAGCGGCGCGGGCAATATGGGTTCGGTGACGGCGGATGAGGATGGCTGGGCCAGCATCACCATCCCGCCTTTGGGAACCTTGATGCTGGAACTGGACTATAATGATTGGGACGAGAGCAGGCTGACGCCGGGATAAGGAGAAGGAAAATTCCCATGCAACCAAGGCACCAGCCGATTGCTCGTGACGCCATGGCCTATGTGCTGGCGGGGGGACGCGGCAGCCGCTTGGGCGAACTGACCGACAAGCGCGCCAAGCCGGCGGTGCATTTCGGCGGCAAGGCGCGGATCATCGACTTCGCCCTGTCGAACGCGCTCAACAGCGGCATCCGCCGCATCGGCGTCGCGACGCAGTACAAGGCGCACTCGCTGATCCGCCACCTACAGCGCGGCTGGAACTTCCTGCGTCCCGAACGCAACGAAAGCTTCGACATCCTGCCCGCCAGCCAGCGCGTTTCCGAAAGCCAATGGTATGAAGGGACGGCCGACGCCGTGTTCCAGAATATCGACATCATCGAAGGCTATGCGCCCGAATATATGGTGCTGCTGGCGGGCGATCATGTCTACAAGATGGACTATGAACTGATGCTCCAGCAGCATGTCGACACGGGCGCCGACGTGACCGTGGGTTGCCTGGAGGTGCCGCGCATGGAGGCGCGCGGCTTTGGCGTCATGCATGTGGATGAACGCGACGTCATCACCGATTTCGTCGAAAAGCCCAGCAATCCGCCCGGCATCCCCGGCCAGCCCGATCTCGCTTTGGCGTCCATGGGCATCTATGTGTTCCGCACTAAATTCCTGATCGAGGAACTGCGCCGCGACGCCGACAATCCCGCCAGCAAGCGCGATTTCGGCGGCGACATCATCCCCTATATCGTCAAGCATGGGAAGGCCGTCGCCCACCGCTTTTCCAGCAGCTGCGTGCGGGCGGAAAGCGAGCCCGTGCCCTATTGGCGCGATGTCGGCACCATCGACGCCTATTGGCAGGCGAACATCGACCTGACGGAGGTGGTGCCCTCGCTCGACCTGTTCGACCGCAACTGGCCGCTCTGGACATATTCCGAAGTGACGCCGCCCGCCAAGTTCGT
This sequence comes from Sphingobium sp. DC-2, assembly GCF_000722555.1. NCBI lineage: Bacteria > Pseudomonadati > Pseudomonadota > Alphaproteobacteria > Sphingomonadales > Sphingobiaceae > Sphingobium > Sphingobium sp. DC-2. Next base: position 56,842 of record NZ_JNAC01000075.1, on the reverse strand, counting down.
CCATAATGAGGATGGGCGGCGCGGGTCCGCCACATCGTCGCTGGTGGCGGGCGGATGCATCGTGTCCGGCTCCTCCCTGCACCGCAGCCTGTTGTTTTCAGGCGTGCGGACGCACAGCTTTTCGTCCGTCACCGACAGCGTGATCATGCCCGGCTGTGAGATCGGGCGCGGGGCGCGGCTGCACAAATGCGTGCTCGATTCCGACGTCATCATTCCGCCGGGCCTGATCGTGGGCGAAGATGCGGAAGAGGATGCGCGCCGGTTCCGCCGCACCGAAAGCGGCGTGTGCCTGATCACGCAATATATGATCGAGCGGCTGGCGCACCGATAGGCTGAGCGGGGGGACATGGGAATGCAGCTGCTTTCGGTCGCGTCCGAAATCTATCCTTTGATCAAGACCGGCGGCCTTGCCGATGTCGCGGGCGCGCTTCCCGCCGCTCTGGCTGGGGAGGGCATTGCCGTGCGCACGCTGGCGCCGGGCTATCCGCAGGTCATGGCGCGCATCGGCAAGGCGAAGGTGGTGCGGCGTTATGACGCGCTGTTCGGCGCACCGGCCTCCATCCTGGCGGCGAAGGCGGGCGATCTCGACCTGCTGGTGCTCGACGCGCCGGACTTCTTCATGCGGGAAGGCGGCCCCTATGGGGATTTGGCCGGACATGACTGGCCCGACAACTGGAGGCGCTTCGCCGCGCTTTCCCGCGCGGGCGCTGACCTGGCGGAGGACGGGATCAAGGGATGGCGGCCCGATATCGTCCATGCGCATGACTGGCAGGCGGCCATGACGGCGGCCTATATGCGCTACGGCCCCGCCCGTGACATGCCCAAGGCCGTGACCATCCACAACCTCGCCTTTCAGGGGCGGTTCGGCCCTGAGATATTCGGCAGCCTTGGCCTTCCGCCCGAAGCATGGGGCGTCGATGGCGTCGAATATTATGGCGGCACCGGCTATTTGAAAGCAGGGCTGATATCGGCCGACCTCATTACCACGGTCAGCCCCTCCTATGCGCAGGAGATACGCTCCCCTGCGCAAGGCATGGGCCTCGACGGCTTGCTGAACGGGCGGGCCGACCGGCTGCACGGCATATTGAACGGGGTGGACACGGCCATTTGGGACCCGGCGACCGATCCCCTGATCGCGCGGCGATATACGGCGCGGGCGCTGGCGGCGCGCACCGCCAACCGCAAGGCGCTGACCAGGCATTTCGGGCTGGATCGCGACGATGCGCCCCTCTTCGTCATCATCAGCCGCCTGACCTGGCAAAAGGGCATGGACATGGTCGCCGACGCGATCGGCCATCTCGTCGCCTTGGGCGCGAAGCTGGCGATCCTTGGGTCGGGCGACCATGCGCTGGAGGGCGCGTTCCTGGCAGCGGCGGAGCGGCATCGCGGGCGCGTGGGCACGCAGATCGGCTATGACGAGCCGCTGTCCCACCTGATGCAGGCGGGCGGCGACGCCATCCTCATCCCTTCGCGCTTCGAACCCTGCGGCCTTACCCAGCTTTACGGCCTGCGCTACGGCTGCATTCCGGTGGTGGCGCGCGCAGGGGGACTTGCCGACACGGTGATCGACGCCAATGAAGCGGCCGTGGCTGCGGGAGCGGCGACGGGCATCGTCTTCGCCCCGTCCGACCCCTCCGCCCTTGCCGGAGCGATCACCAGAACGGTTCGTCTGCATGGCGACAAGGCGGCGTGGCAGGCGATGCAGCGGGCAGGCATGCGCGCGGACTTTTCCTGGGCGCATAGCGCGCGCCAATATGCCCGGCTGTTCCGGGCGCTGGTGCAACCCGCCGCATGAGCAGCCCTTTGCCGGGGCCGGAGACAAGCGGCGAGGGCGTTCGCTTCCGCGTGGCGTCGCCGGACGCGACCCAGCTCTGGCTCTGCCTGTTCGACGCGGGCGATCGCGAGACGCGCCTGCCGATGAGCCGGGATGGCGAGGGCCTCTGGACCGTCGACATAGCCGGAGCGGGGCCGGGAACCCGCTACGGCATCCGGGCCGACGGCCCCTATGATCCCGGCCAGGCCCTGTGGTTCGACCCCGATAAGCTGCTGCTCGATCCCTATGCGCAGGCGATCGACCGGCCGTTCGCCTATGACCCCGCGCTCGCCGCTCCAAGGGGGGAGGGCGGCGACACGGCTCCGCTCATGCCCAAGGGCGTGGTCATCGCCCCTCTGCATCCCGTCGCGATCCAGCCGCCCATGTTCAGCCCCGGCGGGCTGATCTACGAGCTTCAGGCGCGCAGCTTCACCATGCAGCATCCCGATATCCCGGCAGGGCAGCGCGGGACGATCAGCGCGCTCGCTCATCCGGCGATCATCGATCATCTGCGCCGCATGCATGTCGGCGCGGTCGAGTTGATGCCGGTCAACGCCTGTATCGATGAGCGGCACCTCCCGCCCCTGGGCCTGCGCAATGCGTGGGGCTATAATCCCGTCAGCTATTTCGCTCTCGATCCTCGTATCGCGCCGGGCGGCCTTTCCGAACTGCGCGATACGGTGGCCGCGCTGCATGCGGCGGGGATCGGCGTGATCCTGGACATGGTCTATAACCATAATGGTGAAAGCGACATGCTTGGGCCTACGCTGTCGCTGCGCGGTCTGGATGCCCGCAGCGCTTTCCGCCGCGATTCTGACGGCAATCTGATCAACGACACGGGCACCGGCAACAGCATCGATTGCAACCACCCCGCCATGCAGTCGCTCATCCTGGCGTCGCTGCGTCACTTCGTCACCCAGACCGGCGTGGATGGCTTCCGCTTCGATCTGGCCCCCGCGCTGGGCAGGATGCCGGACGGGTTCCATCCCGGCGCGCCGCTGCTGACGGCGATGCGGCAGGACCCATTGCTCGTTGACCGCATCATGATTGCCGAGCCGTGGGACATCGGGCCGGGCGGCTATCAACTCGGACGCTTTGGCGCGCCCTGGCTGGAATGGAATGACCGTTATCGCGACGATGTCCGCCGGTTCTGGCGAGGTGATCCCGCCATGCTGGGCGCGCTGGCGACGAGGCTGGCCGGATCGTCGGACCTGTTCGGAGCAGGGGAGCATACGCGCACGGTCAACTTCATTGCGGCGCATGACGGCTTCACCCTGCGCGACCTTGCCAGCTACGCGCACCGCCATAATGAAGCCAATGGCGAGGATAACCGGGACGGTCATGGCGAGAATTTCAGCTGGAACAACGGCGTCGAAGGTCCCAGCGATGACCCCGCCATAGAGGCGGCGCGGCAGCGCGACGTGAAGGCGCTGCTTTCCACCCTCTTCTGCTCGCGCGGCACGATCATGCTGACCGCCGGAGACGAGTTCGGCCGCACCCAGCGCGGCAACAACAACAGCTATGCGCAGGATAATGCGATCAGTTGGCTGGATTGGACCGGGCGCGACCGGGAGATCGAGGCGCATGCCTTCGCCCTTGCCGCCCAGCGCGCCGGAAGCGCCAACCTGTCCGGCACGAGGCTGCTGACCGATAGCGATGTGGAATGGCTGGACGAACATGGCGCGCCGCTAACCTCCGAAGATTGGGAAAACCCCGCGCGCCGCCGCCTGATCATGCGATATCGCGGAACGGGCCTTGCCCTCTGCGTCAACGGAGAGGTTGAAGGCTGCCGGTTTCAGGCGAGCGGGCAATCCATCGACGTGCCCGGCCGCACGATCGTAACGCTAGGAGGACAGCTATGACGCGCGGCTGTCACGGGATCAGCGCCGGAGCGAGAAGGGCTTGCATTTCGAGTGCGTTCTCAAGCGCAAAGCCAGCGGCCGTGTTGTCGAGGATGATCCAGGTCTCGCGGCCATCCGACATTTCGTTCAAGGCAGCGGCGGACCAGGCTTTGAGGTCCGCCTGCTCATAACGCGACCAGTAGATGCGCGGCGCGCCATGCAGCCTGAAATAGGCGAGTTCCCCGCCTCCACCGGGCCGGGCGGCATCGGATAGCAGCGACGGGTCGGCAGCGGCGCGTCCGATTCCTGTTTCGGCGAACGCCTTGCCGACATGCGGCGCGAACCAGCTGGCATGCCGGGGCTCGCATTGAACGGACGCGCCAAGCTGATCGCGTAGCCGCTCCATCACTGAAAGTAATTCGTCAGCAAAGGTCAGGCTGGGCGGCAGTTGGACAAGGACCACGCCCAATTTGCCTTCCAGTCCCTGCACCTCATCCATGAAGCGGCTGACCACATCATCGCAATCCACCAGCCGCAGTTCGTGAGTGATGGCCTTGGGAGCCTTTACCGAAAACCGGAAATCCGGCGGCACGCTCGCGGCCCAGCGTTGATAGGTGGAGCGGCGATGTGGCCGGTAGAAGCTGCTGTTGATTTCCGCGGCGTTGAAATGACGGGCATAGCGCTCAAGATGCGCGCCCTCCCCAGGAAATTGCGCACTGTAGCGAGATGCGATCGCCCATCCGGCCGTGCCGACCCTGCTCATTCCGATCGTCATGGCGATATCAACGCCATGCCTCGATCGAAGGTCCACGCCCGGTTATGGCGGCGGGGCGGTATTTCCGAATGATATATGAGGGAAAGGTGGTGAGCCCTGCTGGATTCGAACCAGCGACCTACTGATTAAAAGTCAGTTGCTCTACCGACTGAGCTAAGGGCCCTCTCGCTGGAAGGTGTGCACGCCCTAAAGGCCGTGATGCGGCTGGTCAACCTCTAGGACGCTCTATCGGTGACGCTTTTCCCAGCCGTGCTTCGATATGGCGGACGGAGCGGCCGGAGAGCGGGTCCCGCCATGCTGGCGCGATCTGGCTGAGGGGGCCCAGCACGAAGGCGCGCTGGCGGAAGGCGGGATGGGGGATGAGGAGCGACCGGCTTTTCCACTGGCCGCCCGACCACAGGATGATGTCGATATCCATGCTGCGCGCGCCCCAGCGGCGATGGCGGCGGCGGCCGAGCTGCGTTTCGATCCGTTGCAGCGCCAGCAGCATCTCGCCGGGCGTCAGCCTGCTTTCGACGATCAGGGCGCTGTTGGCGAACTGCCGTGCCGAAGGGCCCAGGGGGCGGGTGGGCATGACCGGCGCCATCGCCCGGACCTGCCCCAATTCGCCGATGCGCGCCGCCGCTTCATACAGCAGCCGGGCGGGGGTGCGCCTGGCCGACAGGGCGCGGTTGGATCCAAGCGCCAGGGCATAGAGGTGGAAGGCGGGGGCGGCGGACATGACCCGCGCCTAGCGTCTCAACCCTGCGCTGCAAAGCCTCTGTGGCGCGGGGGGATCAGATGTCCTGCGCGATGCGGCCGTAAAGTTCGGGCCGCCGGTCGCGGAAAAAGCCCATGCCCGCGCGGTGCTTGCGCGCCTGCGCAAGGTCGAGCGTCGCCACCAGCGCGCCTGAATCCCTGCCGTCCGCCTCCGCCGCGAAATCGCCCCATTCGTCGGTGATGAAGCTGTGGCCGTAGAATCTCTGCCCGTCTTCCTCGCCGATGCGATTGGCGGCGATCACCGGCATGCAGTTGCTCACCGCATGGCCGATCATCGCGCGCCGCCACATGCGGCTGGTGTCGAGATCCGCATCATAGGGTTCGGAACCGATCGCCGTGGGATAAAAGAGCATCTCCGCACCCATCAGCGCCATCACGCGCGCGGTTTCGGGATACCATTGGTCCCAGCAGATGCCGACGCCGATCGTCCCATATCGGGTATTCCATACCTTGAAGCCTGAATTGCCGGGGCGGAAATAATATTTTTCCTCATAGCCCGGACCGTCAGGGATGTGGCTCTTGCGATAGACGCCCATAATCTCCCCCTCGTCATCGATCATGGCGAGGGAGTTGTAATGATGCTGCCCGTCCCGCTCGAAGAAGCTGGCGGGAATATAGACGCCGTGCGCCTTGGCGAGCTTGCGCATTTCCTGGACGGCGGGATGTTCGCCTACCGGCAGGGCGTTGGCGAACAGCGCCTCATCCTCCACCTTGCAGAAATAGGGGCCTTCGAACAGTTCGGGGGGAAGGATGATCTTCGCGCCGCGCGCCGCCGCCTTCACGACATGACCCGCGACCATTTCGATATTGTCCGCCATGTCGTCCGAAAAGGCGAGTTGGAGCGCGGCGACGGTGACTTTGGTCATTGGTTCATGGTCCCTGGAGACGGCGGCGAAAGACGCTGAGGACATAGGGCAGGATCGCGCAGGCGCAACCGGTGACCGGCGCGGCGCGCGACGAAACTCCGCTCAGGCGGATGGCATCTGCTGGCTGGTGCAGTGAAAGCTGCCCCCGCCCGACAAGATGGCGTTGCTGGGCAGGCCGACAATGTCGCGGCCGGGGAAGAAGGGCCGTAGCGCATCCAGTGCCGCCTGATCATTGGCGCAGCCATAGAGGGGCACGATGACGGCGGCATTGCCGATGTAGAAATTCATGTAGCTCGCCGGAACGGCCTCTCCATCCACGACGACGCGGCCGGGGGAGGGGATGGGCGCGACCTCGACGCCGAACGCCTGCGCGCGCGCGCGCGCGTCGGCATAGATGGCCGCGTTGGGATCGTCATCGCCCGCCGATTCGGGCAGCGCCAGCACGCCCGGCGCCACGAAGCGCGCCAGATTGTCGACATGGCCGTCGGTATGATCGTTCATCAGCCCCTCGCCCAGCCACAGCATGTCCGACAGGCCAAGCGATCCCGCCAGCAGCGTTTCGATCTTGCCGCGGTCCAGGTCCGGGTTCCGGTTGGGGTTCAGCAGGCATTGTTCGGTCGTGACGAACAGGCCGGTGCCGTCCGTGTCCACCGCTCCGCCTTCGAACACCCATTGCTGGGTGGATGTGGGAAGGCCGGTCATCGCCGCCAGCCGCGCGCCGATATCCTCATCCCCCGCCATCTGATATTTGCCGCCCCAGCCGTTGAAGCCGAAATCGACCAGCGCCCGCTCCCGGCCGCGCATCACCGCAATGGGCGCTGTGTCGCGCAGCCATACGTCGCCCAGCTTCTGAACGACGATGCTGACGCCCGGCGCGGTCAGGGCGCGCGCCGCCTGCGCATCTGCTTCATCGGCCACGACCAGCCGGACCTCTTCCCCCTTGCCGTCCGCATGCAGGGCGTTCGCGAAATCAGCGATCTGCCGCCGGGCCTCGTCGAAAGCGCCGGGCCATTCTTCAGGCTTGGCCGGAAAGCCGATCCAGGTCCATTCGTGCGGCGCCCATTCGGCTGGCATACGGAAGGTCATGGGCTTTCTCCTGATGGGGGGCGGGTCCTGTCCGCCTCTACAGGATCACGGGTCCCATGGAAGCGGCAAATGGGGCTGGCTTCACCGGCCAGCGCGGCTTCTGTCGCGAATGGCGCGGAATTCGTCGCCCGGCGTCCAGTTGGGCCAGTCCGTGCTGTCCGCCAGAGCGCGGCCGACATCATAATAAAGTTTAAGGTCGGCCTTCACCCCGCTCCAGTCCCAGTTGGGATCATATTCATCCTTCGGCCCGTGGTAGCGATGCTCCTCATAGTCCCTGGCCGCCGCCGCTCCGGCCGCCGTGCCGCCCTTCACCAGATCCTGCCCGCCTTCGAAATAGAGCATCGGCACGCCCTTCTTGGCGAAGCTGAAATGGTCGGAGCGATAGTAGAAGCCCTTTTCCGGCGTGGGCTCCATGCTCGCGATCCGCTTCTGCGCGGCAAGGGCGCGATCCAGATAGGCGTCGAGCTGCGACTTGCCCTTGCCGATGACCACCACATTGCGGGCGAGCCCGGCCATGCTGAGCGCGTCCATATTGACGCCGCCCACCGTCTGGCGCAGCGGCACGGCGGGATGATCGGCGTAATAAGCCGAGCCGAGCAGCCCGGACTCCTCCGCCGTGACGGCAAGGAACAACTGGCTGCGGTCAGCCGGACCAGCCTTCACATTCGCCTCCGCCAGCGCGACCAGGGCCGCCGTGCCGGTGGCATTGTCGATCGCGCCATTGCAGATATCGTCGCCATCGGGCGCGGCCTTGCACCGGCCCAGATGATCCCAATGGGCAGCGTAGAGCACATATTCGTCCGGCCGCGTGCTGCCGGGCAGCAGGGCCACGACATTCCTGGACCGATGCTTGCGCACCACATTGTCGAAACTGACGCTGGCTTTCACGCCCTTGAGCGGCACCGCCTTGAACCCGCGCTTTTTGGCGGCGGCCGAGAGGGTGTCCAGGTTGAGCCCGGCACTGGCCATCAGCGCCGCCGCCTTGTCCTTCCCCATCCATCCGATCGCGGCGGACTGGCGCGCATCGCCATCAGCGCTGTCGGCTACATGCTGGGCGCCGGTCCAGCTGGACTGCACGACGTTCCAGCCATAGGCGGCGGGTTCCGTGTCATGGACGATGATCGCCGCGGCCGCGCCCTGCCGCGCGGCTTCCTCGAACTTGTAGGTCCAGCGGCCATAATAGGTCATCGCCCGCCCGTTGAAGGGGCCGGTGAGCGCCGCCGCCTGATAATCGGGGTCATTCACCAGGATGATGACGGTCTTTCCGCGCACATCCACACCGGCATAGTCGTTCCACTTCTTTTCCGGCGCGTTGATGCCATAGCCGACGAAGACGACCGGGCTGTCCTTCACCTCCACATGCGGCTGCGCGGTGCGGTAGGTGGCGATCACCATTTCCGGCCCATATTCCGCCGAAACCGCCGTCTTCCCGCCCGTGAAGCGCAGCGGCGTCACATCCCTGGCGGTGATCTCCACCAGCGGCACATCCTGGAACCAGCTGCCCTTGTTGCCGGGTTTCAGCCCCAGAGCCTCGAACCGCTGCACCAGATAGGCCAGCGTCTTTTCCTCGCCCGCCGTGCCCGGCGCGCGCCCTTCATAGGCGTCGGAGGAAAGCTCCTTCACAACCTCCTTCATCGTGTCGATCGAAGGCGCGGCGTCGCGCGGCGCAGCCAGCGCCGGAACGCCCGCCGCGGCGGCGATCAGGGACAGGAGGGGCAGGAGGGCGATGCGCATGACGACAGCCTTGTTTGGACCAGCGATGGTCCCGGTGATGCCAGCGCGGCCGCATGCAGGCAAGCCGATGAGCGCAAAAGAAAAAGGCGGCCCGCGCAGGACCGCCTTCTCCCAAAATCCGAAATGCCTGATCGATCAGCGCGAATAGAATTCGACGACCAGATTGGGCTCCATCTTCACCGGATAGGGCACTTCGTCCAGCGTGGGCACGCGGACATAAGTCACCTTGGCCGCGCCATCGGGGGACACATAGTCGGGGATGTCGCGTTCGGGCAGGCTCTGCGCTTCAAGCACCAGCGCCATTTCCTGCGCCTTCTTGCCCAGGGTGATTTCGTCGCCCGGCTTCACCAGACGCGACGCGATATTGCACTTGACGCCGTTCACATAGATGTGACCGTGCGAAACGATCTGGCGTGCCGAAAAGATGGTCGGCGCGAACTTGGCGCGATAGACCACCGCATCTAGGCGGCGTTCCAGCAGGCCGACCAGATTCTGGCCGGTGTCGCCCTTCATCCGCGCGGCTTCGATATAGTTCTTCTTGAACTGCTTTTCGGTGATGTCGCCATAATAGCCCTTCAGCTTCTGCTTGGCGCGAAGCTGAATGCCATAGTCGGACATCTTGCCCTTGCGGCGCTGGCCGTGCTGGCCGGGGCCATATTCACGCTTGTTGACCGGGCTCTTGGGGCGGCCCCAGATATTCTCGCCCATGCGGCGGTCGAGCTTATGCTTGGCGCTGGAACGCTTCGACATGATATTTCCTTCGATATGCTAACAACGTTGGTTCCGGTACTCGCCTGCTTGCCTGAAAGGGGCAGGGCCGCCGCTTCACCGGAGTGCAGGGCCAATCGCGAAGGCGCGCCTATGGCCTTGGGCGGGGATCATGTCAAGCCCTCGACAGGGGGTGGATGCCAGCCTAATCGGTAGGCCCATGAACCCGGAAAGCTATTCGACCATGGAGCAGGTGCGCGCGGGCGTCGACAATCTCGACCGCCAGATCGTCGCTCTGCTCGCTCAGCGCTTCGCCCATATGCGCGCCGCCGCCCGCATCAAGGAGGAGCGGAGCGCCGTGCGGGACGAGGCGCGCAAGGCCGAAGTCATCCAGAATGTCCGCGAAGAGGCCGCCCGGCAGGGCGCGCCGGAAGACATTCTTGCGGCCTTGTGGGACCAGCTGGTCGAAGCATCGATCGCCTATGAAATGACCGAGTTCGACCGGCTGAAAGCCTGAAACACTGCCCGCGATATTCTAACGCGCGCGCGGGTTGGCGAGCGCCGACAGCACGCCGCGCAGCGTCCGCACCTCCAGGTGATTCCAACCCGGCTTGGTGAGCAGGTTGCGCAAGGTCCGCTTGGTCGCGGGCGCGCGGTCGGGCGGGAAGAAATAGCCCGCGCCCTCCAGCAAGGTTTCGAACTGGCCGATCATGCCTTCCAGCTCGGCCTGCGGCGCGGGTTCGCCCAGGTCGGTGACGGTCGGCTGCTCCAGCCCGGCCTGCTTCGACCATTCATAGGCGCACAGGATCACCGCCTGGGCAAGGTTGAGCGATCCGAATTCCGGGTTGATCGGCACCGTCAATATCTTGCGGGCCAGCGCGACATCCTCCGTCTCCAGCCCCGACCGTTCAGGCCCGAAGACATAGGCGCAGCGGCCGCTCGCCCGATGCACCTCGCGCGCGGCTTCTTCCGGGGTCACCACCGGCTTGGTGACGCCGCGCTTGCGCACCGTGGTGGCATAGACATGCGCGCAATCGGCGACCGCATCGGCCAGCGTCTCGAACAGCTCCGCCTTGTCCAGCACGACATCCGCCCCCGCCGCCGAGGGCCCCGCATCGGGATTGGGCCAGCCGTCGCGGGGACTGACCAGCCGCATCTCGGTAAGCCCGAAATTCAGCATAGCCCGCGCCGCCTTGCCGATATTCTCGCCAAGCTGCGGGCGGACAAGGACGATGATAGGGGGAGGAGCGCTATTTTCTTCCATGATGCCGTTCGTCCTGAGTAGGGGCTGAGCTTGTCGAAGCCCCGTATCGAAGGATTTGCGCGCCAACCGGCTGACCATGTCCCAGTCGCCAGCGATCAGCGCTTCCTTCTTTTTCCGCGACCAGCCCTTGATCTGCTGCTCGGCGGCAAGGGCTTCTTCCCGCGTACCGAAATCCTGTTGCCAGACCAGTTGAAGGGGGCGGCGGTTTTGCGTGTAACCGGCAATCTCGCCTGTCTGATGCTGGGCGATACGCTTCTCAAGATTATCCGTATGCCCAAGATAGTAGCTGCCGTCCGAGCATCGCAGCATATAGGCGTGGAACGTCATGGCATTGTCCTTCGATACGCCATTTCGACAGGCTCAATGGCTACTCAGGACGAACGGGGTTGCGAAGGGGAGGGACCGGCCCCCTCACTCACTCCCCACCTCCTTCACCGAACCGGCGAAATCCTCGAAGTCCCGCGCATCGGTGAAGTCCTTATACACGCTGGCGAAGCGGATATAGGCGACGCTGTCCAGCCGTTTCAGCCCCTCCATCACCATTTCGCCGATCGCCCGCGCGGGCACTTCGCCTTCGCCGCTGGTCTCCAGCTGCCGCTGGATGCCGGAGATCAGCTTTTCCAGGCGGCTGGGGTCGATCTGCCGCTTGCGGCAGGCGATGTCGATGGATCGGGCCAGCTTGTCGCGGTCGAACGCTTCCTTGCGCCCCTCGCTTTTCACCACCCAGATGTCGCGCAACTGGATGCGTTCGAACGTGGTGAAGCGCGCCCCGCAGGCTTCGCACTGACGGCGGCGGCGGATGGCGGCGCCGTCCTCGGTGGGACGGCTGTCTTTTACCTGGCTGTCGTCATGGGCGCAGAAGGGGCAGCGCATTCAGCAGATATCTCCATTCGTCCTGAGCAGGAACCGGGCTTGTCCAAGGCACGTATCGAAGGATTGAGCAAAGCTCCAGCCCTTCGATACGCCTTTTGCCTTTCGGCCGTCCTCGATCCCGCTCAACGGCCATGCAGGACGAACGGTAGAAGTTCGCTTTAACCCTCGTAGATCGGGAAGCGGGTGCAGAGGGCCGACACGCGTTCGCGCACATTGGCCTCCACCGCTGCGTCGCCATGCTCGCCCTTGTCGCGCAGCCCTTCCAGCACGTCCGCGATCATGTCGCCGATCGCCTCGAACTCGGCCACGCCGAAGCCGCGCGTGGTCCCCGCGGGCGAACCCACACGGATGCCGCTGGTCTTCGTCGGGGGCAGGGGGTCGCCGGGCACGCCATTCTTGTTGCAGGTAATGAAGCTGCGCTCCAGCGCCTCATCCGCATCTTTGCCCGAAATGCCGAAGGGGCGCAGGTCGATCAGCGCGAGATGCGTGTCGGTGCCGCCCGAAATCACGGCCAGGCCGCGCTGCTCCAGCCTGGCGGCGAGCGCCTTGGCATTGGTGACGATCGCCTGCGCATAGGTCTTGAACTCAGGGCGCAGCGCTTCGCCGAACGCCACGGCCTTGGCGGCGATGACGTGCATCAGCGGCCCGCCCTGAAGGCCGGGGAAGACTGCCGAATTGATCTTCTTCGCGATGGCTTCGTCATCGGTCAGGATCATGCCGCCGCGCGGGCCGCGCAGGGTCTTGTGCGTGGTGGTGGTCACGACATCGGCGAAACCGAAGGGCGTGGGATGCGCGCCCCCGGCGACCAGCCCGGCGAAATGCGCCATGTCCACCATGAACAACGCGCCCACCTTGTCAGCGATGGCGCGGAAGCGCGCGAAGTCCAGATGGCGCGGATAGGCCGACCCGCCCGCGATGATCAGGGTCGGCTTGGCCTCGATCGCCTGCGCTTCCAACGCGTCATAATCGATGAGGTGCGTGTCTTCGCGCACGCCATATTGCACGGCATTGTACCACTTGCCCGACAAGGCGGGCTTGGCGCCGTGCGTCAGGTGGCCGCCCGCGTCGAGCGACAGGCCCATGATCGTGTCGCCCGGCTTGGTCAACGCCAGCATCACCGCGCCGTTCGCCTGCGCGCCCGAATGGGGCTGCACATTGACGAAGCCGCAGTTGAAGATTTCCTTGGCGCGGTCGATGGCGAGCTGCTCGACCTCATCCGACGGCGCGCAGCCCTGATAATAGCGCTTGCCCGGATAGCCTTCGGCATATTTGTTGGTGAATACGCTGCCCTGCGCTTCCAGCACAGCCTTCGACACGATATTTTCCGATGCGATCAGTTCGATCTGCGTCTGCTCGCGCTTCAATTCCTTGGTGACGCCAGCGAAGACGGCCGGGTCGGCATCGGCCAGGCTGCGCGTGAAATAACCTTCCGCGCGGATGTCGGACAGGTCGGGCTGGCTGAGGGTGGCGGTGCTCATCGGGCGTACTCCTTAAAGCGCGGGCTGGGAGAGTTTTTCGACGCGGCCGCTGTGACGGCCTCCGCCAAATTGGGTGGAAAGGAAAGCGGTGACGCAGGCCCTTGCCATGTCGGCGCCGGTCAGGCGCGCGCCCAGGGCAAGCACATTGGCGTCATTATGTTCGCGCGCCAGTGCGGCCGACAGCGGTTCGGACACCAGGGCGCAGCGGCAGGCCGGATTGCGGTTCACGGCGATGGAAATGCCGATGCCGGACCCGCACAGCGCGATGCCCCGTTCCGCAGCGCCCGACGCGACGGCCGCCGCCAGCTTGTAACCGAAATCGGGATAGTCCACGCGATCGGCCGTGGCGGGGCCAAGATCGTCGACCTCATGCCCTTCGGCGCGCAGCCAACCGGCAAGTTCCGCCTTCAGATCAACGGCGGCATGATCGGAAGCGATGGCGATTTTCACGGTGTAATGATCCTGTCACGCAAAAGGTGATTCGTTTCCCGCGCCTCTTAGGGGCACAGGCGGCCAATTGCCACAGTCCAGCTAGCCGCTTATGGCCTGCCCCATGGCAGGGACGATATTATCCATTCTGATGCTCGCGGGATTGTTCCTGACGGGCGGCGGCATCTACGCGATCGCGAAAAAGGGCGACCGCAAGCGCGGCGTGCTGATGATCATAGCGGGGCTGGTGATGTTCGCCAATGTCGCCATCTCCGCCATTCCCGGCCCGGACGTGCCGATGCTGGAAAGCCGCGCCGACTGATCAGGCGCGCAGGGCCATCGCCGCCAGCAGGTCCGTCTGCGTCACCAGCCCGCGCAGCTTGCCGTCTCCATCCACGACGATCGCCTCCCGCCGCGCTCCGCTGGTCAGCGGCCGCAGCAGTTCCGACACCGGCGTCTGGTCTGACACGAGCAGCGGCGCCGACGCGATGTCGCGGACAGTCTCTCCCGCGCGGGCAAGGTCCAGCGGGCTGACCAGCCCCTGCACCCGCCCTGCATCGTCCAGCACCGGCAGCGACAGCAGGCGGCGGGCATGCAGCAGTCCCGCCGCCTCCATCACCGGCTGGCTTTCCCGGACGGAGATGATGTCGCGCGACATGATCTCGCCGCAGGTCAGCGCCGCATGGCTCCGCTCGGCCGCGCGCACCTCCGCATCATGCAGCACGACCTGCAAGTCGGCCGCATCGACGTCGGTCGAAGAAGCCCGGCCCCGGCGGCGCGGGGATGAAGGCGCTGTAATAGCGGCTCCATATCAGGCGGCTTTCGTCATTCTTCTCATTCTGCATGGCCCGCCGCCGCTAGTCGCGGGTGGATGGCAGGCCAAGACATATTTTCTTGGGTCCATGATCAGGCCAGGCCATGCGGAACCGGCGGACACAAAAAAGGGCCGGTCCACGGCCCTTTTCTCGATCTCTGGACAATCAGCGAATGGGTGAATCGGGCGCAAGCCGCATATCGAGATAATTGTCGACCGACTTCATCAGCTGATCCAGCTCATGTTCGAAAAAGTGGTTCGCGCCACGGATTTCGTCATGATGGATGGTGATGCCCTTTTGCGTGCGCAGCTTGTCGACCAGCTTCTGCACGGCGCTGGCGGTCACGACCTCGTCCGCCGTCCCCTGCACGATGATGCCCGAAGAAGGGCAGGGCGCGAGGAAGGAGAAATCGTACATATTAGCGGGCGGCGCGACCGAGATGAAGCCCCGGATTTCGGGACGGCGCATCAACAGCTGCATGCCGATCCACGCGCCGAAGGAGAAGCCCGCGATCCAGGTGGTCTGCGCTTCGGGATGGAAGCTCTGCACCCAATCGAGCGCGGCGGCCGCGTCGCTGAGTTCGCCCACGCCATTGTCGAACGTCCCCTGGCTGCGCCCGACCCCGCGGAAGTTGAAGCGCAAGGTGGCGAAACCCCGCCTCACGAAGGTCTTGTACAGCGCCTGGGTGATCCGGTCGTTCATCGTGCCCCCGCCTTGCGGATGGGGATGAAGGATCATGGCGACAGGCGCGCGGGGGCGGGGCGGGGGGCTGAAGCGGCCTTCCAGGCGGCCTTCGGGTCCGGGAAAGATAACGTCGGGCATGGCACCTTATTATGGTTCTGGCCGCGAGCGGCTGATGGATGCGGTGGGCGCAAGCCTGTGCTGGCGTTGCGCGGCAGACCGCCTATATAGAAGTCGCCGCCGTTTCCGCAATCAATGAGTATAGCCGCCTCGTGGCCGCCGACCGTCTTTACCTGGACCACGCCGCAACGACGCCGATGGCGGCGGCGGCGAAAGCCGCGATGATCGACGCGATGGACCGCTGGGCCAACCCGTCCAGCCCCCATGCCGACGGCCGCGCCGCGCGCGCCGCGCTGGAGGATGCGCGGGGGCGGATCGCGGACGCGCTGGGCTGGCGCGGGCATGTCATCTTCACCTCCGGCGCGAGCGAGGCGATCGCCCTTGCTCTGTCCCATGTGCCAGCCGCCGGTCTCGCGACCTCGCCGGTCGAACATGATTCGGTGCTGCGCGTCACCCCTGCGGCGGAGCGGCTTCCGGTCGATGCGCAAGGGCGGGTGGAAAGGACCCCGCGCCCTTTCCGCATGATCGCCGTCCAGCACGTCAATAACGAAACTGGCGTCATCCAGCCGCTAGGGAGCCTCGACCGCTCCGGCGCGCTGCTGTTCGCCGACTGCGCGCAGAGCGCTGGAAAGCTGCCGCTGCCCGACGCCGACATGATCGCAATCAGCGCGCATAAATTCGGCGGCCCGCCGGGCATAGGCGCGCTGCTGGTCAAGGATCTGGCGCTGTTGCGCCCCAGCGGCGGGCAGGAGCAGGGCTATCGCGCCGGCACGGAAAACCTGCCCGCAGCGCTGGCGATGGCCGCCGCCCTGGAACAGCGTGATGACTGGCTGCCGCGCGCGGAAAGGCTGCGCGCCCGGCTGGACAGCGGCATCGAGCAGGCGGGCGGCGAGGTGATCGCCAGCAACGCGCCCCGCATCGCCACGATCGCCAGCTACCGCATGCCCGGCGTTTCCGCCCGCGCCCAACTGATCCAGTTCGACCTCGCTGGCATATCGGTTTCCGCGGGCAGCGCCTGTTCGTCGGGCTCGCTCAAGACCAGCCATGTCCTCAACGCCATGGGCTGCTCCGCCCCCGCCACTACCGAAGCGGATGTCGACCGTTTCCTGCGCCACTGGACCCGTCTCGCGGAGCGCGGCCGATGAGCATCTATCTCGATTATCAGGCGACCACCCCGCTCGCGCCCGAAGCATTCGACGTCATGACGCCATTGCTCCGCGACCAGTTCGCCAACCCGCACAGCCCGCACCGGCCGGGGCGCGCCGCTGCCGCGCAGGTCGAACTCGCCCGGACGGAGGTTGCGCAACTCTTGCCCGGCGGCGGACGGCTTCTTTTCACCTCCGGCGCGACGGAGGCGCTCAACATCGCCATTCAGGGCGCTCCGCCCGGCGGCATCGTCACCATCGCCACCGAACATGCGGCGGTGCTCGACACGGCGCTCGCCCAGCGCAGCAAGGGCCGCGAAGTCACCATCCTGCCCGTGGGGCCGGACGGCCTTGTGGACATGGACGCGGCTGAAAAAGCGATCCGGCCCGGCGTTGCGCTGGTCGCCGCCATGCTGGTGAACAACGAAATCGGCGTGATCCAGCCGGCCGCCCGGCTGGCGGAACTTGCCCATGCGGCGGGCGCGCTGTTCCTGTGCGACGCCGTGCAGGGATATGGCCGCACCGATATTCCCGCCGATGCGGATATGATCGCGATCAGCGCGCACAAGATCCACGGTCCCAAGGGCGTGGGCGCGCTCTGGCTGCGTGACGGCGTTCAGCTTGAACCGTCCATCCATGGCGGCGGTCAGGAACAGGGGCTGCGATCGGGCACGCTGTCGCCCGCGCTTTGCGCCGGGTTCGGCGTTGCCGCCCGGCTCATGCGGGAAAGGGCGGGGGCCGACCGCGCCCATGTGGAAATGCTGTGGGACAAGGCGCAAACGCTGTTCAGCGGCTGGACGCTGAATGGCAGCGCGGACAGCCGCTATCATGGCAATATGAACCTGCGCCGCGATGGCGTGGACGGCGCGCGGCTGTTGTCCGATTGCCGGAATGTCGCTTTTTCGCTCGGCAGTGCTTGCGCTAGCGGGTCCGGGCGGCCTAGCCATGTGCTGCGCGCCCTGGGGCTGTCGGACCGGCAGGCGCGTGGATCGGTGCGGATCGGCTTTGGCCGGTACACGACGCTGGCCGAACTGGAGGATGCTGCGGTAATCATGAATGAAGCGGCAGCCGTCCAAGCGGCGCCGTAAGCCAGGGGAAGTCGTTATCAATGGTCAGGGTCACCTTCATCAGTGCGGATGGCGAGCACCGGCAGGAGGTTGAGGCCGCCGCCGGATCGGTCCTGCTGGAAGTCGCCCAGGCGGCGGGCCAGCCGCTGGAGGGGACGTGCGAAGGCCAGATGGCCTGCTCCACCTGCCATGTGATCGTGGACCGCGACGATTTCGACAAGCTGACCGGCGCGAGCGAAGCGGAGGAGGACATGCTGGACCTTGCCGCCGCCGCCACGCGGACCAGCCGCCTGTCCTGCCAGATCGTTCTTGATGACGGGCTGGATGGCCTCACCGTCCGAATTCCCGGCCAGTTCTACAATATGCAGGGCATGTAAGCCGGTGCGCTTTCCGCTTCTGACCGCATTGCTCGCCGCCGCGCCATTCCTGACACTGGGGCCTTCCGCAGCGCAGGAGCGCGAATCCCTGCTGCCGCCCGCGCCCCGCTACATGGTCAGCCAGTCGGCGGTAAACGAGGCGCGCAACCCGCGCGAGATCGAGAAGGAAAGCGGCGGGCGGCTCGGCGTCGCGCTGATCGACAGCAAGGGCGCCCTGCTGCTCGGCTTCAACCGCGACGAACGCTTCGCCATGTGCTCGACCTTCAAGGCGCCCTTGGCCGCCGCCGTGCTGATGGGCGCTGAGGCGGGCAAGTTCGGGCTGGACGGCCAGGTCGCCTTTTCGAAAAGCGACCTTCAGAACCATGCCCCGGCGGTGAAGGCGAACATCAAGCGCGGGCGCATGTCGATGGCTGAACTCGCCGAAGCCGCCGTGGAATTGAGCGACAACAGCGCGGCGAACCTGTTGCTGCCCTTCGTCGGCGGGCCGGAGGGGCTCACCGCCTTCATGCGCTCGCATGGCGACGCGGTCAGCAGGCTTGACCGCAACGAGCCCGGCCTCAACGAAAATGCGCAGGGGGATGAGCGTGACACGACCAGCCCGGCGGCCATGGCGGGCCTTATGGCGCGGCTCCTCTTCCAGGACATGCAGCCCGAAAGCGCCGCCAGGCTGCGCGAATGGCTGAACGGCAGCAGCACCGGCGACCGGCGGATCAAGGCGGGACTGCCGGAAGGCTGGACCTCCGGCAGCAAGACGGGAAGCTGCGGCACCGCCTATAATGACGTTGCCCTGATCAAGGCCCCGTCCGGCGAGGAATATATCCTCGCCATCTATCTCGATCGCCCAACGGTTGAGGGCAAGGCGGCCGAAAGCGCCATCGCCGACGCCGCGCGCGCCGCCCTGAGCCTGATCAGCAAGGCGCAACGCACCGGCCTGCAATAAGCGGGCCTTGCCATCGCCGCAGCCTTTCGCCATATGCGCCGCGGGAGTCGGGCGGACGTGGTCGTCGCCAACCTGGTCAGGTCCTGACGGAAGCAGCCACAACGATTTCGCCGCGGGTCGTTCCGGCTCCCACCTTCATCCGGCTTTCCGGCTTCGACAGCCGCTCGCCAAGCCGCTAGATTGATCCTCATGTCCGATTCACCCCAGCCTTATCGCGTGCTTGCGCGCAAATACCGGCCGCGCAATTTCAGCGAGCTGATCGGGCAGGATGCGATGGTGCAGACGCTCGGCAACGCCATCAGGCGCGGGCGGCTGGCCCATGCCTTCCTGATGACGGGCGTGCGCGGCGTCGGCAAGACGTCGACCGCGCGGCTGATCGCCAAGGCGCTGAACTGCGTCGGTCCTGACGGGCAGGGCGGCCCCACCATCGATCCCTGCGGCCAGTGCGAACCGTGCAAGGCCATTGCGGAGGGGCGGCACATCGACGTGGTGGAAATGGACGCCGCCAGCCATACCGGCGTCGACGATGTGCGCGAGATCATCGAAGCGGTGCGCTACGCCGCCGTGTCGGCCCGCTACAAGATCTACATCATCGACGAAGTCCACATGCTGTCGAAAAATGCGTTCAACGCGCTTTTGAAGACGCTGGAGGAACCGCCCGCCCATGTAAAATTCCTGTTCGCCACGACAGAGGTGAACAAGGTCCCCGTGACCGTCCTGTCCCGTTGCCAGCGCTTCGACCTGCGCCGCATCCCGGCCGAGATGCTGGCGGCGCATTTCACCCATGTGGTCGATGCCGAGGGCGTCGCCGCCGAAGCGGACGCGCTCGCGCTGATCGCCCAGGCGGCCGAAGGGTCTGCCCGCGACGGCCTTTCCATCCTGGACCAGGCGATCGCCCATGCCGAAATGGGCGAGGGCGCTCCCGTGGTCACCGCCGCCCAGGTGCGCGAGATGCTGGGCCTGTCGGACCGGGGCGCCGTCCGCCGCCTGCTTGGCCTGCTGCTGGAAGGGGATACGGGCGCGCTGCTGGGCGCGGTGCGCGATCAATATGCGCTGGGCGTCGAACCGCTGGCGCTGATGCGCGGCCTGCTGGAACTCGTCCATGCCGTGACCTTGCAGAAGGCCGGGCGCGACATTTCCAGTCCCGGCCAGTCCGCCGAGGAGCAGGAGGCGCTCCGCAACTGGGCCGCGCAGATCGGCTTCGCGCCGCTCCATCGCCTGTGGCAGCTTCTGCTCAAGGGTCATGACGAAATCGCGAGCGCCGCATTCCCGATCGAAACCTGCGAGATGGCGCTGCTGCGCGTGATGCATGCCGCCACCATGCCCGATCCCGGCGAAATCGCCCGGCTGCTGCGCGATGGACCGGCTTCCGGCGCGCAAATGCCTGCGTCCGGCACGCCTTCCGCTCCCGCAAGCGAGCAGCCGTCAGCCTCGCTCCCCGCGACGTTCGAGCAGATGATCGCCGCGCTGGAGGATGGCGGGCGGCACATGATCGCGGGGCAGATCAGGGATTGCGTCCGCCTCGTCAGCTACGCGCCGCAATCGATCGAGATGCAGCTCGTCCCGCCGCTGGGCAGGGAGTTCGCCAAGACGCTGGAATCCGCCCTGCATCAGGTCACCAGGGCCCGCTGGCAGGTCAGGATCAGCGACGGCCCCGCAGCGCCGACCCTGTTGGAACAGGATGAGCGGCGGCGCGCTGATGAGCGGGCGGAGATATTGGAAACACCCGTGGTGAAGGCGGCGATGGCGGCCTTCCCCCACGCCGAGCTCAGCGATGAGCTTGAACAATGGAGCGCAGAGCGATGAAGGATCTGAACGAGATATTGGGCATGGCCAGCCGCGTGCAGGAGGAATTGCAGCGCGCGCAGGAAAATCTGGACAAGATCGAGGTGGAGGGCGCTGCGGGCGGCGGCCTGGTCAAGGTGCGCGCCTCCGCCAAGGGGCGCATCGTCGGCGTGTCGATCGACGACAGCCTGCTCGCCCCGTCCGAAAAGCAGATGCTGGAGGACCTTGTCGCCGCCGCCTTCAACGATGCGCGCAAGAAAGCGGATGAGGCAAGCTCCGCCGAAATGTCGAAGATGACGAGCGGCCTGCCTCTGCCTCCGGGCTTCAAGCTGCCTTTCTGAACAAAAGCGGCAGGCGATCAGCGGCCGTTCATGGATCCTTTAATAAGCAGGCGCGATTGAATGGCGGGGTGATTGTCCCCATAAAGCGATGAACTGCATGGCGGGCCAGGGTCCTGCTGCACCGGAGATTGAATGACTACGCAATACCCCCTTCTTCCGCTGCGCGACATCGTCGTTTTCCCGCAGATGATCGTGCCGCTGTTCGTCGGCCGCGACAAGAGCGTCGCCGCCCTTGAGTCGGCGATGGAAGGAAATAAGGAAATCTTCCTCGTGTCGCAGCTCGACCCGGCGGAGGATGATCCCAGCCGCGACTCGCTCTACGACACGGGCGTGATCGCCGTCGTGCTGCAACTGCTCAAGCTGCCGGACGGCACCGTCCGCGTGCTGGTGGAGGGCAAGAGCCGCGCCCAGCTTCTCTCCCTCGATTCCAGCGGCAGCCATCTGGTCGCTGCCGTCAGCCCCGTGGATGAGATTGAGGCGGAAGGGCCGGAGGCGGCCGCCCTGATGCGCTCCGTCGCGGAACAGTTCGAAAATTACGCCAAGCTCAACAAGAAGCTGCCCGCCGAAACCCCGGTGCAGTTGCGGGAGATCGAGGACGCCGGACGCCTGGCCGATGCGGTGGCGGCGAATATCAACGTCAAGGTCGCCGACAAGCAGTCGCTGCTGGTCGAGGCTGACCCCGTCAAGCGCCTGGAAATGGTCTTCGCCTTCATGGAGGGCGAACTTGGCGTCCTCCAGGTCGAAAAGAAGATCCGCGGCCGCGTGAAGCGCCAGATGGAAAAGACCCAGCGCGAATATTATCTCAACGAACAGTTGAAGGCGATCCAGCGCGAGCTTGGCAATGGCGAGGGCGAGGAAGGCGACGAACTCGCCGAACTGGCCGACAAGATCGCCAAGACCAAGCTCAGCAAGGAAGCGCGCGCCAAGGCGAACGCCGAATTCAAGAAGCTCAAGGGCATGCAGCCCATGTCCGCCGAAGCGACCGTCGTTCGCAACTATCTCGACGTGCTGCTGGGCCTTCCCTGGGGCAAGCGCGGCAAGGTCAAGACCGACCTCAAGCGCGCGCAGGCGATCCTGGACGAGGATCATTTCGCGCTGGAGAAGGTCAAGGACCGGATCATCGAATATCTCGCCGTGCAGGCCCGCACCAACAAGTTGAAAGGGCCGATCCTGTGCCTCGTCGGCCCTCCGGGCGTCGGCAAGACCTCGCTCGGCCGCTCCATCGCCAAGGCGACGGGCCGCGAATTCGTGCGCCAGTCGCTGGGCGGCGTGCGCGACGAAGCGGAAATCCGTGGCCACCGCCGCACCTATATCGGGTCGCTGCCGGGCAAGATCGTGACCAATCTCAAGAAGGCGGGGACGATGAACCCGCTTTTCCTGCTGGATGAGATCGACAAGCTCGGCCAGGACTTCCGCGGCGACCCGGCTTCGGCGCTGCTCGAAGTGCTCGACCCCGAACAGAACAGCAAGTTCCAGGACCATTATCTGGAGATCGATGTCGATCTTTCGGACGTGATGTTCGTCACGACGGCCAACTCGCTGAACCTGCCGCAGCCGCTGCTCGACCGCATGGAGATCATCCGGCTCGAAGGCTATACGGAAGACGAAAAGGTCGAGATCGCCCAGCGTCACCTGCTGCCCAAGCAGATCGACGCTCACGGCCTCAAGGAAGGCGAACTGGAAGTCACCGAGGCGGCCGTCCGCGACCTCATCCGCCATTATACGCGCGAGGCGGGCGTCCGCACGCTGGAGCGGGAAATCGCCCGGCTCGCCCGCAAGGCGCTGCGCAAGATATTGGAAGGCGCGTTCGACAAGGTGACGATCACGCCGGAAAATCTGGCCGACTATGCCGGGGTGCGGAAATTCCGCCACGGCGTTGGCGAGGAGGAAAATCAGATCGGCGCCGTCACCGGCCTCGCCTGGACAGAGGTGGGCGGCGAACTGCTGACCATCGAAGCGGTCACCGTGCCCGGCAAGGGGCAGATCAGGACCACCGGCAAGCTTGGCGAAGTGATGAACGAATCCGTGCAGGCCGCCTTCTCCTATGTGAAGGCGCGCTCGCCCGGCTATGGCATCAAGCCCAGCATCTTCACCCGCAAGGACATCCACATCCACCTTCCCGAAGGCGCGGTGCCCAAGGATGGCCCTTCGGCCGGCATCGGCATGGTGACGACCATCGTGTCGACGCTGACCGGCATTCCCGTCCACAAGGATGTGGCGATGACGGGCGAGGTGACGTTGCGCGGGCGGGTTCTGCCCATTGGCGGCCTCAAGGAAAAGCTGCTGGCGGCGCTGCGGGGCGGGATCAAGACGGTCCTGATCCCTGCGGAAAATGAGAAGGACCTTGCCGAAATCCCGGCCAACATCCGCGAAGGGCTGGAAATCGTTCCGGTCAGCCATGTGGACGAAGTGCTCGCCCGCGCGCTGGTCTCCACGCCCGAAGCGATCGCCTGGACCGAGGAGGATGACCTTGCCGCGCAGCCCAGCCCCGCGCAGGGCAGGGACGGGGATGCATCGCTGCGCCATTAAACAATGTTAAGCGGCGGTTATCCCTGATCAATGGGATCAAGGGACAAGGGAAAATCTCGTCCAGGGGACTTCGCTTGTCGCTTTCCCTTTGACAGGCCTTGAAAGCTGGGCCTTATTGCGCCGCCTACGCCGCGATTCCGCGTTTATCCATAGAGCTAGAAGGGGGTTCCAAGGCATGAACAAGCAGGATTTGATCAGCGCTGTCGCTGAAACCAGCGGCCTTAGCAAAAGTGATGCGACCAAGGCTGTCGAAGGCGTTTTTGAATCCATTTCCGCTGCCCTGAAGAAGGGGGATGAAGTTCGCCTCGTCGGCTTCGGCACCTTCTCCGTTTCGCAGCGCAAGGCATCGACCGGACGCAATCCGCGCACCGGTGAAACCATGACCATCAAGGCTTCGGCCCAGCCCAAGTTCAAGGCGGGCAAGGGTCTGAAGGATTCGGTGAACTGATATCCGGCGGTCCGGCTTGCCGGATCGTCCATCATCCGCCCGGCAGTGCCGGTCCCGGCTGGGAAGTTGTTTAGGAGAGCGGGCGCGGCAGGTGGGATATCCATCGCCCGCCATATGCGAAGGCAAGGATCAGGGGGAAGGGCCGGGCGGCTCATCCCCCTTTTCTTTTTCCACGAAGAGAGGCATTTGCGCGCTTGACGAGGCCGGAATGGCCGCATATGTGCCGCTTCTCTCTCGGGCCTTATGGCCCTGTGGCGATCGTAGCTCAGTCGGTTAGAGCGCTGGTTTGTGGTACCAGAGGTCGTGGGTTCGGATCCCATCGGTCGCCCCATTTTCCCCATTTGCAGGATAGAAGCGGTGCTGGCCGCCTTCTGGCGCGCGGCGTCCGGCCATTCGCATTTCCCCGCTTCGCTTGTCCGCCATTCGCTCCTATAGAGCCCCGATGGACGAAGCACGCGACAAGGGGCTGACCCTTAATCCCAAATATGACCGCGACGGCCTGATCACCGCCGTTGTCACCGATGCGGACGGGGGCGACGTGCTGATGGTCGCGCACATGAATGCGCGGGCGCTCGCGCTGACGGTCGAAACCGGCCTTGCGCATTTCTGGTCCCGGAGCCGCCAGTCGCTATGGAAAAAGGGCGAGACCTCTGGTCACATGCTCCAGGTGCGCGACATCCGCATCGATTGCGATCAGGACGCGGTCTGGGTGAAGGCCGTGCCCGCTGGCCCCACCTGCCACACGGGCGCCCGGTCCTGCTTCTTCCGCCGCGTGAGCGCGGACGGCCTCACCCCGGTACGATAAGGTACGCATAAACGGTCCACTGCCCCGGCCGTCCGGGCTGAGCCTCCTTCTGCCAGACCAGGCTCAGGCAGCAGCCAGCCTCCGGTCGCGCTGCTGCAAGGACAGCGCGGCAAGGAACACCGCCAACCCGCCCAGCGCGAGCAGGCTGCCGATCCATCCGGTTGACGTCAGCCCATAGCCATGCGCGATCGCCAGCCCGCCCAGCCACGGACCGAGCGCATTGGCGATGTTGAAGGCGCTGTGATGCGCCGCCGCCGCCAATGTCTGCGCATCCCCGGCAACGTCCATCAGCCGCGTCTGCAACACCGTGCCCAGGCCGCCGCTGCTG
The DNA here is from genome assembly GCF_000722555.1 of Sphingobium sp. DC-2. Lineage (NCBI taxonomy): Bacteria > Pseudomonadati > Pseudomonadota > Alphaproteobacteria > Sphingomonadales > Sphingobiaceae > Sphingobium > Sphingobium sp. DC-2. Next base: position 31,835 of record NZ_JNAC01000075.1, on the reverse strand, counting down.
CCGATCAGGAACATGACGATGCCAAGCGTCCAGATATTGCCAGCCGCAAATGGAAACAGGGCCAGCGTCCCCGCGCTCCACAGCAACACGATAATGGCCGTGCGGCTCTGCGCGCGGTCGGCGGCCCAGGCGGCGACAAGGTTGCCGATGGTCATGCCGATGCCGAAAATGGCCAGCACCACAGGCACCCAGCGTTCGGACACATGGGTCACCGTCAACATGGTCGACGCGACATAGGTATAGACGGCGAACAACCCGCCAAATCCGATCGCTCCGGTCAGCAGCGTCAGCAGCACCTGCCGGTCACGCAGAGCGCCGAGCTCCCGCATCGGACTGGCCTTGCTGTTCCCCTTGTCGCGCGGCGCATAGGCGGCGACCAGCACCGCCGTCAGCAGCGCCAGCACCGCCACCACGCCAAATCCCCATCGCCATCCCAGCGCCTGCCCCATCCAGTTGGCGGCAGGCACGCCGATGACCGTGGCGATCGTCAGCCCCGACATCACCTGCGCCACGGCCTGAGCGCGGCGGCCGGGCGGGACCAGCCCCGCCGCGACCAGCGCCGCGACTCCGAAATAGGCGCCATGGGGCAGGCCGCTCAAGAAACGGAACAGCAGCATCAGCGGGTAGGTGGAGGAAAGGGCGCTAAGTCCATTGCCGACCGCGAAAGTGGCCATCAGCCCGATCAGCAGCGTCCGCCGGGGCAGGCGCGCGCCCAGCACGGCGATGACCGGCGCGCCCGTCACCACGCCCAGCGCATAGGCACTGATCGCATGGCCAGCGGCTGGCGCGCTGATCCCCAGGTCGGACGAGAAGAAGGGCAGCAGGCTCATCGCCGCGAATTCGGTCGTGCCGATCGCAAAGGCTCCCACCGCCAGCGCGAAGATGACAAGCGCCGGGTGAACGGGTCTCGCCTCTGCCATCACTCACTCCATGCTGCATCGCAAAATCGAAGGCGTGCAGATGCTATCGCGCGTCCCTCGGGTCAAGGGGCGGGGGAGGATGACATTATTGCAGTTGCCGGGCCGCAGCCCGCAATCAGCGCGCGCCCGCAGCGCCGCTGACGTTCAGCATCTTGCCATTGGTGATGACGACCAGATCGCCCAGCTTCGCGACATTGAACAGCTTGCGGGCAAAGGGCGTCGGCACGCCGATGCATCCATGGGTGGCGCTGCCCCAGCGCACGTCGCTGCCATGAATCGCCACGCCATCATTGGTGAGCCGCAGCATATAGGGCATGGGCGCGTCATAGAGGTTGGACACATGGTCCGCATCCTTCTCCGTAATGGGGAAGGCGCCCAGCGGACTGGGCTTGTCGTCCGCGCCGTAAAGGATGACGGCGGCGCCGATTTCATGCCCCGCACGGAATACCGAAAGGGTCTGCGCCTTGAGGTCGACGGTGATGATCACCCGCCCGGCCGCAGGGGCGCGGCTTTCGTCCCAGACATAATCGCCGTGGCGGAACGGCCCCTCGATCGGCAAGATGCTCTTGACCGCAAGGGCGTGCGGGTCGACCGCCAGCGGCTGCGCGCGCGAACGCTCGACCGGAGCGGCCCCTGCTGCGGCGGGCTTTGAAGGCGCGGCGCTCGCCTGCTCCACCTTCGGGCGCGGCTCCAGATCGCGGCCGCGCTCCATATAGGTGGTCACGAGCAGCAAAACCGCGCTCGCCGCCAGTCCAACAGCCAGCTTCGGGCCCGCAAGCCGCATCAGGGCCGTGATCAATCGCACTATGCTCGTCCCGTTACCTGTCTTCCGGCACAAGGCTCTGCCGGAAAAAGGTTAAGGTCAGCCTTCCCGGTCGACCTCCGCCGCGGCGATCGCCGTCAGGTTCAATATGCCTCTGGCGGTGACGCCGGGCGTCAGCACATGGATGGGTTGCGCCAGGCCCATCAGCATCGGCCCCACCGTGGGCGAACTGGACGATGCCGACAGCGCCGTCAGCGTGATATTCGCCGAATCGAGATTGGGCATGACCAGCAGGTTCGCTGGCCCTTCGAAGCGGGAATCGGGGATCAGCCGCTCGCGCAAGGGCTGGCTCAGCGCCGCGTCGGCATGCATTTCGCCATCGACCCTGAGGTCAGGCGCGGCCGCCCGCACCATCTGCAAGGCGGATCGCATCTTGCGCGCGCTGGGGCTGTGCGACGCGCCGAAATTGGAATGCGACAGCAGGGCGACGCGCGGCGTCAGGCCGAAATGCTTGAGTTCCGTCGCGCCCAATATCGCCATTTCCGCGATCTGCTCCGGCGTCGGGTCGGGCACCATATGCGTGTCGGTGATGAACAGCGCGCCGGGATCGAGGATCAGGCCCGACAGCGCATAGACGCGGCTCAGCCCCGGCCTGCGCTCCACGATGCGCAGCACATGCTCCACCTGGCCCCAATATTCGCTGTTACCGCCCACGATCGCCGCATCGACCCGTCCGGTCCGCAGCAGCATCGCCGCCGTCACGGTCGGGCGGCGATAGACGTGGCGGACGACTTCGGCGGCGGGCACCCCCTTGCGCGCCGCGATGGCGCGATAGGCCTCCACCAGCTCGCCCATGACGAGGTGGTCGGTTTCGGGATCGATCACCTCGACATCGCGGTCCAGCTCAAGCCTGAGGCCCAGCGCAGGCAGCTTTTCGTTCAGGATGCGCCGCCGCGCCACGATGACCGGGCGCACAATGCCTTCGTCCAGCCCGTCCTGGATCGCGCGCAGCACGCGCTCATCCTCGCCCTCGCCATAGGCGATCCGGCGGCAGGTGCCGCGCGCCGCTTCGAACACGGGCAGCATAAGCTGGGCCGACCGCGTATTCTGCTGCGCCAGCGAGCGCCGGTATGCCTCGATATCCAGCGTGCGCTTGGCGACCCCGCTGTCCATCGCCGCCTTCGCCACGGCGGGCGCGATTTCCGCGATCAGGCGCGGGTCGAACGGGGTGGGGATGATATAGTCCGGCCCGAACACCAGCTTGCGCCCGCCATAGGCCTGCGCCACGCTGTCATGCGCGGGCAGGCGGGCCAGGCCAGCGATCGCCTCTGCGGCGGCGGCCTTCATCGCCTCGTTGATCTCGGTCGCCCGCGCGTCCAGCGCGCCCCGGAAGATATAGGGGAAGCACAGGACGTTGTTCACCTGATTGGGATAGTCCGACCGCCCCGTGGCGATGATCGCATCGGGACGCGCGCCCCGCGCCGCCTCCGGCCGGATTTCCGGCTCCGGGTTGGCGAGCGCGAAGATCAGCGGGCTGTCCGCCAGCAGCGGCAGCCATTCCGGCTTCAACACGCCCGGCGCCGACAGCCCCAGGAAGATGTTCGCGCCCGGCAGCACGTCCGGCAAGGTCCGCGCATTGGTCGTCCGGGCATAGCGCGCCATGTTGGGCAGCATGCCGGTGCGCCCGGAATGGATCACCCCGTCCTTGTCGGTCAGCGTCACATTTTCGACCCGCAGCCCCATCGACACCAGCAGGTCCACGCAGGCCAGCGCCGCCGCCCCGGCGCCTGACGTCACCAGCCGCGCTTCCTCCAGGCTTTTTCCTTGCAGCACCAGCGCGTTGCGCACCGCCGCCGCGACGACGATGGCGGTGCCATGCTGGTCGTCGTGGAAGACGGGGATGTTCATCCGCTTCTTCAACTCCGCCTCTATGGCGAAGCATTCGGGCGCCTTGATATCCTCCAGGTTGATGCCGCCAAAGCTCGGCTCCAGCAGCGAAACCGCTTCGATGAATTTTTCCGGGTCGGTCGTGTCGACCTCGATATCGAAAACGTCGATATCGGCGAATTTCTTGAAGAGGACGGCCTTGCCCTCCATCACCGGCTTGGACGCCAGCGCCCCGATGGAACCCAGCCCCAGCACCGCCGTGCCGTTGGAAATCACCGCGACCAGATTGCCGCGCGCGGTATAGTCCATCGCCTTGTCGGGGTCTTGCGCGATTTCCAGGCAGGGCGCCGCCACGCCCGGAGAATAGGCCAGCGCCAGGTCGCGCTGGTTGACCATGCGCTTGGTCGGCTCGATACGCAGCTTGCCCGGTTGAGGCAGGCGGTGATAATCCAGGGCGGCGCGGCGTGTATTCTCATCCATGGCCGGGGATTAGAACCCATTCACCGCCGGGGCAATGGCAAGCATCATCAAAGGCCGCGCCCGCCTGTCCCGATTGCGAACCCGCCTGACGCCTGCGATGAAAAGCCCCGCTTGTGCGCCGGGGCGCTTCCAACTAAATCGCCCCCATGACATCGACAAACGACATTCGCCGCTCCTTCCTCGACTATTTCGGGGCGAACGGCCACACCATCGTTCCTTCAGCGCCGCTGGTGCCGCATAACGACCCGACGCTGATGTTCGTCAATGCGGGCATGGTGCCGTTCAAGAATGTCTTCACCGGCCTTGAAAAGCGCCCCTACAGCCGCGCGACCAGCAGCCAGAAGTCGGTCCGCGCGGGCGGCAAGCATAACGACCTCGACAATGTCGGCTACACCGCGCGCCACCATACCTTCTTCGAAATGCTGGGAAATTTCAGCTTCGGCGACTATTTCAAGGAACAGGCGATCACCCATGCCTGGACCCTGCTGACGAAGGAATGGGGCCTGCCGCCTGAAAAGCTGACGGCGACGGTCTACCACACCGACGATGAAGCGTTCGACCTGTGGAAGAAGATCGCGGGCCTGCCCGAACAACGCATCATCCGCATTCCGACGAAGGATAATTTCTGGGCGATGGGCGACAGCGGCCCTTGCGGTCCCTGCTCTGAAATCTTCTACGACCATGGCGATCACATCTGGGGCGGCCCGCCGGGAAGCCCGGAAGAAGATGGCGACCGTTTCGTCGAGATCTGGAACCTCGTCTTCATGCAATATGAGCAGGAAGCCAATGAGATCGTCGGCGAACTGCCCAAGCCCAGCATCGACACCGGCATGGGGCTGGAACGCATCGCCGCCGTGCTGCAAGGCGTCCATGACAATTATGATACGGACACCTTCAAGGCGCTGATCGAGGAATCGGGCGCCCTGACCAAAACCGCCACCGATGGCGAGTTCAAGGCCAGCCACCGCGTCATCGCCGATCACCTGCGCTCCACCAGCTTCCTGATCGCGGACGGCGTTCTGCCCGCGAATGAAGGCCGTGGCTATGTCCTGCGCCGCATCATGCGCCGCGCCATGCGCCACGCGCACATCATCGGCGCGAAGGAGCCGTTGATGCACCGGCTGGTCGGCAGCCTCGTTTCCGAAATGGGCGGCGCCTATCAGGAACTGGTCCGCGCCCAGCCGCTGATCGAGGAAACGCTGCTGCGCGAGGAAACCCGTTTCCGCCAGACGCTGGAAAAGGGCTTGAAGCTGCTCGATGAAGCCACGGTGGACCTTCCCGAAGGCGGCACGCTGCCCGGCGAGACGGCGTTCAAGCTCTACGACACTTATGGCTTCCCCTATGACCTGACCGAAGATGCGCTGCGCTCGCGCGGCCTTGGCGTCGATCGCGAAGGCTTCGATCAGGCGATGGCGGAGCAGAAGGCCGCCGCGCGCGCCGCGTGGAAGGGTTCGGGCGAAAAGGCGTCGGACGAAATCTGGTTCGACATCGCCGAAACCACCGGCAGCACGGAATTCATCGGCTACAGCGGGACCGAAGGCGAAGGCGAAGTGCTCGCGCTCGTCAGGAATGGCGCGCGCGTCGATGCGGCGGGCGCGGGCGATGAAGTCATCATCATCACCAACCAGACGCCCTTCTACGGCGAAAGCGGCGGGCAGATGGGGGATGCGGGCACCATCACCTCGCAATCCGGCCTGGTCGCTGATGTAGAGGATACGTCAAAGCCGCTCGGCCGTCTCCACGCCCACCGGGCCCGGATCGGCACGGGCAGCATCAAGGTCGGCGACACCGTGCATCTGTCGGTCGATACCGACCGCCGCGACCGCATCCGCGCCAACCACAGCGCCACCCACCTGCTGCATGCGGCGCTGCGCAACACGCTGGGCGCGCATGTCACGCAAAAGGGCAGCCTGGTCGCGCCGGATCGCCTGCGCTTCGACTTCTCCCATCCCGAAGCGCTGACCCACAGCCAGATCGCCGCGATCGAAAGCCAGGTCAATGAACAGGTCCGCCATAATGAAGAGGTGACGACCCGGCTGATGACCCCGGATGACGCGATCGCCGCCGGGGCCATGGCCTTGTTCGGCGAGAAATATGGCGACGAAGTGCGCGTGCTGTCCATGGGCAAGGGCGACGCCAACAGCTATTCGGTCGAACTGTGCGGCGGCACGCATGTTCGCGCGACCGGCGACATCGCGATCTTCAAGATCATTTCCGAAAGCGCCGTCTCGTCCGGCGTCCGCCGGATCGAGGCGCTGACCGGCGAAGCCGCGCGCCTGTGGCTCACCGATCGCGAAGACCGGCTGCGCCAGTCCGCCGCCGCGCTCAAGACGACGCCGGAGGAAGTCCCCGCGCGCATCGCCGCGCTGGTGGAGCAGAGCCGCAAGCTCGAACGCGAACTGGCCGAAGCCAAAAAGGCGCTGGCGCTGGGCGGCGGGGGCGGCGCTCAGGCGGCCGGTCCCGAAAAGGTCGGCAATATCGATTTTATCGGTCAGGTGATCGAAGGGCTCGACCCCAAGGAACTGCGCGGCCTGGTCGATCAGAACAAGGCGGCGCTTGGCAGCGGCGTTTCCGCCGTGCTCGCTGTCATGGATGGCCGCGCCAGCATCGCCGTGGGCGTGACCGATGATCTGGTTGGCGCGATCAGCGCTGTCGACCTCGTCCGCGCGGGCGTGGAAGCGCTGGGTGGAAAGGGCGGCGGCGGCCGTCCCGACATGGCCCAGGGCGGCGGCCCCGAAGGCGGCAAGGCCGGCGCCGCGATCGAAGCGGTCAAGGCCGCCCTCGCCAGCGTCCCGGCCTGATATTTGGAAACCTCCCCTCCCGCTCGCGGGAGGGGCTGGGGGAGGGCATCGCCAGCCGGATGATGCCTATCCCGCCGCCGGATAGTGAATCCGCAGCTTGGCGAAAAGATCGTTGAGCATCATGCGGTTATCAATCGACTTGAAGATGCGGATTTTCCGTCCTTCCTTGCGGACGGTGAATGTCCCGTCGCTGTTCAGCGCGGGCGCGATCACCTCTTCCGACGCGCTTGATCCATGCCGCTCATAACGGAAGGGCCGCGCCTGGGCGCTCGGCGGCCAGTCCGCCAGCGATGTCAGCAGGACCAGGGGATTGTCCCCCATCGTCCAGGTCTCTCCCATGTTGAGGATGTTGCGATACTGCGCAGGTGCGTCGACGACCTTCTGGTAGAGCCAAGCTCCGATCCGGCCATGCGGGGCGACGAACGCCTGCAACTCGCTGGCGGACACGAGGCAGGTCGCATAGGCTGATCGCGGAACCTGCCAGATAGGCACGGCCGATTGATTGAACACATATTGCGCTGCAAGCTTATCGATGTTGAAATTATACTCGCCGGTGCCGCCTTCGGGATAGGAATCGCCGCCAATCCATACCAGCGTGAAGCGGTCGGCGATGGACGGCTCAAGAAGCAGCGCGCTCGCGACCTCCGTCAATCCGCCGCCCACGGCGACGAACAATGGTAGGTCCGTGTCGGTGCGCTTGGCCTCATCAATGATCGCCTGCGTGCCCGGCGAGCGAACCGGCACAGTGGGCTCAGCCATCTTCCTGGCCGCTCCGGCATGGACCTTGACCTTCCCGGCCAGATTCATGAGTTCCAGAACTTCTTCCGCCATATCCACGGCCTTTGCCGCGCTTTCGCTGGGGTTGCCCGTCCCGGTGGCGACAATCCCGCGCAACTCGGATGTGGGGGTAAGGATGGCGTGGACCAGCGCGTAAAGTCCGTCAAGATCACCGGCAAGGTCATTGACGAACAGCAGACGCGATCGTGGGCCCGCAGCAGGGCTGAACGGTTTTGCCAATGAAGCAGCGGCCGTCTCAGCACCGCCCGGTGAAGCGATCGCCCCCGAACAGGCGCCCGCCGCGATAACGGCCTTGATCACATCTCTCCGGTCGATTTTCAAACTATCCTCCAATTCCCTTGATATCCAGCGCCCCGCCTATCCCCAATCCTCCCCATCAACGATGGGGAGGGGGACCATCGGCACAGCCGATGGTGGAGGGGAAAAGACGCAACCTCCCAAAAAATTTCCCTGTCCTACAGGCACCGCCTTACGCTAAGCCACACCCCGCTCTTTGACCTGTAGGAAAATCGGAAGGAAATGGCGGTTTTCCGCGCGTCTGTCGTGTAACCTATGTCACCCAAATCCTATCGGTGGAAGGGGAGTCAGGGCACTTCATCCGACCGCAGCCGCCGCAGCTTGGGCGCTATTTCCATCTGTGCCGCATCCTTGATGCCCATGCGCAGATCCTCCCGCGTCTGGTGGATCGACGCGATCACCGGCCCCATCGCGACGCCCAGGTCGACCAGCGCGGTCTCGGCCAGTTGCAGGGAGCTTTCCAGCGTTTCGGGCACCGCGTCGCTGGCCCCCGCCTGATAAAGTTGAGCGGCATGCCCCGTATCGCGGGCTCGCGCGATGATCGGCAGGTCAGGCACCCAGCCGCGAACACGCTTGGTGACGCGAACCGACAGCACCGGGTCGTCCATGGTCAGGATCAGCGCCCGCGCATGGCCCAGGCGCAGCCTGTCCAGCATCTCCGTCCGGGAAACGTCGCCGAACAGGATGGGATAGCCGTTGCGGCGCGCTTCCGCGACCACGTCGGGGTCCGACTCCACGACGATGAAGCGCTGATTGTGGAGGCGCAACAGGTCGCACACCATATGCCCGACGCGGCCAAAGCCGATCACGACTGCCGCCGCCTCCGTGCTTTCCTCTTCATAGTCGGGCCTTTCTTCGCCCAAGGCCATCTCCAGGCGGCGGGCGATGTCATGGCCGATCCGCGCGAGCAAGGGCGTGATGGTAAGGCCGATCGCGGTCACGATCTGCCAGAAAGCCGCCGTCGATGGCAGGATCAGCTTCGCCGCAGCCGCCGCGGACAGGACGATCAGGGTGGTTTCGGACGGGCTGGACATCAGCACGCCGACTTCCAGCGCGACGCCCCTGCGCGCCCCGGAAAGATACAGCAATGCGGCCGTCACCAGCGTCTTGGCAAGCACGACCCCCAGCACGGCTAGGACAAGCGCAGGCCAGTTGGCCAGGATCACGCGAACGTCCAGGCTCATCCCCACGGTGATCAGGAAGACCCCCAGCGCGAGGCCCTTGAATGGCGCGGTCATGACCTCGACCTCGCCATGATAATCGGTCTCGGCGATCAACAGGCCCGCCAGCAGAGCACCGACGATCGGCGACAGGCCCGCAAGCGATGTCGCCAGGCTGGACACGATGACGACCAGCAGACTCGCCGCCAGGAAGACTTCGGGGCTTTTGGTCCGCGCCGCCTGACGAAAGATGTGCGGCAGGAACAGGCGGCCAAGAACGAGCATGACGCCGATCGTCAGGCCGCCCTTGAGCAAAGTGCCCGCAAGCTGCGACCATGCGCCATCGGGACTTGCCGCGACCGAAGGAGCAAGCGCGCCCAGCATGAAGATGATGGGAACCAGCGCCAGATCTTCGAATAGCAGCATGGAAAAGGCCGCTCGCCCGACCGCGCTCTGCGTGCCCACCATGGGAAGCACCACGGCGGTCGAAGACAAGGCCAGCGCGAGGCCCAGGCCAAATGCCCCCGCTGGCGGCTGCCCCAGCAGATAAAGGCCGCTCGCGATCAGCATGGCGCCGCCGATCAACTCGGCCGCGCCAACGCCGAACACCTGGGCCCGCATCGTCCATAGGCGCCGGAAACTCAGCTCCAGCCCGATGGAGAACAGCAGCAATATGACGCCAAGTTCGGCAAAGGGTTCTATCGCCGCCCGGTTCGAGATCGTGACATGGTAGAGCCAGGGATATTCGCTGACGAGCGATCCAAGGCCCGCTGGTCCCACCGCCAGCCCGACGAGGATGAAGCCGATGACCGGGCTGATGCGAAATCGGGCAAAGCCGGGAATGACCAGCCCAGCGGCGCCCAGGATGACCAGGGAATCGCTGAAGCTTTGAGGATTGATTGCACCGGCCATGCCGCATAATTGCGGGAAGGCAGCGGAATATCCAGCTTTATGGAAGGGCGGGCGCTGCTGATGCCGCCTTTAACCCTGGTGCGGACGGCGGGACTTGAACCCGCATTCCCAGGGGGAGGCGGATTTTAAGTCCGCTGCGTCTACCGATTTCGCCACGTCCGCGTCGGCCTATCCCCTGACGCCTGCGCGCCTGAACGTCAAGGACGCGGCGAAGATGAACCTGCCTTGCCATTCAGCCGCTCGCGCATTTCCTTGCCGGGCTTGAAATAGGGCACGCGCTTGGCTGAAACCGGCACCTGTTCCCCCGTGCGCGGATTGCGCCCCGTCCGCGCATCCCGCGCGCGCGTGGTAAAGGCTCCGAAACCGCGCAATTCCACCCGGCCGCCACTCGACAGCCGGTCAACGATTTCCTTGAAAAAAAGATCAACGATCCTCTCGACCTCAGGCAAGCCAAGATCTGGATTTTCTTCCGCCAGCGTCTGTATCAATTCTGAACGTATCATTGGTCCTCCAGCTCCCCCTTCTGGTTCCCACTTGACTCATAGAGAATACGCAAACCCATGACAATTGGCCATTATCGGTAGTCATTTCTTATTTTGGGATAGAAAAAAGGCCCGCCGGAACCGAGTTCCGGTGAGCCTATTACTTTTGTTATAGAGAGAGGCTTTTAACCTTCGCTCTTGGCCTTCAGCGCTTCGCCAAGGATGTCGCCCAGCGACGCGCCGCTGTCCGACGAGCCGTACTGAGCCACGGCCTGCTTCTCTTCGGCGATCTGCATCGCCTTGACCGAGAAGGTCGGCTTCTTGGCGCGGTCGAAACCGGTGACCATGGCATCGAACTTCTGGCCAACCTGGAAGCGTTCCGGGCGCTGCTCGTCGCGGTCGCGGCCAAGGTCGCTGCGCTTGATGAAGCCCGCAGCGCCGTCTTCGCCAGCCTGGACTTCCAGGCCGCCGTCGCGCACTTCCAGAACCGTCACGGTGACGATCGAGTTCTTGGTCAGGCCAGCGGCCGCAGCAGCGGTGCCGCCAGCGGCCGGGCCGCCACGCTCAAGCTGCTTCATGCCAAGGCTGATGCGCTCCTTCTCGACGTCGATGTCGAGAACAACGGCCTGAACCGTCTCGCCCTTGCGGTGCAGAGCCAGCGCGTCTTCGCCCGAAATGCCCCAGGCGATGTCCGACATATGGACCATGCCGTCCACATCGCCGTCCAGGCCGATGAACAGGCCGAACTCGGTCGCATTCTTGACTTCGCCCTCGACGGTCGAGCCGATCGGGTGACGTTCGGCAAAGCTGTCCCAGGGGTTGTTCTGGGCCTGCTTGAGGCCGAGCGAGATGCGACGCTTTTCGGGATCGACTTCCAGGACGATGACGTCGACTTCCTGGCTGGTCGAAACGATCTTGCCGGGGTGGACGTTCTTCTTGGTCCAGGACATTTCCGAAACGTGGACCAGGCCTTCGATGCCCGGCTCCAGCTCGACGAACGCACCATATTCGGTGATGTTCGTGACGCGGCCCGACAGCTTCGCGCCGACCGGATACTTGGCGGCGGCGCCTTCCCACGGATCGCTTTCCAGCTGCTTCATGCCAAGGCTGATGCGCTGGGTGTCGCGGTTGATGCGGATGATCTGGACACGGACAGTGTCGCCGATGTTGATCATCTCGTTCGGGTGGTTGATGCGCTTGTAGCTGAGGTCGGTGACGTGCAGCAGGCCGTCGATGCCGCCCAGATCAACGAACGCACCGTAATCGGTGATGTTCTTGACGACGCCTTCGATGATCTGGCCTTCGGCCAGCGTCTGGATGAGGCCCGAGCGCTGTTCGGCGCGGGTTTCTTCCAGGATGGCGCGGCGCGACACGACGATGTTGCCGCGGCGGCGATCCATCTTGAGAATCTGGAAGGGCTGCGGAATGTCCATCAGCGGGGTGACGTCGCGCACTGGGCGAATATCAACCTGCGAACCGGGCAAGAACGCCACGGCACCGTCGAGATCGACGGTGAAGCCGCCCTTGACGCGGCCGAAGATGACGCCTTCGACGCGGGCATTTTCGGTAAATTCGGATTCCAGCTTGTCCCAGGCGGCTTCGCGGCGCGCGCGGTCGCGCGACAGCATGGCTTCGCCATGGGCGTTTTCGACGCGGTCGACATAGACTTCGACTTCGTCGCCGACCTTGAGGTCAGCCTTCTGACCGGGAGCGGCGAATTCGCGCAGGGGCACGCGGCCTTCCGACTTCAGACCGACGTCGATCAGCGCCATGTCGTTTTCGATGCCGGTTACGGTGCCCTTGACGACGCGGCCTTCGAAGCCGCCATCCTCGCCACCGAGAGATTCATTGAGAAGCGCGGCGAAATCGTCGCGCGAGGGGAATGCCGTAGAGGCCATGTAAGTTTCCTTCACTCGTCATTGCTGGCCTACCGGTTGTCTCCGGTGGTCTTTCAGGCCAAACCGCCCGCGCGGCCGGATACCGCGCGAACATCCGTTCGGCTATGACGAGCGACGCCCCGCGGATAAGCGAAAAGGGCGCCTGGGAATCCCAAGCGCCGTCATCGCGTCAGGCGTTTCGCCGACGTTCCAACTGGGCGTCCACCAGTGCAATGGCCTGCTGGACGGCAGCGTCTATAGTCAAATTGCTGGTGTCGAGCAAGTCCGCTCCATCGGCCATTCGCAACGGCGCATGATCCCGGCTCATATCGCGCGTGTCGCGTGCCTGGATATCGGCGATGAGGCTGTCCATGTCGGGATGCCCGCCATGGGCAACGCCGTCATCATAGCGGCGCTGCGCCCGCACATGGACGCTGGCCGTGACGAAGATCTTGGCGTCGGCGTCCGGGACGATGACCGTCGCGATGTCGCGCCCATCCAGGATCGCGCCGCCGGGCTGCGCGGCGAAATCCCGCTGCCGCTGAACCAGGGCCTGGCGGACGCTCGGGTGGACGGAGACGCGCGATGCGAGCGACCCTACCGCTTCGGTGCGCAGGGCAGGATCGGAAAGGATCGCCTCATCGAAGTTGCAAGCCGCCAGCGCATCCGCTTCCCGATCGGGATCGCCGCTGGCCTTGAGCACGGAAAGGCCCACGGCGCGATACAAAAGGCCGGTATCCAGACAGGGCAGGCCGTAATGATCGGCCAGAGCGCGCGCGATCGTGCCCTTGCCTGACGCTGCCGGACCGTCGACGGCGATGATCATTGTGCTTTGCCTTTCATGAGCGCCTTGCCGAGGCTGACCAGCGCGATCAGCGCCCAGACGATCTCAAGCGCCATGGACGCAATGTTGAAGTGGACGGTGAGCGACCCGATCAGCAGCAATGCACCCACCAGGTTCAAGAGGTTGAACAGCACGAAATTCAGCGTGCGCGCCATATTGCTGTAAGCATAAGCCGCGACCATCAACCCGCTGCCGGTCAGGCCGATGATATTGGCAAGGTCGAATGTCACTCGATCGCTCCGAGTGACCGGAGCAGGGCGGTGAAACCGGGGAAGCTGGTCGCGACGGGACGCATGTCATCCACGGTCAGCCCGCCGGTGGTGGCGAGGCCAGCGACGGCGAAGCTCATTGCTATGCGATGATCGAGCGAGGCCGCTATCACTGGCGGAGACTTGCCGCCGGGCAGGGGAGCGCCGCCGGTCCCTTCGATGATCAGGCCGTCTTCCACTTCCTCGATCCGCGCGCCGATCTGGGCGAGACCGCGCGCCATCAGCGCCAGCCGGTCCGATTCCTTGACCCTCAACTCATCGAGGCCGCTGGTTCGGGTGGTGCCTTGGGCGAAGGACGCGGCGACGAAGAAGATCGGGAATTCGTCGATCATGCTGGGCGCAACATCCGGCGGCACGTCGATGCCGGTTAGCTGGCTGTGCCGGGCGGTGATGTCGGCGACGGGCTCTCCTCCCACCTCGCGGTGATTGGACAGGCTGAGATCCGCGCCCATCGCCTGGAGAATGCCGAACAGGCCCGCCCTTGTCGGGTTCATGCCGACATTGGTGACGGTGACCTCCGAACCGGGAGTGATGAGCGCGGCGACGATCGGGAAGGCGGCGGAGGAGGGGTCGCCTGGCACGGTGATCGCCTGCGGACGAAGTTCAGCCTCTCCCGTCAGGCTGATGATCCGCGTGCCGTCGGATTGGACCTCCACATCCAGCGTCGCGCCAAAGCCCCTGAGCATCCGTTCGCTATGGTCGCGGGTGGGGATGGGTTCCACTACGCGGGTGATTCCCGGCGCGTTCAGGCCGGCGAGCAATATCGCCGACTTGACCTGTGCCGACGCGACGGGAAGGCGGTAATCGAGCGGCACGGCCGGGCAGGCGCCCCGCATGGTGAGCGGCAGCCGGCCCCCGGGGCTGGTCATGAAGGTGGCGCCCATGCGGGAAAGCGGTTCGGTGACTCGCGCCATCGGGCGCTTGCTGAGAGAGGCGTCGCCAGTGAAGGTCGCGGTGATGCCGTGGCTGGCGATCAGGCCCATGAGCAGGCGGGTGGAGGTTCCGCTATTCCCCATGTCGAGCGCGGTCTGCGGCTGAAGAAGGCCGCCCACGCCCACCCCGTTGATGTGCCAGATGCCATCCTCGTCGCGCCTGATGTCCGCGCCCATGGCCCGCATGGCGGCTGCGGTCGCCAGCACATCTTCCCCTTCCAGCAGGCCTTCCACCCGGCTTTCGCCCACCGCGAGGGCCGACAGCATGAGCGATCGGTGGGAAATGCTCTTGTCGCCCGGCACGGTGACGCTTCCCGACAGGGGCGGCGCTGGGGTGAAGGTCATCGGGGCGGGCTGGTCTGAAGAGGCGGTCACGCGGGAATCCGTTGCGAAAGCTGAAAAATTGCGCCCGGCTTTTGACAGCGCGGTTCCGCTATGGCAAGGCGCGCCACGCTTCGCGGACGACGTTGTCGTGCCGCGTGATTTCTGTTTGAGCACTCGCGAGAAGGACAAGGCCGGACATGGTCAAGGCTGAATGGGGTACGAAGCGTACCTGCCCGAAATGCGCCACGCGCTTCTACGACCTGGGCAAGGACGACCCGGTGAGCTGCATCAATTGCAACACCGCATGGGAGCCAGAGCCCGTCCTCAAGTCCAAGCAGCCGCTGCCTTATGAGGAAGCGCCCAAGAAGGTCATCGAGACGGCCGATGGCGAGCTTGAGACGGCTGACGACGATCTGGACCTGGATCTGGACGTGGATGACGATGGCGATTCGCCGGACAATGACGTCGATCTGGGCGGCGACGACGATCTGGGCGTCGACGCTGGCGGCAATGACGGCGACGACATCGAC
Organism: Sphingobium sp. DC-2; assembly: GCF_000722555.1. Classification (NCBI taxonomy): domain Bacteria; kingdom Pseudomonadati; phylum Pseudomonadota; class Alphaproteobacteria; order Sphingomonadales; family Sphingobiaceae; genus Sphingobium; species Sphingobium sp. DC-2. The sequence continues at coordinate 16,559 of NZ_JNAC01000075.1, read as the reverse complement.
AATTAAGCGAATTTAGCACTTGCAATGGGGGGTGCTGCGGCATAATGGCAGCGCCTCCAAAGCGCCGGACCCAAACGGCGCCGAGACTGGAAACGGGGCCTTAGCTCAGCTGGGAGAGCGCCTGCATGGCATGCAGGAGGTCAGCGGTTCGATCCCGCTAGGCTCCACCAGTTTTTCGGATTGAGAATGTCCAGAGGGCATTTTCCCGGAAAACGTCCTGGCCCGGACGAGGGGCGTGGAGAGCCTGAAAACGGCTTTGCTTCATGTCCTGACCGCCAAGCCAGGGGCGTCCAGATATTCGGCCGACGGCGTTATGCCGGACATGGCCTGATCCATTAAGGTGCGGCATTGTTCGCATTATGATGGGGCCTTAGCTCAGCTGGGAGAGCGCCTGCATGGCATGCAGGAGGTCAGCGGTTCGATCCCGCTAGGCTCCACCAAATCTTCCGATAAAGATGATTTTCGGTGTCAGCGCCTGAGGCCGTTCCGGCTTTGCCTTGGGTTGACGCCTGCCGTTGAACGGAGAGCCTTGGTCCTTGCCGGATCGAGGCTTTTGCTGTTCCCGGCCGGTTTGCCGCCTGTAGGATTTGGGTGACATAGGTGACACGACACAGGCGCGGAAATGCTGGGTTTTGGCCGGGTGGTTCCAACAGATTATGTTAAAGGTTCAAAGAGCGGCGTGGAGCCTAACCTGATAATGGGGCTGTAGGACAGCGGAAAATTCGGGACGCCTTTTCGCGTTGATAGGGGGTGAGAGCGCCGACGTGGCTGCTAGTATGGCGGGACCTGCGCTTTTCCCCTCCACCCGCCTTTGGCCGGTCGCCCTCCCCTTGTTTGATGGTGAGGTTTTTTGTGCGATTGTGGGCGGGCTTTGGATGGGCCACCATGTTGCGGCAATATGTTTCGCGCCACCGCGACAAAGGAGCAGGAAGCATGATGACGCTGTATGACGCGTTCGTACCGGGATGTGTCCAGATTTTGGGATCGGTTCTGGGGCTGATCGAAAAGGCGAAGGCGCATTGCGATGAGCAGTCGATCCCGCACGAAAAGCTGATCGATGCGAGGCTTGCGCCCGATATGTTCGGTTTCGCCTATCAGGTGAAGAGTTGCGCGGTGCATTCGGCCGGAGCGATCGAGGGCGTGCGCAACGGGCATTTCTCCCCCGACATGACGCAACCGCCCAGCAGTTTCGAGGGGTTGACCGCGAAGATCACCGCAGCGCTGGATGCACTCAGGGCGTTGAACGCCGATGAGATCGAGCCCCTGAGCGGCAAGCAGATTATCTTCACCATAGGAGACAAGCTCCGCATGGAATTTACCGGCAAGGATTTCCTGACGAGCTTTTCCCAGCCCAACTTCTATTTCCACGCCACTACCGCCTACAACATCCTGCGGATGAGCGGGGTTGCGATCGGCAAGCGGGATTATCTGGGCGTCGTGCGCGTGGTGCCGTAGGCGGATCGAAGCGCCTCAGGCAGGCTGGACGAAACTGTCCATCACGCGCTTGCGGCCCGCCGTTTCGAAATCGATCTCCAGCTTGTTGCCTTCGATTTCCGCGACGGTGCCATAGCCGAATTTCTGGTGGAAGACGCGCAGGCCGACGCTCATGTCGCCGCGGCCCTTGTTGCCGAGGGACACGGCCGACGCGCGGGCTTCCACGATGCGGACGGGCTCCCTGACGAACTGGCCGCTTTGCTGGGCGCGCTGCCAGCCGGGGCCACGGCCGCTTCCGCGCTGAACATTGGCGAAGGGGTCGGCGCGTTCGGACCAGTTGGCGCGCCACAGGGACGCGCCGCCCGCCATGCTGCTTTCTTCCTCCACATGCTCAGGCGGCAATTCGCCGACGAAACGCGAGGGGATGGAACTGGTCCACTGGCCGTAAATCCGCCGGTTTGCGGCATGCAGGACGATGCAGCGCCGCCGGGCACGGGTGAGCGCCACATAGGCGAGGCGGCGTTCTTCCTCCAGGCTGTTGAGGCCGCCTTCGTCGAGCGCGCGCTGGGACGGAAAGAGCCCTTCTTCCCATCCGGCGAGGAATACGGTGTCGAACTCCAGCCCCTTGGCGGCGTGGATGGTCATGATCGTGACCTTGCGCTCGTCCGCCTGCGCTTCATTGTCCATGACCAGCGAAACATGCTCAAGGAACGCGCCCAGCGTTTCATATTCTTCCATGGCGCGGGCAAGTTCGCTCAGATTTTCCAGCCTGCCAGCGCTTTCCGCCGTGCGTTCGGCCTGGAGCATGGCGGTATAGCCGCTTTCGTCCAGTATCTGACGGGCCAGTTCCGCATGGGGAAGCTGCGCCGCGCGATCGCGCCAGCGGGCGAGATCACCGATGAAAGCGCCCAGCGAACGGCGGGCCTGCGGGGTCAACTCGTCCGTGTCGAGGATGCGCGCGGCCGCCAGGGTCAGCGGCACCCCCTCCGCCCGCGCGAGGCGGTGCAGCTTTTCCACGGCCTTGTCGCCCAGCCCGCGCTTTGGCACGTTGACGATGCGTTCGAAGGCCAGATCGTCGGCGGGCTGGTTGACAAGACGGAGATAGGCAAGCGCGTCGCGGATTTCAGCGCGTTCGTAGAAGCGGAAACCGCCGACGATGCGGTAGGGCAGGCCGATCTGGATGAAGCGGTCTTCGAACTCGCGGGTCTGGTGCTGGGCGCGGACGAGGATGGCGACTTCGTCCAGCGACTGGCCCGCGCGTTCGATCGATTCGATCTCGTCGCCGACGCGGCGTGCTTCTTCCGGCCCGTCCCACACGCCGATGACGCGGACCTTTTCCCCGGCGTCGATGTCGGTCCACAGCGTCTTGCCAAGGCGATTGCCGTTTTCTGCGATGACGCCGGACGCCGCGCCCAATATGTGCGGGGTGGACCGGTAATTCTGTTCCAGGCGGACGATCTTCGCGCCGGGGAAATCCTTTTCGAAGCGCAGGATGTTGGCGACCTCCGCTCCACGCCAGCTATAGATGGACTGGTCGTCGTCGCCCACGCAGCAGATATTCTTGCGCTGCTGCGCGAGCAGGCGGAGCCAGAGATACTGGCTGCTGTTCGTGTCCTGATATTCGTCAACCATGATGTAGCGGAAGCGCTGCTGATAGCTTTCCAACACGTCGCGATGACGTTTCAGGATGGTCAGCACATGCAGCAGCAGGTCGCCGAAATCGCAGGCGTTCACGTCGCGCAGCCGCGCCTGATAGGCGGCATAAAGCTTTTGCCCGCGCCCATTGGCATAGGCTTCGCTGTCGGCCGCGCCGATCTCGTCAGGCGTGAGGCCCTTGTTCTTCCACTGGTCGATCAGGCCGCCAAGCTGGCGCGCGGGCCAGCGCTTCTCGTCAATCCCCTCCGCCTGGATAAGCTGCTTCATCAGCCGTAGCTGATCATCGGTGTCGAGGATGGTGAAGTTGGATTGCAGCCCCACCAGTTCGGCATGGCGGCGCAGCATCCTGGCGGCGATCGCGTGGAAGGTGCCAAGCCACGGCATGCCTTCCACCGCCGGGCCGATCATGCGGCCGACACGCTCCCGCATTTCCCGCGCGGCCTTGTTGGTGAAGGTCACGGCCAGGATTTCGGACGGATAGGCGCGCCGCGTGGCGACGAGGTGGGCAAGCCGGGCCGTCAGCGCCGCCGTCTTTCCCGTGCCCGCGCCCGCGAGGACCAGCACGGGGCCTTCGGTCGTCAGGACGGCCTCCCGCTGAGGGGCGTTCAGCCCCTGGAGATAGGGAGGGTCGTCAGGCGAGGGGGCGGGCAAGGTCATGAACGACAACTAGGTAGCGCAAAGGACGGGAGCAAGGCCAGGCAGCCTTGCGGCGATGCCCGATCTATGAGAACAAAAGGCGAATCATGCAAGGAGAAAGCTCATGGCGGCAGGACGATGCCAGTGCGGCAGCATCAGCTATGACGTGGAAGGGGATCCGGTTTACAGCGCGCTGTGCCATTGCGCAGATTGCCGCCGCAGCGCCGGAGCGCCGATGGTGGGCTGGGCGCTGTTCCCTGAGGACAAGCTGCGCGTGAACGGCACGCCCGCGACCTATGCCTCGTCAGAAAATGTCACCCGGCATTTTTGCGGGACCTGCGGTTCGGGCCTGTTCTATTCCAACGCGGTGACCTTTCCGGGCATGGTAGACATACAGACGGCGACGCTGGACGATCCTTCGGCCTTTCCACCTTCGGTCCATGTCCAGTGGGCCGAGGCCGCGCCGTGGATGGCGCAGGCGCACGGCCTGCCCAAGTTCGACCGCTACCCTGAAGGTTGAGCAGCAGGAACATTCATCTGGCGGCGCGTTCGCCACGGTTCGTCGCCGTGTCAGGAACGCGCGGCTTGGGCATCCGGTTTTCCACCAGCCCGACCGGGGTAAGGGTGAAGAATAAGGAAAGGAAGCCCGATGAGATCGATCATGCTTGCAGGCGCGGCGATGCTGGCGTTCACGACCGGCGCGGTTGCCATTGCCCAGGATACGAGTGGAACCATGTCCCAGCCGCCAGAGGCTGGCGCGACTCCGGCGGAGCCTGCAACTCCTGCGGATCCGGCCGACCCTGGCGTCAGCCCGGCCACGCCCGCGACTCCTTCGACAGGGGCGGACCCCAACGCTTCGCAGCCCACTGGCGCGGTGCCGCCGAGCAGCGGCATGGCGCCCGCTCCGGCAGGCGTGCCGCAGGACCCGTCCGCTCCGGTAGGAAGCTCCGCCAATCCGGTGACTGTGGGCGGCAACATGACCCCGCCGCCTGCGGGAGGAAAGGATTATCCGGTGTGCAGCAGGACCGTTCAGGACAGCTGCATCAATCCCAGTGAGGCCCGCAAGACGCGCAAGCGCCGCTGATCTTCGCAGCGGGACCGGCCAGCGCCGCGCGTGAGCGGGTGAAAGCTGTCCGGTCCCGCGCGGGCTTTGCCTGGAGCCGGGGCATGTGCCTCTAACCGGAGGCGCGCAGCAGGGTCAGCCTGGCCTTGCCGACATCGCGCACGGCATCGGCGGTAAAGCCCTTCACCTCGACATCTTCGCGGCGATCGGTTTCGATGCTGACCCAGGTCGCGGGGCCTGTCCATCCGAGGCGGCTGAGCTTGTCGAGCGCCACCGCGCCCGCGCCGCTATGATAGGGCGGGTCCATGAAGATGAGGTCGAGCGGCCGGGGTGCCGGACCCAGCGACATGACGCTGCCCTGGCGAATGTCCGGGCGGACGCCAAGGCGGTCGCCATTGGCGCGGATCGCGTCCAGCGCCGCGCGGTCCTGCTCGACGAAGAGGCAGGTGGCGGCGCCGCGCGAAAGGGCTTCGAAGCCGAGCGCGCCTGAACCCGCGAAGAAATCGCCGGCCGCCAGCCCGTCGAATGCGCCGATGCGGCTCAGCAGCATGGAAAACAGCGTTTCGCGGGTGCGGTCGGCTGTCGGACGGGTGGCGTCGCCCTTTGGCGCTACAAGCGGGCGGCCGCGCCATTGGCCTGCGATGATTCTCATGATCGGGCTCGCTATTTCTGCGCCAGCGGAGACATGGGGTCAGACGTCAGCCCTGGCGTGTTTCAGGCTTTTGCGGAAGAGGATGAGGTCGTGCTGCCGCACTTCCTCGACCGCGCCGGACGCCAGTTCGCCCAGGTGAAAGGGACCGTAACTGGTGCGGATGAGGCGGCTGACTTGCAGCCCCAGATGTTCGAGCACGCGGCGCACTTCGCGATTCTTGCCCTCTGTCAGGGTCATTTCGATCCACTGGTTGCGGCCGGTGCGTCGTTCCAGATTGGCTTCGATCCGGCCGTAGCGCACGCCGTCTATCTCTATTCCGTCGAACAGGTCCTCAAGCTGCGCCTGGCTGATATCGCCGAACGCGCGGGCGCGGTAGGTGCGGGGCACGCCAGTGGCGGGCAGTTCCATCTGCCGCTTGAATTCGCCATCGGTGGTGAGCAGCAGCAGCCCTTCCGTGGTCATGTCGAGGCGGCCGATCGGCATCAGGCGGGGCAGATCGGCGGGCAGGCGGTCGTAGATGGTCGGGCGGCCGCGCGGGTCGCGCTCCGTCGTCAGATAGCCCGATGGCTTGTGGAACAGGAAGAGGCGGGCTGGGGCGGGCTGCGCGACGGGGTTGCCGTCGACGGCGACGCCGTGCAGCGAGGCGAGCAGGGTCGCTGGCGTCGTCACTATCTCCCCATTCAGGGTGACCCGGCCGTCCTCTATCATGCGTTCGATCTCGCGGCGGGACGCGACACCGGCGCGGGCGAGCAGCTTGGCGATGCGCTGGGGCTCGCCCTTGCCGCTGGCGGCGGCGGCCGCGCGCGCGGGGTGGGGATTCGCGGGAGCCGACGCCGCCGCCGGGCCGCGCGGCTTGCGGGACGGAGGGCGCGCCGGGCGGGAGCCTAGCCCCGCTTTGCCGCCGGAGGGGCGCTTGGGGCCGCCGGGTCCAGCCCGGCGGGGCGGTCCAGATTTTTTCGGCGGTTCCACGGCTGACTTCCTTTTACCGGCAGATGGGCATTCCCATATCGGGAAACGCCATGAACATGACGAATGGTGCTGCCCCATCGCCAGTGCGATGGGTGGCGGCTGACCGTCGCGAAACCGGCGCGAGCCGCCGTGCGTTGGTCGGCTGAATGGCGTAAACGGGGCGGATCGGCAAATGTTTTTCGGGCTGGTAAAGGGAGAGGCAGGGCAGGCGCGGCGGAAGGCGATCCGCAGCGTGCTGATCGTCGAGGATGAGCCCCTGGTCGCTTTCGACAATGAGCATGTGCTGGAACAGGCGGGCTATCATGTCGCCGCCACGGTCGAGGATTATGACCATGCCGTCCGGGTTATCGAGGATGACGAGGTCGATCTGGTGATCGCCGACATCGCCCTGCATGGAGACAAGACAGGCATCGACGTCGCCCGCCACGCGCATGAAAAGGGATTGCCGGTGCTGTTCGTAACCGGCGCATGCCCTGTCGATGCGGCGGACATGGCGGTGGGATGCCTGTCTAAGCCCTATCTGCCGCGCGACCTGCTGGCGGCGATCGACGTGATCGAGGCGAAGTTGCAGGGCGTCGAACCGGCGCGCCTGCCAGCCGGGCTCAGCCTGTTCGGCCATGCGGGCGAGGCTGACGCCGGGTGCTGACGCAAGGCGCGCAGCCGTTCACGGGAGGAATAGCACCGCCACCGGCTTGTTTCGGCGGCATTTGTCCATATGGTGGCGCGACATGCATTACCGGGGGCGCGCAACTTCATGACCGACATCGCCATGGGCACGAAAAGCTGGGTCGATGCGGTCAGGCCCTATGTCGAAAAAGCGCCGCTGGCCGCGCTGTTCCTGGGCATATCGTCCGGCTTTCCCTTTGCGATGATCGGCGCCAATCTGGCGTCGCGGCTGGCGCAGGACGGCATCGACAAGAAAAGCGTGACGGCGTTCAGCCTCGTGCTGCTGGCCTATAACCTGAAATGGCTGTGGGCCTGGGTGGTCGAGGGGGTGAAGCTGCCCCTGCTGCACCATATGGGACAGCGCGTGTCATGGATGCTGCTGGCGGGGCTGCTGGTCATGGCGGCGGTGGTCAACCTGGCGGTGGTCGATCCCGCGTCCGACATCATGGCGACGGTACGGGCGGCGATCCTGCTGGGCATCGCGGGCGCGACGTTCGACATCATCATCGACGGCTACCGCATCGAGATATTGCGGCCCGATCAGCTGGGGATCGGCGCGGGCATGTCGCAATATGGCTGGCGCATCGGCGCGGCGGCGGCGGGCGCGCTGGGCTTGATCGTGGCGCAGCATTGGAGCTGGACCGCGGCCTATCTCGTCTGTTCCCTGTTCGCCCTGCCCGCCATGCTGGCCGCACTGATCGTCGGAGAGCCCGAACGGCATCGCGAGATCGCGTCGCGCAAGAGCGGCGGCGAGCTGTTTCAGGCGATCACCGGCCCTTTCATCGACTTTTTCAAGCGGCAGGGCGCGTGGCTCGTGCTGCTGTTCATCATCGTCCACAAGATCGGCGATACGCTGGCGAACCTCACCTTTCGCCTGCTGTTCAACGACCTTGGCTACAGCAATGACGAGATTGCGCTTTATGACGTGGGCGTAGGTTTCTGGGCGCTGCTCGCGGGCATTTTCGTAGGCGGCGTGCTCTACGCGCGGCTGGGGTTGAAGCGGTCGGTGCTGATCAGCCTGGTGCTGATGGCGGTATCCAATTTCAGCTTCGCGGCGCTGGCGGCGGCGGGCAAGAGCAACCTTGGCATGGCAGGCGCCATCGGCTTTGAGAATTTCGCCAGCGGGATCGGCGGCGTCGCGGTCGTCGCCTATTTTTCCGCGCTATGCGACCTTCGCTTCACTGCCGCCCAATATGCGATGATTTCGGCGGCGGCCAGCGTGGTCGGACGGTTCCTGACCGGGACATCGGCTGGCGCGCTGATCGAGCGGTTCGGCTATGTCGATTTCTACCTGCTGACGACGGCGCTGGCGCTGCCGGGCATCATCCTGTTCTGGCTGATGATGCGCGCCGGGCTGGTGGACAGCAGCGTCGGCAGCGCAGCCACCGATGAAGGCCGTCAGCCCGCCGCGTAAAGATCTAGCGGGCGGCCAAGGTCATTATGGGCCTGCGCGACCGCCTGAAGACAGGTGAGCGCGCCCAGCGCATCGTCATTGCCGAGCAGCGCCGTGACATGATCATAGGCGAGACGCGGGTCCTGCACCGCCGTGCCGACCGCCTGCATCAACACGCCTTCGTCGGCCGTCATGCGCGCGCAGCAGCAGGGCGCGACCAATATCTTGCGAGTCGCCGACCGGGCCAGTTCCAGCATCATGGCGCGCATCAGCACCAGCGGGCGGCGATAGCTGCGCCCGAACGCGCCGATCATCGCATTCACGGCATGGGCGTCATTCACCCCCGCCGTCGCCATGCGGCGCAGGATATAGAGGAAGAGGCGATTGCCGTAGCCGCCGGGAATGGGGCGGGGCAGGTCGAGGTGCGAAGTCTCTCCATGAGCCATGATCGTGAACCTTCATCCGTTATGTGGCGGACTCCGGTTTACGCTATTGAGAATGAATCGCAAGAATAATCAGTCGGGATTTTGTCCGTTCAGCCGCAAAATCTCTCCGGCCAGATAGAGCGACCCGGCGATCAGCAGCCGGGGCGCGACAGGTCCGCCGCGTCCGGCGATGGCCGCGATCGCCTGCTGCGGCGAATCATGGGCGGTGCAGCCGATGTTCCATTGCGCGGCGACGGCGGCGAAGCGTTCGGCCGGGTGATGGTCATGCCCCGGAACCGGCAGCGCGTAGATATGGGCGATGCGGCCGGCGAAGGGCGCGAGGTAAGCGTCCACATCCTTGTTCGCGAGCATGCCGATGACGAGGTGAAGTTGCCGCCCGCCCAGCCTTTCGCTGGTGAAAAAGGCGCTGATCGCCTCACCCGCCCCGGCATTGTGACCGCCGTCGAGCCAGGCTTCGGTGGCGGCCGGAAGGGGAGCGAGCAGCGGGCCATGATCCAGATGCTGGAGCCGCGCGGGCCAATGCGCCCAGAGCGGCGCGGCCTTGAGCGCGGCTTCGCTGACGGGAAGGGCGCTCTGGTGGCGCAGCATGGCGAAGGCGAGGGCGGCATTATGCACCTGATGCGCGCCCGGAAGGCGGGGCAGTGGCGCGTCGATCCGGCCATGCTGGTCGCGGTAATGCAGCCGATCGCGATAGGCCGCCGCGTCCCAGCTTCCGCCCATCGGCAGCCACGGCGCGCCCGCGCGATCGGCGGCCCCGCGCATGACCGGGGTCAGGCGGTCGGGATAGCGGTGGGTCACGAGCGGGACGCCGCGCTTGGCGATGCCCGCCTTTTCAGCAGCGATGGCGGTCAGGCTGTTGCCCAGGAACGCCTGATGATCGATGCCGAGCTGGGCGATGCCGCAAATGGCGGGCCGTTCGATGACGTTGGTGGCGTCCAGCCGCCCGCCAAGGCCCACCTCGATAATGCAGGCGTCGGCCGGATGTTCGGCAAAGGCGAGGAAGGCGGCTGCGGTCGTGACTTCGAAGAAGCTGGCGCCGACGCCCTCCGCCACGTCCAGCACGCGGGAGAGATAATGAGCGAGCGCTTCGTCGGAGATGAGCTGGCCGTTGAGGCGGACGCGTTCGTTGAAACGGACGAGATGGGGCGAGGTGAAGACATGGACGCTCCGCCCATCCGCCTCCAGCGCGGCGCGAAGGAAGGCGCAGGTCGACCCCTTGCCATTGGTGCCAGCGACATGGAAGGCGGGCGGCAGCGCGCGGTGGGGGTTGCCGAGCCGGCCGAGCAGGCTGGTGATTCTTTCGAGACCCAATATATCGGCGCCGGCCGACAGGGTCGCGAGGCGGTCCAGCTGGGCCTGAACCGCCGGATCATCGGAAATGGCGTGGTCGGGCATGGCCCTTCGTCCTTCGCGCGAAGGCGTCAGGCGGCGGCGCGAGGGGTCAGATAGCCGATCACCCGCGCCAGCGTGTCGCGCAATTCGCTACGGTGAACAACCATGTCGAGCATCCCATGTTCCAGCAGATATTCCGCGCGCTGGAACCCGTCCGGCAGCTTTTCGCGAATGGTGCTTTCAATGACGCGCTGGCCCGCAAAGCCGATCAGGGCATTGGGTTCGGCGATCTGAACGTCGCCCAGCATGGCGTAGCTCGCCGTGACGCCGCCGGTGGTCGGATCGGTGAGGACGACGATATAGGGCAGGCCAGCGGCGTGCAGCTTCTGGATCGCGACGGTCGAACGGGGCATCTGCATGAGGGACAATATGCCCTCCTGCATGCGCGCGCCACCGGCCGCGGTGAAGATGACATAGGGGCATTTATGGCCGATCGCCTCGTTCACGCCCTGAATGAAGGCCGCGCCGACCCCCATGCCCATGGAGCCGCCCATGAAGGCGAAATTCTGAACGCCCATGACCAGCGGCAAATCGTCGATCGCGCCGCGCGCGTTGATCAGCGCGTCCTGATCGCCGGTTGATGCGCGGGCGGCCTTGATGCGGTCAGGATAGCGTTTGGTGTCGCGGAATTTGAGCGGGTCTTCCTGCACCGGCGGCGTGGGCAGGAGGATGAAGCCGGGGTCGAGGATCTGCTCGAAACGCTCGGACGGGCCGATGCGGCCATGATGGTCGCAGCGCGGGCAGACGGACAGATTGTCTTCCCATTCCTTGATGAAGATCATCTCCGCGCAGGAAGGGCATTTGTGCCACAGCGTTTCGGCCGTGCTTTCCTTCTTCGCCATGAAGGGCAGGGCGTTGCGGACGCGGTTGATCCAGCTCATGCGGTGGTCTCCCGATAATGGGGGCTGTTGGCGTTGAGCGCGCCGCGCAGGCTGGCGACGAACTCCTGGACAAAGGGGGCAGCGGCATCGCCATGCGAGCCGATGATGTCGACGATGGCGGAGCCGACCACCACGCCGTCGGCGACGCGGCCGATCGCGGCGGCCTGTTCGGCGGAGCGGACGCCGAAGCCGACCGCTATGGGCAGGTCAGTGGCGGCTTTCAGCCTTGCCACGGCTTGCTCGACGGCGGCTTGCGCGGCCTGCTGCTTGCCGGTGATGCCAGCCACCGCGACATGGTAGAGGAAGCCGCTGGCGCCATCGAGCACGGCGGGAAGGCGGGCCGCATCGGTCGTGGGCGTCGCGAGGCGGATGAGGTGGATGCCCGCCGCGCGGAGGGCAGGGCCGATTTCGGCATCTTCCTCCGGCGGGACATCGACGCAGATCACGCCGTCCACCCCTGCCTGGCGGCATTGACCGGCGAACCATTCGGAGCCGCGCACCAGCATGGGGTTGGCATAGCCCATGAGGACCAGCGGCGTGTGCGGATGGCGGGCGCGGAAGGTGGTGGCGAGGTGGAAAATGTCCCTGGTCTTCGTGCCCGAACCAAGGCTGCGCAGGTTCGCCAGCTCGATCGCGGGGCCGTCCGCCATCGGATCGGTGAAGGGCATGCCCAGTTCGATGATGTCCGCGCCGCCCGCGACGAGCGCGTCGAGGATGGCGGGCGTCGCGGCGACGGTCGGGTCGCCTGCGGTCACGAAGGTGACGAGCGCGGCGCGGCCCTTTGACTTGCAGGCTTCGAAGCGGGCGGCGAGGCGGTCAGTCATTGGTCATTCCTGCGCGGCGTGTTCCTGCGCAGGCAGGAACCGGGATCGGACGGCGGGACTGGGCTTTCGCGAGCCACTTGCCTCGCTTGAGTGCCTTCGCAGCAGCACGGAGCGGGGCGGAGGGCGTCACATCTCCACTCCCAGCGCGTCGGCGACGGTGAAGATGTCCTTGTCACCGCGGCCGGAGAGATTGACGATGATGATCTGGTCCGCGTCCATCGCGGGCGCGACCTTCTCCGCGCTGGCGATGGCGTGGGCCGACTCCAGCGCGGGGATGATGCCTTCGAGCGCGGCGAGCTTCTGGAAGCTGGCCAGCGCTTCATCGTCGGTGATGGGCATATATTCGACCCGGCCGATTTCGTGCAGCCAGCTATGTTCAGGGCCGATGCCGGGATAGTCGAGACCAGCGGAGATGCTGTGCGCCTCGGTGATCTGGCCGTCCTCGTCCTGGAGCAGATAGGTGCGGTTGCCGTGCAGTATGCCCGATGCGCCGCCCGCCAGAGAGGCGGCATGTTTGCCTTGCAGGCCTTCGCCCGCTGCTTCCACGCCGATCATCTTGACCTCTGCGTCGTCAAGGAAGGGATGGAACAGGCCGATGGCGTTGGAGCCGCCGCCGACCGGGGCGATCAGCATGTCGGGCAGGCGGCCTTCGATCTCCAGGATCTGCTCGCGCGCTTCGCGGCCGATGATCGACTGGAAGTCGCGGACCAGTTCGGGATAGGGGTGCGGGCCTGCCGCCGTGCCGATGATGTAGAAAGTGTCGTGGACGTTGGAAACCCAATGGCGCAGCGCGTCGTTCATCGCGTCCTTGAGCGTCTGCGAGCCGGACACGACCGGGACGACCTCCGCACCGAGCAGCTTCATGCGGAAGACGTTGGGCTTCTGCCGCTCGACATCCTTCGCGCCCATGAAGATCTTGCATTCCATGCCGAACAGGGCGGCGACGGTGGCGGTGGCGACGCCGTGCTGGCCAGCGCCGGTTTCGGCAATGACCTTCTTCTTGCCCATGCGGCGGGCGAGCAGGGCCTGGCCGATGCAGTTGTTGATCTTGTGAGCGCCGGTGTGGTTCAGTTCCTCGCGCTTCAGGTAGATTTTCGCGCCCCTCTTTTGACCATTCGGGCCTTCCGGCGCTCCGGCGCGGAGGGCTTCGGTCAGCCGCTGCGCATAGTAAAGCGGGTTGGGGCGGCCGACATAGGTGCGGAGCAGTTCGGTGAATTCGGCGTCGAATTCCGGGTCCTGCCTGGCGGCCTTATAGACCTTCTCCAGCTCCAGGATGAGCGGCATCAGCGTTTCGGCGACATAGCGGCCGCCGAAGGAACCGAAATGGCCGGACGCGTCGGGCTGGGAGCGGAGGGAGTTCTTGATGGTCATGATGGCTGTGCCGCTTTGCAGAAGGCCATGATCTTGTCCACACTCTTGATGCCCGGCGCGCTTTCCACGCCGGAAGAAACGTCGATCATCGGCGCGCCGGTGATGCGGATCGCTTCGGCGACGTTATCGATGCCAAGGCCGCCGGAAAGGCCCCAGGGCAGCGATATGGGAACGCCGCGCAGCAGCGTCCAGTCGAAGCGCAGCCCCATGCCGCCGGGCAGCGCCGCGCCCTCCGGGGTTTTCGCGTCGAAGAGGAGGAGGTCGGCCGCCCCGCTATAGGCCTTGGCGGCGTCGATGTCGGCGCGGGTCTTGACGGAGATGGCCTTCCAGACCGGAAGGTTGAAGCGCTGGCGGATGGCGGCGGCGCGCTCCGGGCTTTCCCTGCCGTGAAGCTGGAGGGCGGTGAGGCTGTTGGTGGCGATGAGTTGGGTGAGGATGTCGTCGGCAGGGTCGACCAGGACGGCTACCCGATCGATGTGCGCAGGCACCTGCGCGGCGAGGGCGCGGATCTGGCCGGCTTCGACATGGCGGGGGCTTCTGGGGAAGTGGACGAAGCCGAGATGCGACGCGCCAGCCTTGATCGCCGCGCCAACAGTGTCTGGCGTCGAGAGGCCGCAGATTTTTATGGCGAGTCGGGACATTGGAGGGCTTTAGACTTAGTTGCGGTGAGTTGAAACCATGTGCTCCGTGCTCCTGCCTCCGCAGGAGCGCGGTGGCGCTCAGGATAGCGTCAAATCCATATCGTGAAGCGCCAGCCATTGGTCGGCATGGTCGATGCAGGCCTTGCCGAGGAAGGCATCCACCTGATCCATGATCTGATCGTCGGCAAGCTGCGCGGGATCGAGCGGCGGGTGCCAGTGGACGCGGAAGTTGGGGCCTTCGGTGCGGATCATGTAGAAGGGCAGGAATTTCGCGCCCACTTTCCGCGCGAGGCGCAGCGCTACGGAAAGGTTGCCTGACGGCGGCAGGTCGCGGCCGAAGCGGGGGAACCAGACCTGACGGTCGCGGCGCTCGTCCAGCAGGATGTAAAGGGTGGCGCGATCCTTCGTGGTCAGATGCTTGAGGATGCCGCGCGCCGCGCCCTCTCCGGTGATCGCCTCGCCCATATAGCTTGATCGGGCGCGTTTCAGCATGGCGGCCTGGCCGGGGTCTTGCGGCGGGTCGTAGACGCCGAGGCCGGGGCGATCGGTAGACGCCTTGATGTGGGCGGCAAGCAGGTCCCAATTGCCGAGATGGACGGCGAGCGCGATCATCGGACCGGGGCCGTCGAGGACTTGTTGATAGCCTTCCGCATCCTCGACCGTGATATGGTTATTTTCGATCAGCCGGTCGATGTTGGTGAGTTCGGCCATGGTGCGGCCGAGATTGAACCAGCGGCGGGTGAGGATGGCTTCGCTGGCCGCCTTGTCGAGGCCGGGGCGCAGGATGGCGAGGTTGGTGCGGGCGCGCTGGTCGCGCAGCTTCATGTTCCTGCGCGCGATGTTTGCCGACAGCCAGCCGCCCAGCCATGAGGCCAGCGAGGCGGGCAGGATGCGGAGGAGGGTGAAGAGAAAGGGGTTGGAGAGCATCGCGCCTGCCGTCATACAGCAGCGGTCGGGGCGGTAAAGGGCTTGGGTTAAGCGATGAATTGGGCCTTGGGGCTTTGGGCGATGTTGCAGGGGCTCTCCCTGCTGGGGGTGCTGAATTATTGGCGGCATCTGCCCTTGGACCGGCAGGAAGAAGCGCCGGAGGGCGTCGTGGTGCTGCTGTCGGTGCGGGATGACTGGGATGGCGGCGCGGAACTGATCGCGCGGTTGAAGGCGCAGACGGCGCGGTTCCGGCTGGTGATTGCGACATCGGGGGCTTGCCCGGCGGCGGAGGCTCTGGCGGCGCGTGAGGGGGACTGGGTGCAGGTCGTTCGCGCGGGCGTGGCGAGCGATGAGGGGCAGAAGGTTCACAAGCTGCGCGCGGCCTTGCGATCCTTGGGGGACGCGGATCGCTATCTGGTGTTTGTGGATGCGGATATCCTGCCGCCTGTGCGGCTGGCCGGGCGGCTGCTCTTTCCGCTGGTGCGGGGGAAGGCTGACATCGTTACCGGATACCGGCTGTTGCTGCCGGAAGCGCAGGCCGGTGCGGCGCTGGTCGGCGCGGTGGAGATGCAGTTGGCGACGCTGCCGCGCGCTGCCAGCGCGACCATGCCCTGGGGCGGCGCGATGGCGCTGACGCGAGAGGTGGCGGAGCGGCTCGATCTGGATGCGGCCATGGCCGGACGCTTGTCGGATGACATGGCGATCGGCCTCGCCGGATGGCGGGCGAAGCTGCGGTTGCGGCCCGTGCGGGATCTGCTCGTCGCAACGCCGCTGGAGGGGCGAGGGGCCTTTGCGTTCGGGGTGCGGCAATATCGGCATATCGTGACCAACAGCGTGGGCATGTGGGCGGTTGCTGCGCTCGTGGTGGGGTTGCAGGCTCTGGGCTGGGCCTGGGCATTGGCGTGGGGCGGCTGGAGCGCCGTGGCCGTAGGTTACGCGGCAGCCATGGCGCGAGCGCTGGCGCGGCGGCGGATCATTGCGGCAGTGGTGGAACCGCGACAGGGCGTGGCGGCGAGGAGGTCGCTCTGGTGGGATGTGCTGGCGCCCTTCGCGGTGTGCTGGGCGCATTGGGGGATGCAGTTGGCGGCGGTAGGGTCGAAGCGGATCAGGTGGGGCGGGTTCGATTATTGGGTGAAGGGAGGGAAGGTCGTGCGGATGGAGAGCGCGCGCTAGTTGCTTTCGACCCATCTTCGTCGTCACCACGCAGGCGGGGACCCATGTGGCCTTCGGCGATCCAGTCGCGTACGGAGAGATAGGTCCCCGCCTGCGCGGGGACGACGGGATACTGAACAGGTGGCGTCTGCTATCCACCCGTTACCATCATTCCGCAGGTTGGAATGTATCTCCCGACCTTTTGATAGGGTTGTTTCAGGAGGGATGGGTTCCCCGCTCGTCGGAATGACGGAAGACAAGGGATGCGCTTTGAGGAGCGTTTCCCGACTTCGCTCGAAACGAACGGAGGCGGGTCAGAAGCCCGCCGGGAACAGATGCCTGCCCTGTTCATCCAGCCGCAGAACGACCTTCCCCGCGACCGCACTCAGCGGGAGGTCCCCATATAAGGGGACTGTCAGGATTTCCGTGTGCGGCCGGGCGGTTGATCATCAGGCC